>JBKOVB010000056.1:0-90284 GCA_046723735.1 Actinomycetota bacterium | reverse complement strand
CCGCAGGGCTCGTGCAGATGGGGATCAGCCGTAGCCGGGAGTACCAGGCCGACCAGAGCGGCGCGGAGATCAGCGGCGACCCGCTCGGGCTCGCCTCGGCCTTGCGCAAGCTCGAGCTGGGGGTCAAGGCCCGGCCGCTCGTCGAGGACCCGCGGCTGGCTCCGACGAGCGCGCTGATGATCGCGAACCCGTTCCGGCCGGGACAGATGGCGAAGCTGTTCAGCACCCACCCGCCGATGGCGGAGCGCATCGCACGGCTCGAGGCCATGGCGGTCGAGTACCGCTAGGCCGGGTCGCCCGGACGGCCGGCGCCTTCGCTCCCCCCGAAGGTGTCGGCCCCGTGCTGTCCGGCGCCGTGCTCTCCGGCGCTGTGTTCGTGGCGCCGCCGTGACCGAGCCGCCGCGCGGCCCCGCACCCCCGTGATCGTGGGAGCCTGGCACCACCCAGCGGTGGGCCAGGTTCACCACGATCACCGGACGTCAGCGGTAGTTCGTGAACTGCAGGGCGAAGTCGAAGTCCTTGCCCTTGAGCAGGCTGATGACCGCCTGCAGGTCGTCCTTCTCCTTGGCCGAGACGCGCAGCTGATCGCCCTGGACCTGAGCCTGCACGCCCTTGGGGCCCTCGTCGCGGATCACCTTCGACACCTTCTTGGCGTTGTCCTGGCTGATGCCCTCCGACACCTTGGCCGTGATCCGGTACTCCTTGCCCGAGGCCTGCGGCTCGCCGGCGTCCAGCGTCTTCAGCGAGATCTGGCGCTTGACGAGCTTCTCCTTGAACACGTCGAGCAGGGCGCGGACCCGCTCCTCGCTCTCGGCCTTGAGCAGGATGCTCTCGCCGGACCAGGCGATCTCCGCCCCGGTGCCCTTGAAGTCGTAGCGCGTGGCCGCCTCCTTGGCGGCCTGGTTCAGCGCGTTGTCCACCTCCTGCCGGTCGACCTTGCTGACGATGTCGAACGACGAGTCGGCCACCTGCGGCTCCTTGCTATCGTTGCTCCGCACACCAAGGCGGGTTGCCCGAGTGGTCAATGGGAGCGGACTGTAAATCCGTCGGCTCAGCCTACGAAGGTTCGAACCCTTCACCCGCCACCCGTGCGCAGCGGCCCCGAGCCCCGGGCTCGGGGCCGTCTCGCGTCCAGGCATCGGCCCCGGGGCCGGCGTGGGGATCGTGTAGGCTCTCCCCTCGTTCGCCGCCCCTTTAGCTCAGTCGGCAGAGCGTCTCCATGGTAAGGAGAAGGTCTACGGTTCGATTCCGTAAAGGGGCTCCAGCTCCTCCCTCGGGGGAGCCGCACCACCACCCGGCGGCGTAGCTCAGTCGGTAGAGCAAACGACTCATAATCGTTGTGTCACCGGTTCAAGTCCGGTCGTCGCTACCAGCCTCGGACGGGCGTCCGGTAACCTTGTCCAGCACCGACACGCCGTCGTTCCCTGATCACGCAGTACTCCTGACAACGAAAGTGCAGGCACCTCCGCATGGCCGCCACCGACGTCCGTCCGAAGATCACGCTGGCCTGCCAGGTGTGCAAGCACCGGAACTACATCACGAAGAAGAACCGGCGCAACGACCCCGACCGGCTCGACCTGAACAAGTTCTGCCCGAACTGCCGCAAGCACACGGAGCACAAGGAGACGCGCTGACCAGCGTCCCGCCCCGAGAAGGCCGGCCCTCTTCACGAGGCGCCGGCCTTCGTCGTACCGGAGCAAGAACGTGTTCTAGCGCTGGGGTAGCCTCGCGACAGCCTGGAGCGAGAGGACGGCCATGCCCCTGAACCGCGACTTCATCGGCCGCAGCGTGCGGTCGAAGGAGCCCTTCGAGGTCACCCGCAACGACATCCGGCGGTTCGCGACGGCGATCGGCGACACCAACCCGGCGTACCACGACGTCGAGGCGGCGAAGGCCCTCGGCCACCCGGACCTCGTCGCGCCCCCGACGTTCCTCATCACCGCGGGCTCGGCGGGCTCCGACGCCGGCGGCGGCTTCTTCCAGGACCCCGCGCTGGGGCTGCGCTTCGAGATGGTCGTGCACGGCGAGGAGACGTTCGCGTTCCACCGGCCGGTGTACGCCGGGGACGTGCTCGACAGCGAGGTGCGGATCGCCGACATGCGTGACGCCGGCCGCAACGAGCTGATGACGCTCGTCACCGAGGTCACCGCGAACGGCGCCCCGGTCGCGACCGTCACGAACACCATCGTCAGCCGCGGCACCGCCGCGCCGAAGGAGGCCTGAGGTGCCCGCGTTCGCCGAGGTCGAGGTCGGCACCCAGCTGCCCGCCCAGGAGTTCGTCATCCAGCGCCCCAACCTGGTGCGCTACGCCGGCGCCAGCGGTGACTACAACGTCATCCACTGGAACGAGCGGCTCGCCACCGCCGTCGGCCTGCCCAACGTGATCGCGCACGGCATGCTCACCATGGCGACGGCCGGCCGGGTCGTCACCGACTGGGTCGGCGACCCCGGCAAGGTCGTGTCGTACGGCGTGCGTTTCTCGGCCCCGGTGGTCGTGCCCGACGACGACCAGGGCGCGACCCTTTCGGTCGCCGGCGTCGTCGAGGAGAAGAATGACGACGGCACGGTCGTGGTCGGCCTCACCGCCACGGTCGAGGGTAACAAGGTGCTGATGGGGGCAAAGGCGGTCGTCCGCCTCACCTGATCGGGTGCTCGCCACCTGAACGGGCGACAGCCAGGTCCCGCCTCACGACGATGAGGTCCGGGTACGACCCGGAGGCCCTCATGTCGCTCTCGCTGCCGCTCCCGCTGCGCCACCGCCGCGCCGGGCAGGGACGTGGCGGCGGTCGCCCCCGGGAGGCCTTTGTGCTGTCCGGAGGCGGGTCGCTCGGCGCCGCGCAGGTCGGCTCGCTGCGAGCTCTCCTGGAGGCCGGCATCCGCCCGGACGTCCTCATCGGCTGCTCCGTGGGCGCCCTCAACGCCGCCTTCTTCGCCGTCGAGCCGACCCTCGAGCGGCTCGGCCGGCTCGAGGACATCTGGCGCGGGCTCACGCGCGAGGACGTGTTCGGCAAGGGCCGGGCGCTCCTGCACGCCGTACGACGGGACGACCACCTCTACGAGGCTGACGCGCTCCGGGCGCTGGTCCGGGCCTGGGTGCCGCTGGCCGACCTCGGCGAGACGGCGATCCCGTGCCACGTCGTGACCACCGACCTCGAGCGCGCCCAGCCGGCGTGGTGGAGCAGCGGGGACCCGGTGCAGGTGCTCAGCGCGAGCGCGTGCCTGCCCGCGCTGTTCCCGCCGGTACGGCTCGGCGACACGCTGCACGTGGACGGCGGCGTCACCGCCCCGGTGCCGGTCGAGCGGGCGCTGGAGCTGGGCGCGACGCGGGTATGGGTGCTCGACGTGACCGGGGGCGGGCTCGGACGCAAGGGCAACCGGATGACCGCGCTGGACGTGCTGCTGCAGTCGTTCGCCATCAGCCGCCAGCAGCTGGACCGCCCGGTGAGCGGGCTGCGGCCCGACCAGCAGGTGGTGCGGCTGCGCCGGCCCGACATCGGGCCGCTCGAGATGCGTGACTTCTCGCAGACCGCGCGGTTGATGGCGCACGGCTACGCGGTGGCTCAGGAGGCGCTGGCCGCACACCGCCAGCCGGCCCGCCGTACCGGCTGATCAGCGAGGGTCTGTGTCACCATTGTGACGTTGACTGTTGTCACGATGGAGGTGCGATGGACTGGCCCGTGCTCGAGGGGCGGCCGACCACGGTGGAGACCGAGGACGGCGTGCCGCTGCACGCCGAGGTGCACGGGCCGGAGGACGCGGACGCCACTGTCGTGCTGCTGCACGGGTACGAGCTCTCGCAGCGGCTGTGGGCGCGCCAGGTGCACGCGCTGCTCGAGCGTCGCCCCGACCTGCGGGTGGTGACCTACGACCACCGCGGCCACGGCCGGTCCGGCCCGACGGCGGCCGAGCGGGCGTCGATCCACCAGCTCGGCAGCGACCTGCACCGCGTGCTGGAGCAGGTCGCGCCGGGGCCAGCCGTCCTCGCCGGACACTCCATGGGCGGCATGGCGATCATGTCGTTCGTCGAGCAGCACCCGCACCTGGTCGGTGACCGCGTCCGGGCGGTCGCCCTGCTCGGGACCTCGGCCGCGGGCATGGCGGAGATCGACTTCGGGTTGCACCCGCGTCTCGCTGCTCTCACGCACCGGGCGCTGCCTCACGTCCGGGCCTGGGCGCTGCGGCGCGTCGAGCGGGGGCGCGCCAAGCCGCCGTACCCGGGGATGCGCCGGCTGCTGTTCGGCACCGAGGCGCGGCGGCAGGACGTCCGGCGTACCTGCGCGGCGCTCGCGGCCACGCCCGCGGCGACGGCGGCGCACTTCCACGCCACCTTCGGCGACCACGACCGCACGCACGCGCTGGCCCACCTCGCCCAGGTGCCCGTGCTCGTCGCCGTCGGCGACCGCGACCGCCTCACCCCGCTCGCCCACAGCCGGGCGCTCGCGCAGGCGGTGCCGCACGCCGAGCTCGTCGTCTACCCGGGCTGCGGGCACATGCTGCAGCTGGAGCGCGCCGACGACGTGAGTCGCCGGCTCGCCACGCTCGTCGCTACTGCGCTTCCGACAGCAGCGCTGCCAGCCGGCTGACGCCCTTCTCGAGGTCCTCGTCGCCGAGCGCGTACGAGAGCCGGAAGTACCCGGGGGTGCCGAAGGCCTCACCCGGTACGACGGCGACGCCCGCCTCGTCGAGCACCAGCTCCGCCAGCTGGGCCGAGGACGTGACCGTGGTGCCCCGCAGCGTCTTGCCGATCAGGCCCTTCACCGACGGGTAGGCGTAGAACGCGCCCTGCGGCTCCGGGCACGCGACGCCGGGGATCTCGCGCAGCATCCGCACCATGGTCTGCCGGCGCCGGTCGAACGCGGTGCGCATCTCGGCCACCGCCTCCAGATCGCCGCTGACCGCCGCGAGGGCCGCCCGCTGGGCCACGTTGCTGACGTTCGAGGTGGCGTGCGACTGCAGGTTCGTGGCCGCCTTGACGACGTCGGCCGGGCCGATGAGCCAGCCCACGCGCCAGCCCGTCATGGCGTACGTCTTCGCGACGCCGTTCACCACGACGCACTGGTCGGCCAGCTCCGGGACGACCACGGGCATCGAGACGTGCTCGGCGTCGCCGTACACCAGGTGCTCGTAGATCTCGTCCGCCACCACCCAGATGCCGTGCTCGAGCGCCCAGCGGCCGACCGCCTCCACCTCCTCGGGCGAGGCGACCGCACCGGTCGGGTTGGACGGCGAGCACCACAGCAGCACCTTGGTGTGCTCGGTGCGCGCGGCCTCGAGCTGCTCGACGGTGACGCGGTAGCCCTGCTCCTCCGTCGTGACCACGTCGACGGGTACGCCGCCCGCGAGCTTGATCGCCTCCGGGTACGTCGTCCAGTACGGCGCGGGCAGCAGCACCTCGTCGCCCGGATCGAGCAGGGTCGCGAACGCCTCGTACACCGCCTGCTTGCCGCCGTTGGTCACGAGCACCTGGGAGGCGTCGACGTCGTAGCCGCTGTCGCGCTTGGTCTTCGCCGCGATCGCGGCCTTGAGCTCGGGCAATCCGCCCGCAGGGGTGTAGCGGTGGTTGGCCGGGTCGCTGCACGCAGCGACGGCCGCCGCCACGATCGCCGGAGGCGTCGGGAAGTCGGGCTCGCCCGCGCCGAAGCCGACCACGTCCTCGCCGGCGGCCTTCTTCGCCTTCGCCTTGGCGTCCACGGCGAGGGTCGCGGATTCGGCGATGCTGCCGATGCGGACAGAGACGCGACGGGCCGGACCGGGGGCGCTCGAAGTCATGCGCCCATGCTCGCAGGTGCCCACAAACGCCTTGCCGGTCGGGGCGGGCTCGCTCGTTGCCTGCCGTCACCTCGCTCCTCCTGATCGGTGTGTCCCGCTCGCCCGTCGCTCGATGACTGCCGTCATCTCGCTCCTCCTGCTCGCCTCCCCTACACTGGACAGGTCTGGGGCCCGACGCCCGTCCCTCCGGCGCGCCCCGCGCACCGGACGACGAGCCGGTGGCGCCTAGGGGTGTAGCTCAGATGGCCAGAGCGCCGGTCTCCAAAACCGGATGTCGCAGGTTCGACTCCTGTCACCCCTGCAGGACCGCAGCACCCCCGACCAGCACGAGCAGCCGACCGAGACGAGGACAGCAGTGAGCGAGAGCGCAGGGACCGCGACCGCGGCCCGTGGCGACGACGCCCGCGGCCCCAAGAAGAAGGAGCCCCGTCCCAATCCGGTCGCCCGCACCTCGACGTACGTCCGCCAGGTCGTCGCCGAGCTGCGCAAGGTCATCTGGCCGACGCGCCAGGAGCTCGTGACCTACACCAGCGTGGTGCTCGTGTTCGTGGCCGTCATGGTCGCGATCGTGGCCGTGTTCGACTTCGCGTTCACGAAGGCCGTGCTCCAGGTGTTCGGGAAGTAGCGGACGTGGACTTCGACGTGGACCGCGAGAACGTGGACAGCAGTGACATGACCGAGCAGCCAGGACAGGACGTGAGCGTGCCGGAGCAGAGCGAGCCGACCGAGGCCGTGCAGGAGTTCGACCTGCCCGAGCGGGTCGACGAGGCGCCGGCGCCCGAGGCGGTGGTCGAGCAGGCCGAGCCGGCTGAGGCTGCCGCCGTCGCTCACAGCACGCAGGCCGCGGGGCCCGTCGAGACAGCTGAGCCGGCCGACCCCGCTGACGAGCTGCGCGCTGCCCTCACCGGGCTGCCGGGCGACTGGTACGTCGTGCACTCCTACGCGGGCTACGAGAACAAGGTGAAGACCAACCTCGAGAGCCGCATCTCCTCGCTCAACATGGAGGACTACATCTTCCAGATCGAGGTGCCTCAGGAGGAGGTCACCGTGATCAAGGGCGGGCAGAAAAAGCAGGTCACGCAGAAGAAGCTGCCCGGCTACCTGTTCGTCCGGATGGACCTGACCGACGAGTCGTGGTCCGCAGTTCGCAACACCCCCGGGGTCACCGGCTTCGTCGGCCAGACCTCGCGCCCGACGCCTCTGTCCGTGGACGAGGTCGTCGCCATGATCGCCCCGCCCAAGAAGAAGGTCGTGGTGGCCCAGAAGGCCGTCGACTTCGAGGTCGGCGAGTCCATCCAGGTCACCGACGGGCCGTTCGCGACCCTGCCGGCGACGATCAACGAGATCAACCTCGACAGCCAGAAGCTCAAGGTGCTGGTGTCGATCTTCGGCCGCGAGACGCCGGTCGAGCTGTCCTTCAACCAGGTCGCGAAGCTCTAGCCCGCGCCGTCCGCATCCAGGAAAGAACCATGCCTCCCAAGAAGAAGATCGCCGGCTACATCAAGCTCCAGATCAAGGCCGGCGCTGCCACGCCCGCTCCGCCGGTGGGTCCCGCCCTCGGCCAGCACGGCGTGAACATCATGGAGTTCTGCAAGGCCTACAACGCCGCCACCGAGGCGCAGCGTGGCGACATCGTGCCGGTCGAGATCACGGTGTACGAGGACCGCTCGTTCACGTTTGTGACCAAGACCCCGCCGGCCGCCCGCATGATCCTCAAGGCCGCCGGCCTCGAGAAGGGCTCGTCGACGCCGCACAAGGTCAAGGTCGGCACCATCACGGGCGCGCAGGTCCGCGAGATCGCCACGACCAAGATGCCCGACCTCAACGCGAACGACGTCGAGGCCGCCGCGAAGATCATCGAGGGCACCGCCCGCCAGATGGGCATCACGGTCTCCGAGTAAGTCCCACCCGTGGGAGGGACCGGAAGGCCCGGTTCCCGTCAGCACCACGACTGCTCACGCTGAGCAGGAAGGCACCACCATGAAGCGCAGCAAGGCCTACAACGCCGCGGCCGCCAAGGTCGACCAGGACAAGATCTACTCCCCGCTCGAGGCGGCCCGCCTCGCGAAGGAGACCAGCACCACCAAGTACGACGCCACCGTCGAGGTCGCGATGCGGCTGGGCGTCGACCCGCGCAAGGCCGACCAGATGGTCCGCGGCACGGTGAACCTGCCGCACGGCACCGGCAAGACGGCGCGCGTGATCGTCTTCGCGCAGGGCGACAAGGCCCTCGAGGCCCAGGCCGCCGGTGCGGACGAGGTCGGCGCCGACGAGCTCATCGACCGGGTGGCCGGCGGCTGGGTCGACTTCGACGCCGCCGTGGCGACGCCCGACATGATGGGCAAGGTCGGCAAGGTGGCCCGCGTCCTCGGTCCCCGTGGTCTGATGCCGAACCCGAAGACCGGCACGGTGACGGCCGACGTGACGAAGGCCGTCAACGACATCAAGGGCGGCAAGGTCAACTTCCGCGTGGACAAGCAGGCCAACCTGCACCTGGTCATCGGCAAGGCCTCCTTCGACGAGGCCAAGCTGGTCGAGAACTACGCCGCCGCCCTCGACGAGATCAACCGCGCGAAGCCGGCCACAGCGAAGGGCAAGTACCTCAAGAAGGTCGTCTTCACGACGACCATGGGGCCCGGCATCCAGGTCGACCCGAACAAGACCCGCAACCTGCTCGACGAGACCGCCGAGGTCTGAGCCGCGGGGCTGCTAGCCTGAACGACAGCCCAAGACCGCTGGTCGCCTCGAGGTCACCCGAGAGGCAGAAGGTCCCGCTCCGGCGGGCGACCCGCGCAGGCGTGTACGACGGACAGGCCGCACCGTGCCGATGGCGCAGGTGCGGGCCCCACGCCCCGTGCGCCTCTGCGCCGGGGCGTCTCTCGTGACGGGCACCCGACCGGCGTCCTCGGGCCCCCGAACGAGAGGAACCCCATGGACACGGTCACGCACAAGCGGGCCACCGTGCGCCCCGACAAGGGCGAGTCCGTCGACGAGCTGACCGAGAGCTTCCAGGCCTCGTCGGCCGCCGTGCTCACCGAGTACCGCGGCCTCACGGTCAAGCAGCTCAAGGAGCTCCGTCGCACGTTGGGCGCCGACACGACGTACTCCGTCGTGAAGAACACCCTCACGAAGCTCGCCGCCGAGCGGGCGGGGCTGTCCGGCCTCGAGGCGCTGCTCGCCGGCCCGACCGCCGTCGCCTTCGTCAAGGGCGACCCGGTCAACGCCGCCAAGAGCCTGCGCGACTTCGCCAAGGCCAATCCGGCGCTGGTCGTCAAGGGCGGCGTCATGGACGGCAAGGCGCTCACGGCCGACGAGATCAAGAAGCTCGCCGACCTCGAGTCGCGCGAGGTCCTGCTCGCCAAGCTCGCCGGCGCGATGAAGGCCTCCCTCACCCAGGCCGTCTACCTGTTCGCCGCCCCGCTCTCGCAGGCCGCCCGCGCGGTGGGCGCCCTCGAGGCGAAGGCGCAGGCCGACCCGAGCGTCCTCGCGGGAGGTGCCGGTACGCCGGCGCCCGCCGCCGAGGAGGCCCCCGCAGCCGAGGCCGAGGCCCCGGCGGACGAGGCCCCTGCCGAGGCTGCCGTTGACCCGGCCGCCGAGGCCACCCCCGAGAACGAGACCACCGAGTAACCGGCTCCGGCCGACACCACCCGATCCGCCGGACCCGGAACACCGGCAAGAACAAGAAGGAGACGCCACCATGGCGAAGCTCAGCACCGACGAGCTGCTCGAGCAGTTCAAGGAGATGACGCTGATCGAGCTCTCGGAGTTCGTGAAGCAGTTCGAGGAGACCTTCGGCGTCACCGCCGCGGCCCCTGTTGCCGTCGCGGCCGCCCCGGCCGCTGCCGGTGGCGCTGCCGCCGCCGAGGAGGCCGCGGAGCAGGACGAGTTCGACGTCATCCTCGACGACGCCGGCGACAAGAAGATCCAGGTCATCAAGGAGGTGCGCACGCTGACGAACCTCGGCCTGAAGGAGGCCAAGGACCTCGTCGACGGCGCGCCGAAGCCGGTTCTGGAGAAGGTCAACAAGGAGGCCGCGGACAAGGCCAAGGCGGCCCTCGAGGGCGCCGGCGCCAAGGTCACCGTCAAGTAAGGACGGGGCTCCGGTCGGTTCCGCCGGCCACCCCGAAACGTCCGTGCGGGGCGGTCCTCCCACCGAGGACCGCCCCGTCGGCGTTTCCTGTTTCACTCCGCGTCGTTGTTGCCGATGGGGAGAGGAAGCCCGTGTGGCGGCTTTGTTACCGGTGAGTCAACACTCTCGGCCCAAACCCCCGTATCCTCGACAGAGCGGTGTGGGTACGGTCACACGGCAGCAGGTGTGTGCAAGGCAGACGCAAGACAGCGGCGACGGAGCGGAGTGACCAGTGGGTGTCGAGATCCGCGTGGAGCACCTGACCAAGCGGTTCGGTCGGCAGACCATCTGGGAGGACGTCACCCTCACGCTGCCCGCCGGCGAGATCTCCGTGCTGCTGGGCCCGTCCGGCACCGGCAAGTCGGTGTTCCTCAAGACCCTCATCGGGCTGCTCAAGCCGGAGCACGGGTCGATCTTCATCGACGGCACGGACATCACCAAGGTCCGTGAGAAGCAGCTCTACGAGGTCCGCAAGCTGTTCGGCGTGCTGTTCCAGGACGGCGCCCTGTTCGGATCGCAGAACCTGTACGACAACATCGCGTTCCCGCTGCGCGAGCACACCCGCAAGAGCGAGCGCGAGATCCGCGACATCGTGCTCGACAAGATGGAGATCGTCGGTCTGTCCGGTGCGGAGCGGAAGCTCCCCGGCGAGATCTCGGGCGGCATGCGCAAGCGCGCGGGGCTTGCGCGGGCGCTCGTCCTCGATCCACAGATCCTGCTCTTCGACGAGCCGGACTCGGGCCTCGACCCAGTGCGCACCGCGTACCTGAACCAGCTGATCGTCGACCTCAACGCCCAGATCCAGGCCACCTTCCTCATCGTCACGCACGACATCAACACCGCCCGCACGGTGCCTGACAACATCGGCCTGCTCTACCGCCGGCACCTCGCGATGTTCGGCCCGCGGGAGATGCTGCTGTCCAGCAACGAGCCCGTGGTGCGCCAGTTCCTGAACGCGCAGCGGCAGGGCCCGATCGGCATGGCCGAGGAGAAGGACGCCAACGAGCTCGAGGCGGAGAAGGACATCGCGCTCGGCGAGCTGCCGCCGATCCCGGTGCAGCTGCCCACGAGCAGCGGCCAGACCCGTGCCACCCAGCGGCCACCCGGTTCCTGGCTGCAGCAGCACGGCGTGACGCCGCCCCCCGGCTCGTTCCCCGGCCTCGACCTCGACTTCGGCGCGCCTGCCGCCGGTCGCCGCGGCCCCGCTCGCGCCGAGGGCGGCAACGTGACGCTGCTCGAGAAGGCGCTGGAACCTGCCCCCCGTCGTACGGCGGAGAAGAAGGCCCCGGCACGCAAGGCGCCTGCGAAGAAGGCCCCGGCCAAGAAGGCGGCACCGCGCACGACGGGCGACGCCGCCGGATGACGATCCAGCCACTCGCGCCCGTCCGGCTGGCCGGAGACTTCTTCGCGCTGTCGCTCGACGTCCTCCGCGGGCTGTTCAAGCGCCCCTTCCAGACCGCGGAGTTCATCCAGCAGGCCTGGTTCATCGCCAGCGTCTGCATCCTGCCCACGGCGCTGGTGTCGATCCCGTTCGGCGCGGTGCTCGCGCTGCAGATCGGCAACCTCACCAAGCAGATCGGCGCCCAGTCGTTCACGGGCGCCGTCGCCGTGCTCGGTGTCGTCCGCGAGGCGAGCCCGATCGTGACCGCGCTGCTCATCGCCGGCGCC
This sequence comes from Actinomycetota bacterium, assembly GCA_046723735.1. Lineage (GTDB taxonomy): Bacteria > Actinomycetota > Actinomycetes > Mycobacteriales > SCTD01 > RYN-111. The sequence continues at coordinate 78,718 of JBKOVB010000056.1, read as the reverse complement.
GGCGGCTCGGCCATCTGCGCCGATCTCGGCTCGCGCAAGATCCGCGAGGAGATCGACGCGATGGAGGTGCTCGGCGTCTCGCCGCTGGCGCGCCTCGTGGTGCCGCGGGTGCTCGCCTCGATGCTCGTCGCGTTCTTCCTCAACGGCATGGTCGCCGTGGTCGGCGTCCTCGGCGGCTACTTCTTCAACGTGATCCTCCAGGGCGGCACCCCCGGCGCCTACCTCGCGTCGTTCACCGCCCTCGCCCAGCTGCCCGACCTGTACGTCGGGGAGCTCAAGGCCGTGATCTTCGGGATGCTGGCCGCCTTGGTGGCCGCCTACAAGGGCCTCAACGCCAAGGGCGGTCCGAAGGGCGTCGGCGACGCGGTGAACCAGACCGTGATCATCAGCTTCATGCTGCTGTTCCTCACCAACTTCATCATCACGGCGATCTACTTCCAGGTCGTCCCGCAGAAGGGCGGCTGAGGTGGCTGTCAGCTCCGGCACCCCGGTGCCTCCCGTCCTCGCGGCCCCGCTGCGCTGGGGTCGGCGGGTGAGCGACAGCCTGCTCGGGTCCCTCGACGACCTCGGCGCGCAGCTCTCGTTCTACGGCCGCTCCTTCGGCTGGACCTACCGCGTCTTCCTGCGCTACAAGCGCGAGGTCGCGCGGCTGCTCGCCGAGGTGGCGCTGGGTTCGGGTGCGCTGGCGATGGTGGGCGGCACCATCGGCGTGATCGCGTTCCTCACCTTCTTCACCGGCACCGAGGTCGGTCTGCAGGGCTACGCCGCGCTCAACCAGCTCGGCACCGCCAACTTCACGGCCTTCCTCTCGGCGTACTTCAACACCCGCGAGATCGCGCCGCTCGTGGCGGGCCTCGCGCTGTCCGCGACGGTGGGTTGCGGCTTCACGGCGCAGCTCGGCGCCATGCGGATCTCCGAGGAGATCGACGCCCTCGAGGTCATGGGCGTCCCGTCGCTGCCGTTCCTCGTGACCACGCGGATGATCGCGGGGTTCATCGCGGTCATCCCGCTCTACGTGATCGGCCTGATGTCGTCGTACTTCGCGGCCCGCACGATCACCACGGGCTTCTACGGCCAGTCGACCGGCACCTACGACCAGTACTTCCGCCAGTACCTGCCACCCGTGGACGTGCTCTACAGCTTCGGCAAGGTGATGATCTTCGCGGTCATCGTCATCCTCATCCACTGCTACTACGGCTACTACGCCTCGGGCGGTCCGGCGGGCGTCGGCGTGGCAGTGGGCCGCGCGGTCCGCACGGCCATCGTGGCCATCAACCTCGTGGACTTCTTCCTGAGCCTCGCCATCTGGGGCGCGACGACGACGGTGCGGATCGCAGGCTGACGTGTCCTCCCTCGCTCCCGCCACCGGCACCGCGCTGGTCCGCCGCCGCATCTCCGGCGTCGCGTTCCTCGCGGTGCTCGCGATGCTCGTCTGGCTGACTGTGCTGCTGTACCAGAAGGCCTTCACCCCCGTGGTGAAGGTGACGCTGAAGACCGACCACATCGGCAACCAGCTCTCCGCGCCGGCCGACGTAAAGCTCCGCGGCCTGGTCGTGGGCGAGGTGCGCAAGGTCAGCTCCACCGGCAACGGCGCGACGATCGATCTCGCGCTCGACCCGGGCAAGGTCGCGGAGATCCCGGCCAACGTGCAGGCGCAGCTGCTGCCGAAGACCCTGTTCGGCGAGAAGTACGTCGAGCTGGTGCCGCCAGCGCAGCCCTCAGGCGAACACCTGCGCTCCGGCGACGTCATCCCGCAGGACCGGTCCTCGACGGCGCTCGAGACCGAGCAGGTCCTCGACGACATCCTGCCGCTGCTGCGCGACCTTCGGCCGAACCAGCTCTCGCTCACGCTGCACGCCCTGTCGGCGGCGCTGCGCGACCGGGGCGACAAGGTGGGCACGAGCCTGGTGCGCACGGGCGCCTACCTGCGCCGGCTCAACCCGTCGGTCCCGACGATCGGCCAGGACCTCGCCGACCTCGGCGCCGTGAGCGACAACCTCGCGGCCGCGTCGCCCACGCTCCTGACGACGCTCGACAACCTCGCGGCCAGCAGCCGCAGCATCGTGGCCGAGCGGACCGCGCTCGAGCGGTTCCTCACCTCGACTGACGGGTTCGCCCAGACCGCCCAGACCGTCGTGGCGCGCAACGAGCAGAGCCTGGTGCGGCTGTCCCGTAGCTCCGAGCCGGTGCTCGGGCTGTTCGCGCGGTACGCGCCCGAGTACCCCTGTTTCCTCAAGGGCCTGTCGAGCTACGAGCCCATCCTCGAGAACGCCTTCGGCGGCAAGCAGGCCGGCCTGCACATCACTGTCGAGGCGATCCTCGACCAGGGTGGCTACGCGCCGGGCCAGGAGCCGAAGTACCGCGACGCGCGCGCGCCGTACTGCGACGGGCTGCCGCACCCGAAGGTCCCCATGCCGGAGGCGCGCTTCGACGACGGCTACCAGACGTCGACCACCAAGAGCGCCCAGGCACGGCTGCTCACCACCAACCCCGCGCTCGCGGTCGTGTCGGCGCCACTGCTCGACGTCCCGGCGGCGCAGGTCCCCGACGTGGTCGGCCTGCTCCTCGGACCGCTCGCGGGAGGGAACACGGTGGGGCTGTCGTGAAGACCACGGGCGCGCTCGTCAAGCTGATCGTCTTCATCGTGGTCACCTCGATGCTGACGTTCGTGCTGGCTGCCACGATCGGCAACTTCGGCGTCGGCGCGACGACGAGCTACCACGCCATGTTCACCGACGTCACCGGGCTGCTGCCCGGCAACGAGGTGCGGATCGCGGGCGTCAAGGTCGGCACCGTCAAGGGCATCGGCCTGAAGGGTGACACCGCCGAGGTGACCTTCCAGCTCGAGGGCAATCGGCACCTCACCGAGGGCAACGTCCTGCAGCTGCGTTACCGCAACCTGGTCGGCGAGCGCTACCTCGCCATCGAGGAGGGCACCGGCTCGACGGCGACCATGAAGTCCGGTGCCACCGTGCCCGTGTCGCGCACGCGTCCGGCGCTGGACCTGACGGTGCTGTTCAACGGCTTCCGGCCGCTGTTCCAGGCGCTCGACCCGAAGACGGTCAACGACGTGTCGTTCGAGATCGTCAAGACGCTGCAAGGGGAGGGCGGCACGGTCGACGCCCTGCTCCAGCGGACGGCGTCGCTCACGAACTCGCTGGCCGACAAGGACGCGGTGATCGGACGCGTCGTCGACAACCTCACGGCCGTGCTCGCCACCGTCGACCAGCGGGATGCCGACCTGTCCAGTCTCATCGTGCAGCTGCGCCGGCTCAGCGCCGGTTTCGCCGCCGACCGGACCAGCATCGGTCAGTCGATCGCGGGGATCGGCGACCTCACCGACGCGACCGCCGGGCTGCTCGCGGGCATCCGCCCCGGTGTGCGCAGCGACATCGCCTCCCTGCGCACCTTGGCCAAGACGCTCGACGACAACGGTCCGGTGGTGGACGGCGTCCTTCAGCGGCTGCCCGAGAAGCTCAACCGCATCGTGGCCACCGCGACGTACGGCGGCTGGTTCAACTTCTACCTCTGCGGCGTGCAGGTGAACGGGGTGCAGGTCGTGAACAGCGCAGCGCGGTGCCAGAAGTGAGGGGGTGCGACCAGTGACGCCGTTCCGCGAGCGGAACAAGACCGTGATCGGCGCGGTCGGCATCGCCGTCATCCTCGCGCTGGTGGCAGCCGCCTTCGCGAGCGACCGGCTGCCCTTCGTGGGCAGCGGCAAGGTCTACGAGGCTGACTTCAGCGAGGCCGCCGGGCTGCAGAAGATGGACGAGGTGCGCGTCGCCGGCGTGAAGGTCGGCAAGGTCGTCGGCATCTCGCTCGAGGGCGACCACGTCGCAGTCAAGCTGCGCGTCAAGGGGGTTCACCTCGGGACCGAGACGCGTGCCGCAATCAAGATCAAGACAGTTCTGGGCCGCAAGTACGTCGCGCTGGAGCCGGACGGTCCCGGCACGCTCGACCCTGACACCCCGATCCCGGTCTCGCGCACGTCGGCGCCCTTCGACATCTCTCCGGCGTTCCAGCAGCTCGCCAGCACCATCGGGGACGTCGACACCACACTCCTGGCCAGGTCGTTCTCGACTCTCGCTGACGACTTCCGTGCCTCTCCGCCCGACGTCAAGGCCTCGCTCGTCGGTCTGTCCCGACTGTCGTCCACCATCGCCTCCCGCGACGCGAAGCTGCGGGCGCTCCTGCAGCACGCCCGCGGCGTGACGGCGGTGCTGGCCAGCCGTGACCAGGACCTGGTGGCCTTCCTCAAGGAGGCCGACCTGGTGCTCCAGGAGGTCAAGGCCAGGCGTGAGGCGATCCACCGCCTGCTCGTCACCACGACCGAGCTCTCCGAGCAGCTCACCGCGCTGGTCCGCGAGAACCGGGCCAACCTCAAGCCGGCCCTGGACAGCCTGCGGGGCGTGGCCGCGGTCCTGCGGAAGAACCAGCAGAACCTCGACGTCGCGCTGCCCCGCATGGCGGCCTTCGTCCGGCTGTTCGCCAACAACCTGGGCAACGGGCGCTGGTTCGACACCTACGTGTGGAACCTGACGAACCCGTCCGGCTTCGGCCCTGGGAGCTTCTGATGCGCCTGCGCACGCGCCTGCTGGCGCTCCTGACGCTCCTCGCCACGGCCGGTGCCGCCTCGGGCTGCGGGCTGCTCGGCGGCGGCTCGACGAAGACGTTCTCCGCCGACTTCGACCGCGCCGTCGGCGTGTACGTCCACAGCGACGTCCGCGTGCTCGGCGTGCGGATCGGCGAGGTCACCAAGATCACCCCCCAGGGCACCAAGGTGCGCCTGGACATGACCTACGACGCGTCGTACAAGATCCCGGCCGACGCGAAGGCCGTGCTCGTCGCCCCGTCGATCGTCAGCGACCGGTACGTCCAGCTCACCCCCGTCTGGACCGCCGGCCCGACGCTCGCCGACCGCTCCCACCTCGGCCTCGACCGCACCGCGGCGCCCATCGAGCTCGACCAGATCTACGCCAACATCGACAAGCTCAACCAGGCGCTCGGCCCGGACGGAGCTAACAAGAACGGCGCCCTGTCCGACCTGATCTCAGTCGGCGCGGCCAACCTCGACGGCAACGGACAGCGGCTCAACACCACGTTGACGAGTCTGTCGACGGCCGTGAAGACGCTCGCCGACAACCGCAGCGACCTGTTCGGGACGATCGGCAACCTGCAGCAGCTCACGAGCGCGCTGGCGGCCAACGACGCCGCGGTGCGGGCCTTCAACCTCGACCTCGCCGCCGTCGCCGACCAGCTCAACGGCGAGCGCACCGACCTCGCACGGGCGATCCGGCAGCTCGCGTCGGCACTCGCCGAGGTCTCCGCGTTCGTCAAGGAGAACAAGGACAGCATCACCGCCAACGTCGCCGACCTGGCCTCCGTCACCGGCGTGCTGGTGAAGCAGCGCCGCGCCCTGCGGGAGTTCCTCGACACCGCTCCGACCGCGTTGTCGAACCTGCAGCTGGCCTACAACTCCGGGTCGGGCACGCTCGACACCCGCGACAACAGCGGCTCCCAGGGCGGCCCTGCCGGCGTGCTCTGCAACCTGCTGGCGATCGCCGGGCAGTCCGTGACGCAGTGCAACGCGCTGCTCGGCGGCGGCCTGCCGCACGTGTCGTCCGCGCCGTCCGCCCCGCGCCGCGCGCCGACGGCGCCGGTGGGCCGTGACCTCACGCTCGGCGGCATCCTGGAGGTGTCCCGATGAGCGCCGCGAGCGGCCGCGGTGCGCGCGGCCGGTTCCTCCGTACGGCGGGCGCCGCGCTCGCGGTCGGGCTGGTGCTGTCCGGGTGCACCTTCAAGGGCGCCGCGAGCTTCCCCCTCCCCGGCGGTGCGGGGGGCGGCGGCTACCAGGTGAAGATCGAGTTCACCGACGTCCTCGACCTGGTGCCGCAGTCGGCGGTGAAGGTCGACGACGTCACGGTCGGCTCCGTCCGCAAGATCGAGCTCACCAAGGACGGCTACACCGCCCTCGTCACGGTGAGCATCGACAAGGACGTCGTGCTGCCCGAGAACGCCACGGCCAGCCTGCGCCAGACCTCGCTGCTCGGCGAGAAGTTCGTCAGCCTCGAGCGGCCCGCGACCCCCGTCGGGCGGCTGCGCGACGGCATGTACATCGACCTGCGCCGCACCCAGCGCAACGCCGACATCGAAGAGGTGCTCGGCGCCCTCTCGCTGGTGCTCAACGGCGGCAGCCTGGAGCAGCTCCAGGTGATCAACAGCGAGCTCGCGAAGGCCCTCACCGGTCGCGAGCCGCAGGTCCGCGACTTCCTGCGTCAGCTCACCGCCTTCATGGGCGGCCTGGACGCCCAGAAGGGCAAGATCACCGCGGCGCTCGACGGGCTCGACCGTCTCAGCAGCCGGCTCGCCGCACGTCGGCAGACGCTCGACGTCGCGCTGCGCGACCTGCCCCGCGGCGCGGCCGTCCTGGCCGACGAGCGGGCTCAGCTCACCAAGGTGCTCAAGGGGCTGAACAACCTCGGCACCGTCGCGACGCGTGTCATCGAGCAGACCCAGCAGGCCACGGTGGCCGACCTCAAGGCGCTGGAGCCCGTGCTGTCGCAGCTTGCCCGGGCCGGCAACGACCTGCCGAACGCGCTCGAGCTGCTCACGACGTACCCCTTCCCGAAGACCGTCGCCTCGCCCGAGGGTCGGGGCGGCATCCGCGGTGACTACGCCAACCTCTACATCACGATCGACACGAGCGTCACCGACCTGCTCGACAACCTCACCGGCGGGGGCACCGGGGGGCTGCCGCTACCCCTCCCGTCGCTGGCGCCGCTGCCGAAGGCCCCGAAGGTGCCGGGCTCGACGAGCACGCCCAAGCCGCTGCCCCTCCCGTCGCTGCCGTCGCTGCCGCTGGGCGGCACGGTGACCGTGCCCGTCAGCCAGGTGGTCGGCGACGACCCGACCGGGCTGGTGCGGCTACTGCTGGGAGGCCTGTCGTGATCACCCGGTCCACCAAGCTGCAGCTGCTGGTCTTTTTCCTCATCGCGACCCTGGGCGTGGTGTACGCCGGCGCGCGTTACGCCAACCTGGGCCGGTTCGTGCCGGGCTACGACAAGGGCTACCTCGTCAAGGCCGACTTCCGCGACTCGGGCGGGATCTTCGTCGGCGCCGAGGTCACCTACCGCGGCGTGCCGGTCGGCCGGGTCGAGAAGCTGGAGCTGCAGCCGGACGGGGTGCGCGTCGCGTTGCGGCTGCGGCCCGGGACGAAGGTGCCGAGCCCCACCAAGGCCGTGGTCGCCAACCGCTCCGCGATCGGCGAGCAGTACGTCGACCTGCAGCCGCAGAACGACGGCACCGACTACCTCACCGCGGGCGACGTCATCCCGGTGGAGCGGACCGCCATCCCGATCCAGCCCACCCAGCTGGTGGTGAACCTCGACCGCCTCGTGCGCAGCGTCGACCTCGAGGACCTCACCACGGTCCTGGACGAGCTGGGTACGGCGGTCAACGGCGCCGACGACGACCTGCAGCGCCTCATCGACGCGAGCGACCAGCTCACGACCACCGCGTCGCAGAACCTGCCCCAGACCTTGGCGCTGATCAACCAGAGCCGTCCGGTGCTGGCCACTCAGCTCCAGGTCGGCTCGGCGCTGCGCTCCTACAGCGCCGACCTGGCCCAGCTGAGCACGCAGCTGCGCGCCAGCGACCCGGACTTCCGCAAGCTCTTCAGGACGGGTGCGGACGCCGCGGCGACCACGACCTCGCTGCTCGACGCGACTCGCACCACCCTGCCGCCGTTGCTCGGCAACCTGGCCTTCGTGGCTCAGGTGCAGGCGGTGCGCATCCCCGCGCTGCGGCAGATCCTCGTCACCTACCCCAACGTCGTGGCCGGTGGCTTCACCGTCACGCCCGGGGACGGCACCGCGCACTTCGGCTTCGTGACGTCTCAGTCGCCGGCCGTGTGCCCCGCAAGCGACAAGGGCTACGCTGGCACGAAGCGGCGTGACCCCGACGACACCCGTTCGCGCACGTCGAACTTCAACGCCTACTGCTCGCTGTCGAAGGGCTCGACGGTCGACGTGCGGGGTGCAGCGAACGCGCCGCGCGCCGAGGGGCTGCGGCCCTTCCCGAACGACGCGGGCGGCGGCAGCTCGACCACCGTGAAGGGTGCCGGGCTCTCGAGCCAGGCAGGATGGACCACGATGTTCGCGGACTTCGACCCGGCCACCGGGCACGCGATCACGAGCGACGGGCAGCGCTACACCGTCGGCAGCACCATGGGCGTCGCGTCGGTGTTCGGCACCAGCTCGTGGCAGTGGCTGCTCATGGACCCGCTGCGGCACTCGTGACCGAGACCTCCCCGGAGCTCGACACGGAACACGTGGTCGAGCCGGCCCAGCCCCGCTCCCGTCGTACGACGGTGCTTGTCGTGCTCGTCGCCCTGCTGCTCGTCGTGGACGCCGTGCTGGCCGCGTTCTGGCTCGTCGACCGCAAGCACGACAACGACCTGGACGCCGCGCGGGCGGATTCCGTGGCCGCCGCCCGGCAGGAGATCGTCAACCTGGACAGCCTCAGCGCGACCACGATCGACCGTGACCTGGCGGCCGTGCTCTCCGGTGCGACAGGGACGTTCCGCGACCAGTTCCGGCGCTCCCAGGACGACCTGAAGGGCCTGATCAAGCAGCACCGGACGGCGTCGAGCGCCAAGGTGCTGTCAGCCGCAGTGGTCAGGGTGGACGCGAGCTCCGCGACGGTGCTCGTCGCGACCGACCGCACGGTCAGGGACGCCACCACGCCCGGCGGGCAGGTGGTCAACGAGCGCTGGAAGGTCGACCTCGAGAAGCACGGCGGGCGCTGGCTCGTCGCCGACCTGCAGCCGGTGAGCTGAGGATGACGATCCCCGAGAACCCGCAGCAGGAGCCGGAGCGCTCCTGGGGACCGGCCTCGCCGACGCCCCCGGCCGCCTCTGCGCCGCACGACGACGTGCCGCTGCCCGACGAGCCGCCGTACGACCCGGAGTACGACGACCCGCGCTACCGCCCGGCCGACGCGCCCGCCGACCTGGCCGGTGCTGAGGACGACGCACGTGACGAGCAGCCCGACGAGGCCTTCGAGGAGCAGCCGCTCAGCGCCGAGGCGCAGGAGCCGCTCGTGGCCGCGGCGCTCGCCGCCCAGGACCAGTCGCAGCAGCCGGAACGGGAGGCGGTCGAGCAGGCTCAGCCCGAGGAGCCGGAGCTCGCCATCGAGCAGGCGCCACCAGTCGAGGAGCCGGAGCGCGTCGAGGAGCCGGAGCCCCCAATCGACGAGGCGCCACCTGCCGAGGAGCCGGCCGCCGCCGTACCCGGTGGTCGTCGAGGGCTCGGGCTGCTCGTGGGCGCGGTCGCGGTGCTGGCGGTGCTGGGCATCGTGCTGCTCGCGCTGCTGTTCTGGCCGAAGCTGCCCTGGGCCACCTCGCTGCAGGACGACCGCGAGGGGGCGCTCGACGCCGCGCGGGCCGGAGCCCGGGCCGTGTTCAGCTACGACTACCGCCACCTCGACAAGGACATCGCCGCCGGCAAGGACGCCACCACCGGCCAGTTCCGCAGCGAGTACGAGCGGACCACCGGAAAGATCATCAAGGACGTCGCGCCGCGTTACAAGGCGGTGGTCGTCGCGGACGTGAGCGACGCCGGTGTGGTCCGCGCGAAGCCGGGGCGGGTCACCGTGCTCGCCTTCGTCGACCAGCAGTCGACGAGCAGCCTGGTCTCGGGCTCCAAGCTCACGCAGAGCCGGCTCGAGATGACCCTGGTCAAGAAGAACGGGCACTGGCTGATCGAGGACATCCGGGCGTTCTGAACCGGGAACGTCCTTCGCCACGCGGACGAGAGCCCTTGACGTGGGACCGCACGAGGCATCACTGTGGTGCACTCGCTGTGACGGGAGAGACGCTGGCCCCGCCTCGACAGGCGGCTGCCCTTTCACGTACACTTCCTTGTTGCGCTGCCTCCCGTCATATACCTGCACGAGCCCGATGCTCGGTGCAGCCGGTCGAGTGTGCGTGCGCCGCTGAGACCGCAACCGGACGCCGGCTGATCACTGGCGTCCTCGGAAGGACCCACTCTTGGCTGCTCCTCGCCCGTCCACCCGCGTTTCCTTCGCCAAGATCCGTGAGCCCTTGGAGGTCCCCAACCTCCTCGACCTGCAGGTGTCGAGCTTCGACTGGCTGGTCGGCAACGAGCTCTGGCAGGCCCGTGTCAAGGAGGCCCTTGCCAACGGCGGCGCCGTTGCCGCTGCCGGCGTCTCCACGACCTCCGGTCTGGAGGAGATCTTCGAGGAGATCTCCCCGATCGAGGACTTCTCCGGCTCGATGTCGCTGAGCTTCCGCGACCACCGGTTCGAGCCGACCAAGTACTCCGTCGAGGAGTGCAAGGACAAGGACATGACCTACGCCGCTCCGCTGTTCGTCACGGCGGAGTTCACCAACAACACCACCGGCGAGATCAAGAGCCAGACGGTGTTCATGGGCGACTTCCCGGTCATGACCGACAAGGGCACGTTCGTCATCAACGGCACCGAGCGCGTCGTCGTCTCGCAGCTGGTCCGCTCGCCGGGCGTGTACTTCGACAAGCAGATCGACAAGACGTCCGACAAGGACGTCTTCGGCTGCAAGATCATCCCGTCGCGTGGCGCCTGGCTCGAGTTCGAGGTCGACAAGCGCGACACCGTCGGCGTCCGCATCGACCGCAAGCGCAAGCAGCCCGTCACGGTGCTGCTCAAGGCGCTCGGCTGGGACGACGCGCAGATCCTCGAGCGGTACGGCGACTACGAGTCGATGCGCACCACGCTCGAGAAGGACCACACCACCGGTCAGGACGACGCCCTGATCGACATCTACCGCAAGCTGCGGCCGGGCGAGCCCCCGACGAAGGAGTCCGCCCAGACGCTGCTCGACAACCTCTTCTTCAACGCCAAGCGCTACGACCTCGCCAAGGTCGGTCGTTACAAGGTCAACAAGAAGCTGGGCGTCGAGCTGCCGCTCGACCAGGGCGTGCTCACGGTCGACGACATCCTCGCCACGATCGACTACATCGTGCGCCTGCACGCCGGCGAGGAGGGCTACGAGGTCGACGACATCGACCACTTCGGCAACCGGCGCCTGCGCACGGTCGGCGAGCTCATCCAGAACCAGATCCGTCTGGGCCTGGCCCGGATGGAGCGCGTCGTCCGGGAGCGGATGACGACCCAGGACGTCGAGGCGATCACGCCGCAGACCCTCATCAACATCCGTCCCGTCGTGGCCTCCATCAAGGAGTTCTTCGGGACCAGCCAGCTCTCGCAGTTCATGGACCAGACCAACCCGCTGTCGGGCCTGACCCACAAGCGTCGCCTCTCGGCGCTGGGCCCGGGTGGTCTGTCCCGCGAGCGGGCCGGCTTCGAGGTCCGTGACGTCCACCCGTCGCACTACGGCCGCATGTGCCCGATCGAGACGCCTGAGGGTCCGAACATCGGTCTCATCGGCTCGCTCGCGACGTTCGCGCGCGTCAACTCCTTCGGGTTCGTCGAGACGCCGTACCGCAAGGTCGTCAACGGCAAGGTGACCGACCAGGTCGACTACCTCACCGCGGACGAGGAGGACCGGCACGTCGTCGCGCAGGCCAACAGCCCGCTCGACGGCAAGGGCGCGTTCAGCGAGTCCCGTGTGCTCGTACGCAAGAAGGGCGGCGAGGTCGACTTCATCGACCCGCAGGGCGTCGACTACATGGACGTCTCGCCGCGCCAGATCACCTCGGTCGCGACCGCGATGATCCCGTTCCTCGAGCACGATGACGCCAACCGCGCGCTCATGGGGTCGAACATGATGCGCCAGGCCGTCCCGCTGCTGCGCAGCGAGTCGCCGCTGGTCGGCACCGGCATGGAGTACCGCGCCGCGGTCGACGCCGGTGACGTGGTCGTCGCCGAGCAGGCCGGTGTGGTCGAGGAGCAGTCCGCCGACTACATCACCGTCATGCACGACGACGGCACGCGCCGCACCTACCGGCTGGCGAAGTTCCGCCGCTCCAACCAGGGCACCTGCATCAACCAGAAGCCGCTGGTCGAGGAGGGGCAGCGCGTCGAGGTCGGCCAGGTCATCGCCGACGGCCCCTGCACCGACAACGGCGAGATGGCGCTCGGCAAGAACCTGCTCGTGGCGTTCATGCCGTGGGAGGGCCACAACTACGAGGACGCGATCATCCTGTCGCAGCGCCTCGTGCAGGACGACGTGCTCACCTCGATCCACATCGACGAGCACGAGATCGACGCGCGTGACACCAAGCTCGGCGCCGAGGAGATCACCCGGGACCTCCCGAACGTCTCCGAGGAGGTCCTCGCCGACCTCGACGAGCGCGGCATCATCCGCATCGGCGCCGACGTCACCCCCGGCGACATCCTCGTCGGCAAGGTCACGCCCAAGGGCGAGACCGAGCTGACCCCCGAGGAGCGCCTGCTGCGCGCGATCTTCGGTGAGAAGGCCCGCGAGGTCCGCGACACCTCCCTCAAGGTGCCGCACGGCGAGTCCGGCAAGGTCATCGGCGTCCGCGTGTTCTCGCGCGAGGACGGCGACGAGCTGCCCCCGGGCGTCAACGAGCTCGTGCGCGTCTACATCGCCCAGAAGCGCAAGATCAGCAACGGTGACAAGCTCGCCGGCCGCCACGGCAACAAGGGCGTCATCGCCAAGATCCTGCCGGTCGAGGACATGCCGTTCCTCGCCGACGGCACGCCCGTCGACGTCGTGCTCAACCCGCTCGGCGTCCCCGGCCGCATGAACGTCGGCCAGGTCCTCGAGACGCACCTGGGCTGGATCGCCCAGTCGGGCTGGAAGGCCGACGGCAAGGGCCACTGGCAGGACCGCCTCAAGGAGATCGGCGCCTCGGAGGCGGAGCCCGGCACGAAGACGGCGACGCCGGTCTTCGACGGCGCCCGCGAGGACGAGATCATCGGCCTGCTCGGCTCGACGCTCCCCAACCGGGACGGCGACCGGCTGGTCGAGGAGACCGGCAAGGCCCAGCTCTTCGACGGCCGCTCCGGCGAGCCGTTCCCGGGCAAGGTCAGCGTCGGCTACATCTACATCCTGAAGCTGCTCCACCTGGTCGACGACAAGATCCACGCCCGGTCGACCGGCCCCTACTCGATGATCACGCAGCAGCCGCTGGGCGGTAAGGCCCAGTTCGGCGGCCAGCGGTTCGGCGAGATGGAGGTGTGGGCGATGCAGGCGTACGGCGCCGCCTACGCCCTCCAGGAGCTGCTCACGATCAAGTCCGACGACGTGCTCGGCCGCGTGAAGGTCTACGAGGCCATCGTCAAGGGCGAGAACATCCCCGAGCCCGGCATCCCCGAGTCCTTCAAGGTGCTCATCAAGGAGATGCAGTCGCTGTGCCTCAACGTCGAGGTGCTCTCCAGCGACGGCATGGCCATCGAGATGCGCGACACCGACGAGGACGTCTTCCGCGCGGCGGAGGAGCTCGGCATCGACCTGTCCCGGCGCGAGCCCAGCTCCGTCGAAGAGGTCTGACGGCCGGCCGGTACGGCGAGCACCTGCTGCCCGCCGTACCGGCCAGGCCCCTCGCCCCCACCCACAGACTTTCCTGAGCTAGCCGAACAAGAGAGAAGGCACCGTGCTCGACGTCAACTTCTTCGACGAGCTGCGCATCGGCCTCGCCACCGCTGACGACATCCGCCAGTGGTCCCACGGCGAGGTGAAGAAGCCCGAGACCATCAACTACCGCACCCTCAAGCCGGAGAAGGACGGGCTCTTCTGCGAGAAGATCTTCGGCCCGACCCGCGACTGGGAGTGCTACTGCGGGAAGTACAAGCGGGTCCGCTTCAAGGGCATCATCTGCGAGCGCTGCGGCGTGGAGGTCACCCGCGCCAAGGTGCGTCGTGAGCGGATGGGCCACATCGAGCTGGCAGCTCCCGTCACGCACATCTGGTACTTCAAGGGCGTCCCGTCCCGGTTGGGCTACCTGCTCGACCTGGCCCCCAAGGACCTCGAGAAGATCATCTACTTCGCGGCGTACCTGATCACGTCCGTCGACACCGAGGCCCGCCACCGCGACCTCGCGACCGTCGAGGCGCAGATCGGCGTGGAGCGCAAGCGGATCGAGGACCGGCGCGACGCCGACGCCGAGACCCGCCAGAAGAAGCTCGAGGAGGACCTCGCTGCCCTGGAGGCCGAGGGCGCCAAGGGGGACGTGCGCCGCAAGGTGCGCGAGGGCGCCGAGCGCGAGCTGCGGCAGCTGCGCGACCGTGCGCAGCGCGAGCTGGACAAGCTCGAGGAGGTGCTCGACACCTTCCGCAAGCTCGAGCCCAAGCAGCTCGTCGCGGACGAGGCGCTCTACCGCGAGCTGCGCGACCGGTTCGGCGAGTACTTCAGCGGGGGCATGGGCGCCGAGGCGCTGCAGACGCTGCTGAAGGACTTCGACCTCGAGGCCGAGGCCGAGTTCCTGCGCGAGACGATCCGGTCCGGCAAGGGCCAGAAGAAGATCCGCGCCCTCAAGCGGCTCAAGGTCGTCGCGGCGTTCCTGAACACCCGCAACACGCCCGAGGGCATGGTCCTGGACTGCGTCCCGGTCATCCCGCCGGACCTGCGCCCGATGGTGCAGCTCGACGGGGGCCGGTTCGCGACGTCAGACCTGAACGACCTCTACCGCCGGGTGATCAACCGCAACAACCGCCTGAAGCGGCTCCTCGACCTCGGCGCGCCCGAGATCATCGTCAACAACGAGAAGCGCATGCTCCAGGAGGCCGTCGACGCGCTGTTCGACAACGGCCGTCGCGGCCGGCCGGTCACCGGCCCGGGCAACCGCCCGCTCAAGTCGCTCTCCGACATGCTCAAGGGCAAGCAGGGCCGGTTCCGCCAGAACCTGCTCGGCAAGCGCGTCGACTACTCCGGCCGTTCGGTCATCGTCGTCGGGCCGCAGCTGAAGCTGCACCAGTGCGGCCTGCCCAAGCAGATGGCGCTGGAGCTGTTCAAGCCCTTCGTCATGAAGCGGCTGGTCGACCTCAACCACGCGCAGAACATCAAGAGCGCCAAGCGCATGGTCGAGCGCGCCCGTCCGGTCGTGTGGGACGTGCTCGAGGAGGTCATCACCGAGCACCCGGTCCTCCTGAACCGGGCGCCCACGCTGCACCGCCTCGGCATCCAGGCCTTCGAGCCGCAGCTGGTCGAGGGCAAGGCCATCCAGATCCACCCGCTCGTCTGCACGGCGTTCAACGCCGACTTCGACGGTGACCAGATGGCCGTGCACCTGCCGCTGTCCGCGGAGGCGCAGGCCGAGGCGCGCATCCTGATGCTGTCCTCGAACAACATCCTTTCGCCGGCGAACGGTCGTCCGATCACCTCGCCGACGCAGGACATGGTGCTGGGCCTGTACCACCTCACGACCCAGTCCGAGGGTGCGAAGGGCGAGGGGCGGGTGTTCTCCTCGCTGGCCGAGGCGATCATGGCCTACGACACCCGCGAGCTGGACCTGCAGGCCAAGATCAGCCTCCGGCTGCGGGACGTCGTCCCGCCCACGGGCACCGTGGTCGGCGAGGACGGCGAGGGTTCCGTCGTACGGCTCGAGACGACGCTGGGTCGTGCGCTGTTCAACGAGACGCTGCCGGAGGACTACCCCTTCGTCGACACCACGGTGACCAAGCGCGAGCTCGGCACGATCGTCAACGAGCTCGCGGAGCGGTACCCGAAGGTCCAGGTCGCGGCGACGCTCGACGCCCTCAAGGAGACCGGCTTCCGCTGGGCCACCCGGTCCGGCGTGACCATCTCCATCGAGGACGTCGTCACGCCGCCGAAGAAGGCCGAGATCCTCGAGCGCTACGAGGGTGACGCGGAGAAGGTCGAGAAGCAGTACGCCCGCGGCGTCATCACCGTCGAGGAGCGCCGCCAGGAGCTCATCGAGATCTGGACCAAGGCGACCAACGAGGTCGCCAAGGAGATGGAGAACAACTTCCCGAAGGACAACCCGGTCTGGATGATGGTCCACTCCGGCGCCCGCGGGAACATGATGCAGGTCCGTCAGATCGCCGGCATGCGTGGTCTGGTGGCCAACCCGAAGGGCGAGATCATTCCGCGCCCGATCAAGACCAACTTCCGTGAGGGCCTCACCGTCCTGGAGTACTTCATCTCCACGCACGGTGCGCGCAAGGGTCTCGCCGACACCGCTCTGCGTACGGCGGACTCGGGCTACCTCACGCGTCGTCTGGTCGACGTGTCGCAGGACGTCATCATCCGCGAGGAGGACTGCGGCACCGAGCGCGGCGTGCTCATGCGCATCGCCACGAAGAACGCCGAGGGCAAGCTCGTCAAGGACCCCAACGTCGAGACGAGCGTCTACGCCCGCACCCTGGCTGGTTCGGTCGAGAAGGACGGCGCGACCGTCCTCGAGGCCGGCGCCGACCTTGGCGACGTCAACATCGCACGCCTCATCGAGGCTGGGGTCGAGGAGATCAAGGTCCGCTGCGTGCTGACCTGCGACTCCAAGGTGGGGACCTGCGCGGCCTGCTACGGCCGTTCGCTGGCCACCGGCAAGACCGTGGACGTCGGCGAGGCGGTCGGCATCATCGCCGCTCAGTCCATCGGCGAGCCCGGCACCCAGCTCACGATGCGCACCTTCCACACCGGTGGTGTGGCCGGTGACGACATCACGCAGGGTCTGCCCCGCGTCGTCGAGCTGTTCGAGGCCCGCACCCCCAAGGGCGTGGCGCCGATCAGCGAGGTGGCCGGCCGGGTCCGCATCGACGACACCGACAAGACCCGCAAGGTCGTCGTCGTGCCGGACGACGGCAGCGAGGAGATCGCCTACCCGGTCTCCAAGCGCGCCCGGCTGCGGGTCGCCGAGGGCGACCACGTCGAGGTCGGCGACCAGCTGCACGAGGGTGCGGTCAACCCGCACGAGGTGCTGCGCATCCTCGGCCCCCGCGCGGTGCAGCTGCACCTCGTGGCCGAGGTCCAGGGCGTCTACCGCTCGCAGGGCGTGTCGATCCACGACAAGCACATCGAGGTGATCATCCGCCAGATGCTCAAGCGGGTGAACGTCCTCGAGTCCGGCGGGACCGAGTTCCTCCCGGGCTCGCTCGTGGAGCGCGCGGGCTTCGAGTCGGAGAACCGCCGGGTCGTGGCCGAGGGCGGCGAGCCGGCCTCCGGCCGTCCGGTCCTCATGGGCATCACCAAGGCCTCGCTCGCGACCGAGTCGTGGCTGTCGGCGGCCTCCTTCCAGGAGACGACCCGGGTCCTCACCGACGCGGCGATCCAGGCCAAGAGCGACGCGCTCCTCGGCCTGAAGGAGAACGTCATCATCGGCAAGCTCATCCCGGCCGGCACCGGCATCAGCCGGTACCGCAACATCCGGGTGGAGCCCACCGAGGAGGCACGCGCGCAGGTCTACTCGATGGCCGGCTACGACGACGCCGACTTCACCTTCGGGCGGGGTCTGGGCTCGGCGGTGCCGCTCGACGAGTACGACTACGGGCGCGGCGACTACCGCTAGTCCCCGGTACGACGGAGGAGGGCCGCTCCCGGCAGGGGCGGCCCTTCGCCGTGCCCGGGCCCCGGGTCCCCGTTCGAGCCCCCGGTCGCGCGACCGGGTGGAACCAGCGGTGAGGCTTCGACGCGGAGGGTCCGTCGTACGGCGTGTCGGGCGGGCGTGCACGCGACGCGGGTGGCAGGCTCGACGGTGGCGGGCGCGGGGAAGCGCCCGCACCGCTCGGCTCCCGGGTCGGGGACGCGTCCGGTGTGACGCGGCTCGCTTTTGACCCTCACCGGGGGCACGGGTAAGGTGTTCCCTTGTGCCTGGGGCGACCCGGGCCGTCAGGCGCGCCCGTCGGGCCCCCTGGAACCACCCCATCCGAGCGTTGCAGCACAGCGCCCGGAACCGCGACACGGCGACACGCCCGACCGCGGGGGGCGGAGAAGCACCACATCAGCAGCAGCACACGGCAGGAGACGCGTTGCCCACGATCCAGCAGCTGGTCCGCAAGGGCCGGCAGGACAAGGTCGAGAAGACCAAGACGCCGGCCCTCAAGGGGAGCCCGCAGCGTCGCGGCGTGTGCACGCGCGTCTACACGACCACCCCCAAGAAGCCGAACTCGGCGCTTCGCAAGGTCGCGCGTGTCCGACTGACCAGCGGCATCGAGGTCACCGCCTACATCCCAGGTGTGGGTCACAACCTGCAGGAGCACTCGATCGTGCTCGTGCGCGGCGGTCGTGTGAAGGACCTGCCGGGCGTCCGCTACAAGATCATCCGTGGCTCGCTCGACACGCAGGGCGTCCGCAACCGCAAGCAGGCTCGCAGCCGCTACGGCGCGAAGAAGGAGAAGGCGTAGTGCCTCGCAAGGGTCCCGCCCCGAAGCACCCGGTCGTCACCGACCCGGTCTACGGCTCGCCGATCGTCACCAGCCTCATCAACAAGGTGCTGCTGTCGGGCAAGCGCTCCGTCGCCGAGCGCATCGTCTACGGCGCGCTGGAGGGCTGCCGCGAGAAGACCGGCACCGACCCGGTCATCACGCTCAAGCGTGCGCTGGACAACGTCCGCCCGACGCTCGAGGTGAAGAGCCGCCGCGTCGGTGGCGCCACGTACCAGGTGCCGATCGAGGTCAAGTCCGGCCGCGCCACCACCCTCGCGCTGCGCTGGATCATCCAGTACTCCCGCGCCCGCCGCGAGAAGACCATGACCGAGCGCCTGATGAACGAGCTGCTCGACGCCAGCAACGGCCTGGGCGCGAGCGTCAAGCGGCGCGAGGACACCCACAAGATGGCCGAGTCCAACAAGGCCTTCGCCCACTACCGCTGGTAGGTCACACCGCGCGCCTCCCGCGCGACCCCAGCCCCCTTCCCCCCAGCACTACCGAGACCCGGAAGAAGAGACGAAGCAGTGGCCAGCAACGCGATCCTCGCCAAGACCCGCAACATCGGGATCATGGCGCACATCGACGCGGGCAAGACCACCACCACCGAGCGCGTCCTGTACTACACCGGCAAGAGCTACAAGATCGGTGAGGTCCACGAGGGCGCTGCCCAGATGGACTGGATGGCCCAGGAGCAGGAGCGCGGCATCACGATCACGTCCGCCGCGACGACCTGCGAGTGGAACGGCCACCGGATCAACATCATCGACACCCCGGGCCACGTCGACTTCACCGTCGAGGTGGAGCGCTCGCTGCGCGTGCTCGACGGTGCCGTCGCGGTGTTCGACTCGGTCGCCGGCGTGGAGCCCCAGTCCGAGACGGTGTGGCGCCAGGCGGACAAGTACTCCGTGCCGCGGATCTGCTTCGTCAACAAGATGGACCGCACCGGCGCGGACTTCTACCGCACGGTCGACATGATCGTGAGCCGCCTGAACGCGACCCCGATCGTCATCCAGCTGCCCTGGGGCACCGAGGACCAGTTCCGCGGCGTCATCGACCTCATCAGCATGAAGGCGCTCGAGTGGCCGCTCGACGACAAGTCGAGCAAGGGCGACAAGTTCGAGGTCGTCGACATCCCGGCCGAGCTGGCCGAGCAGGCCGAGGAGTGGCGTCACAAGCTGCTCGAGACCCTGGCCGAGTCCGACGACCAGGTCATGGAGAAGTACCTCGAGGGCGAGGAGCTCAGCGTCGAGGAGATCAAGGCCGGCCTGCGCCGGGCGGTCCTCGCCTCCACCCCCGAGCACACCGTCACCGCGGTGCTGTGCGGCTCGGCGTTCAAGAACAAGGGCGTGCAGCCCATGCTCGACGCCGTCGTCGACTTCCTCCCCTCGCCGCTCGACATCGGCGCGGTCAAGGGCACGTCCGTCAAGGACGAGTCGATCGAGGAGACCCGCGAGCCCGACTTCGACGCACCGTTCTCCGCGCTCGCCTTCAAGATCCAGACCGACCCGCACGTGGGCAAGCTGACCTACATCCGGGTCTACTCCGGCACGCTTCCCTCCGGCTCCCAGGTCGTGAACTCGACCAAGGACCGCAAGGAGAAGATCGGCCGTCTCATGCAGATGCACGCGAACTCGCGTGAGGACATCAGCGAGATCAAGGCGGGCGACATCTGCGCCGTCATCGGCCTCAAGCAGACCACCACGGGTGACACGCTCTGCGACCCCGACGCGCCCGTCGTGCTCGAGTCCATGACGTTCCCCGAGCCGGTCATCTCGGTCGCCATCGAGCCCAAGACGAAGGGCGACCAGGAGAAGCTGGGTACGGCGATCCAGCGTCTCGCCGAGGAGGACCCGACCTTCAAGGTCTACACCGACGAGGAGACCGGCCAGACCATCATCGCCGGCATGGGCGAGCTCCACCTCGACATCCTCGTGGACCGCATGAAGCGCGAGTTCAAGGTCGAGGCGAACGTCGGCAAGCCGCAGGTGGCCTACCGCGAGACGCTGCGCGCGACCGTGGACCGCTACGACTACACCCACAAGAAGCAGACGGGTGGGTCGGGCCAGTTCGCCAAGGTGCAGCTCAAGCTGGAGCCCATCCACGACACGGCGACCGAGGGCAACTACGTCTTCGAGAACGCCGTCACCGGTGGTCGCGTGCCGCGGGAGTACATCCCGGCGGTCGACCAGGGCTGCCAGGAGGCCATGCAGCACGGCGTGCTCGCCGGCTACCCGCTCGTGGGCGTCAAGGTGACCCTGCTCGACGGCGCCTACCACGAGGTCGACTCCTCGGAGATGGCCTTCAAGATCGCCGGTTCGATGGGCTTCAAGGAGGCCGCGCGCAAGGGCGACCCCGCGCTCATGGAGCCGATGATGGCCGTCGAGGTCACCACGCCTGAGGAGAACATGGGCGACGTCATCGGCGACCTCAACAGCCGTCGCGGCATCATCCAGGCGATGGACGAGCGGGCCGGCGTCCGCGTCGTCCGCGCCCTGGTGCCGCTGTCGGAGATGTTCGGCTACGTGGGTGACCTCCGGTCGCGCACGCAGGGCCGGGCCAGCTACAGCATGCAGTTCGACTCCTACGCCGAAGTGCCCGGCAACGTGGCGAAGGAGATCATCGCGAAGGTCCGGGGCGAGTAAAGAACCCGGAAGTCCCACCCCGGCCCGCGACAAGCGTCAACGGCGACCACCGCACACAGGAGGACAGGCCAGATGGCCAAGGCCAAGTTCGAGCGCACCAAGCCGCACGTCAACATCGGCACCATCGGTCACATCGACCACGGCAAGACGACGCTGACGGCTGCCATCACCAAGGTGCTGCACGACAAGTTCCCGGACCTCAACGAGGCGTCGGCGTTCGACCAGATCGACAAGGCTCCCGAGGAGCGCCAGCGCGGCATCACCATCTCGATCGCGCACGTCGAGTACCAGACCGAGACGCGCCACTACGCGCACGTCGACTGCCCCGGTCACGCCGACTACATCAAGAACATGATCACCGGTGCGGCCCAGATGGACGGCGCGATCCTCGTGGTCGCCGCCACCGACGGCCCGATGCCGCAGACCAAGGAGCACGTGCTCCTGGCCCGCCAGGTCGGGGTCCCCTACATCGTCGTCGCCCTCAACAAGGCCGACATGGTCGAGGACGAGGAGATCCTGGAGCTCGTCGAGCTCGAGGTGCGTGAGCTGCTGAACGAGTACGAGTTCCCGGGCGACGACGTCCCGGTGGTCCGCGTCTCGGCGCTGAAGGCTCTCGAGGGCGACGCCGAGTGGGGCGAGAAGCTCATGGAGCTCATGAACGCGGTCGACACCGCGATCCCCGAGCCGGTCCGTGAGACCGACAAGCCGTTCCTCATGCCGATCGAGGACGTCTTCACCATCACGGGTCGTGGCACCGTCGTCACCGGCCGCATCGAGCGTGGCGTCATCAACGTCAACGAGAACATCGAGATCGTCGGCATCAAGGAGAAGACGCAGACCACCACGGTCACGGGCGTCGAGATGTTCCGCAAGCTGCTCGACAGCGGCATGGCCGGTGACAACGTCGGTCTGCTCCTGCGCGGCATCAAGCGCGAGGAGGTCGAGCGCGGCCAGGTCTGCGTGAAGCCGGGCTCCATCACGCCGCACACCGAGTTCGAGGCGCAGGTCTACATCCTGTCCAAGGACGAGGGTGGCCGGCACACGCCGTTCTTCAACAACTACCGCCCGCAGTTCTACTTCCGCACCACGGACGTCACCGGCGTCGTCGACCTGCCCGAGGGCACTGAGATGGTCATGCCCGGCGACAACACCGACATGAAGGTGACCCTCATCCAGCCCATCGCCATGGAGGAGGGCCTCCGCTTCGCCATCCGCGAGGGTGGCCGCACCGTCGGCGCCGGCCGGGTCACCAAGATCCTCAAGTAGTCCCCACACGCGGTACGGCGGCCGGGTCCAGCACTCGGCCGCCGTACCGCGGAGCACGAACTCCCAGGAACGCAGCAGCACCACCAGCAGACAGGAACGAAAGCCACCATGGCGGGACAGAAGATCCGCATCAGGCTCAAGGCCTACGACCACGAGGTCATCGACAGCTCGGCGCGCAAGATCGTCGAGACGGTGACGCGTACGGGTGCGCAGGTCGCCGGCCCGGTGCCGCTGCCGACCGAGAAGAACGTGTACTGCGTCATCCGCTCGCCGCACAAGTACAAGGACTCGCGCGAGCACTTCGAGATGCGCACGCACAAGCGCCTCATCGACATCCTCGACCCCACGCCGAAGACGGTCGACTCGCTCATGCGTCTCGACCTGCCGGCGGGCGTCGACATCGAGATCAAGCTCTAGGCATCGGACATGTCTGCCACCACTTCGAACCGCATCGTCCAGGGCGTCCTGGGTGAGAAGCTGGGCATGACCCAGGTCTTCGACGCGAACAACCGGATCGTCCCGGTCACCGTCGTCAAGGCCGGGCCGTGCGTGGTCACCCAGATCCGCACCGTCGAGAACGACGGCTACAGCGCCGTCCAGATCGCGTACGGCGCGATCGACCCCCGCAAGGTGAACAAGCCCGAGGCCGGGCACTTCGCCAAGGCCGGGGTGCCGCCGCGCCGCTACACGCTCGAGATCCGCACCGCGGACGCCTCGTCGTACGCGCTCGGCCAGGAGATCACCGCGGAGATCTTCGCCACCGAGGGCGAGAAGCCGCTCAAGGTCGACGTCGTCGCCACGAGCAAGGGCAAGGGCTACGCGGGTGTCATGAAGCGGCACAACTTCCGGGGCCTCGGCGCCGGTCACGGCGTGCAGCGCAAGCACCGCTCGCCCGGTTCCATCGGCGCGTGCGCTACTCCCGCGCGCGTGTTCAAGGGCACCCGCATGGCCGGTCGCCACGGCGCCGCCCGCACCACCACCCAGAACCTCACGGTCCACGCCGTCGACGCCGAGAAGGGGCTGCTGCTCATCAAGGGCGCCGTCCCCGGCCCGACCGGCGGCCTCGTCCTCGTCCGTACCGCCGTGAAGAACGGCCTCGCGAAGGGTGGTGTCGCCAAGTGACGGTCACCGACACGACCGCGACCCAGAGCCTGACCGTTGAGGTCAAGGGCGCGAACGGCGCCACCGGCCGCACGGTGGAGCTCCCGGCCGACGTCTTCGGCGTCCAGGTCAACGTGCCGCTGATCCACCAGGTCGTCGTCGCCCAGCTCGCGGCGGCGCGCCAGGGCACGCACAAGACGAAGACCCGTGGCGAGGTCCGCGGCGGTGGGCGCAAGCCGTACCGCCAGAAGGGCACCGGCCGCGCCCGCCAGGGCTCGACCCGGGCACCGCAGTTCGCCGGCGGTGGCACCGTCCACGGCCCCGTGCCGCGTGACTACGCCCAGCGCACCCCCAAGAAGATGAAGGCCGCCGCCCTGCGCGGTGCCCTGTCCGACAGGGCCGCGCACGAGCGCATCCACGTCGTGGACGCGCTGGCCACGGGGGACGCGCCGTCCACCAAGTCGGCCGTGCAGGTGCTCGAGAGCCTCAGCTCTCGCAAGAACGTGCTGGTCGTCGCGGAGCGGACCGACACCCTGACGTGGAAGTCGCTGCGCAACGCCGAGACCGTGCACCTGCTCGCCCCCGGCCAGCTCAACACCTACGACGTGCTCGTGAGCGACGACGTCGTGTTCACGGAGGGCGCGCTGCTGGCGTTCATCGCCGGGCCCGCGACGGGCAAGACGGTCAAGGCCGTGGCGTCGTCCAGCGAGACCGAGAACGAGGAGGCCGGCCAGTGACCGACCTGACCGACCCGCGCGACATCCTGCTCGCCCCGGTCATCTCCGAGAAGAGCTACGGCCTGCTCGACGAGAACAAGTACACGTTCATCGTCCGCCCGGACGCCAACAAGACCCAGATCAAGATCGCGGTTGAGAAGGCGTTCGACGTGAAGGTCAGCGACGTCAACACCCTCAACCGTCAGGGCAAGCGCAAGCGCACCCGTGCGGGCTACGGCAAGCGTGCCGACAGCAAGCGCGCGGTCGTGACGCTGCGCGAGGGCCGCATCGAGATCTTCGGGGGGCCGGTCGCCTAGCGGCCGGGCTCTGAATCAGACGAGAGACTGGCTGGTAAACCACATGGGCATCCGCAAGTACAAGCCGACCACCCCGGGCCGTCGTGGCTCGAGCGTGGCCGACTTCGTCGAGATCACCCGCGACACCCCCGAGAAGTCGCTGGTCCGGCCCCTGCACAACAAGGGCGGCCGCAACAACTACGGGCGTGTGACCACGCGGCACCAGGGCGGCGGGCACAAGCGCGCCTACCGGGTCATCGACTTCCGGCGCAACGACAAGGACGGCGTGCCGGCCAAGGTCGCGCACATCGAGTACGACCCCAACCGCACCGCGCGCATCGCGCTGCTGCACTACGCCGACGGCGAGAAGCGCTACATCATCGCGCCGCGCAACCTGCAGCAGGGCGACGTCGTCGAGAGCGGCCCGAACGCCGACATCAAGCCCGGCAACGCGCTGCCGCTGCGCAACATCCCGACCGGTACGGTGGTGCACGCCATCGAGCTCCGTCCGGGGGGCGGCGCCAAGATCGCGCGCTCCGCGGGCACGAGCGTCCAGCTCGTCGCGAAGGACGGTCCCTACGCACAGCTGCGCATGCCCTCCGGGGAGATCCGCAACGTCGACCTGCGCTGCCGCGCCACCGTCGGCGAGGTCGGCAACGCCGAGCAGAGCAACATCAACTGGGGCAAGGCCGGCCGCATGCGGTGGAAGGGCAAGCGCCCGACCGTCCGCGGTGTGGCCATGAACCCGGTCGACCACCCGCACGGTGGCGGTGAGGGCAAGACCAGCGGTGGTCGCCACCCGGTGAACCCCGCCGGCAAGCCCGAGGGTCGCACGCGTCGTCGCAAGGCGAGCGACGCCCTCATCGTCCGCCGTCGCAAGACCAACAAGAAGCGCTAGGGGAACGACGTGCCGCGCAGCCTGAAGAAGGGGCCCTTCGTCGACGACCACCTGCTCAAGAAGGTGGACGCGCAGAACGAGAAGGGCACCAAGAACGTGATCAAGACCTGGTCGCGTCGCTCCACGATCATCCCCGACATGCTCGGCCACACGCTGGCCGTCCATGACGGCCGCAAGCACGTCCCGGTCTTCGTGACCGAGGCGATGGTCGGCCACAAGCTCGGCGAGTTCGCGCCCACCCGCACCTTCCGTGGGCACGTCAAGGAAGATCGGCGGTCGCGTCGTGGCTGAGAACAAGACCCGGCACCTGCCGCCGAACGCCGCGCTGGCGACGGCCCGCTTCGTGCGCATGACGCCGATGAAGTGCCGCCGTGTCGTCGACCTCGTCCGCGGCCTGCCGGTGGACGAGGCGCTCGACATCCTGCGCTTCGACGTGCACGCCGCGTCCGAGCCGGTCGCCAAGGTGCTGGCCTCCGCGGTGGCCAACGCCGAGAACAACAAGAACCTTGACCGGCGTGACCTGTTCGTCGCGCAGGCCTACGTCGACGAGGGTCCGACCCTCAAGCGCTTCCGCCCCCGGGCGCAGGGGCGGGCCTACCGCATCCGCAAGCGCACCAGCCACATCACGGTCGTCGTGCAGAGCGCTGTCGCCTCTGCCGCCGCCGGCAACACGAAGGGCGGGGCCCTCTAGTGGGTCAGAAGGTCAACCCGCACGGCTTCCGGCTCGGGATCACCTCCGACTGGACGTCGCGCTGGTACGCGGACAAGAACTACGCGGAGTACGTCAAGGAAGACGTGGCGATCCGCAAGATGATGAGCAAGGGCATGGAGCGCGCCGGCATCTCCAAGGTCGAGATCGAGCGCACCCGTGACCGCGTGCGGGTGGACATCCACACCGCGCGCCCGGGCATCGTCATCGGCCGCCGCGGCGCCGAGGCCGACCGCATCCGTGGCGATCTCGAGAAGCTCACGGGCAAGCAGGTGCAGCTGAACATCCTTGAGGTGAAGAACCCCGAGAGCGACGCGCAGCTGGTCGCCCAGGGCGTCGCCGAGCAGCTCTCCAGCCGTGTCAGCTTCCGCCGCGCCATGCGCAAGGCGATGCAGTCGGCGCTGAAGAGCCCCGGCGTCAAGGGCATCCGGGTGCAGTGCTCGGGCCGTCTCGGCGGCGCCGAGATGAGCCGCTCGGAGTTCTACCGCGAGGGTCGCGTCCCGCTGCACACGCTGCGCGCCGACATCGACTACGGCGTGTACGAGGCCCGCACCACCTTCGGCCGCATCGGCGTGAAGGTCTGGATCTACAAGGGCGACAAGGTCATGTCCCGCGCCGAGCGGGAGGCCCAGGAGGCCGCGCTGCGCCAGCAGCGCCGCGAGCGCCCGGCCCGTCGTGGCCCGCGTTCCGGCTCCACCGGGACGACGGCTGGCGGCACCGAGGCCGGCCGCGCCGCCGAGTCGCCCGTGACCGAGTCGCCCACCGCGGCGCCCGCCGAGGCCCCGGCCGAGCTCGTCGAGACCACCGCCGTCGAGGCGCCGGTCGAGACGCCGGTCGAGGCCCCTGCCCCCGAGACGGAGGCCTGACCATGCTGATCCCCCGCAGGGTCAAGCACCGCAAGCAGCACCACCCGGACCGCAGCGGCGTGTCGAAGGGCGGCACCGAGCTGGCGTTCGGCACGTACGGCATCCAGGCGCTGGAGCCGGCGTACGTGACCAACCGCCAGATCGAGTCGGCCCGTATCGCCATGACGCGCCACATCCGGCGTGGTGGAAAGGTCTGGATCAACATCTACCCGGACCGCCCGCTCACCAAGAAGCCCGCCGAGACCCGCATGGGCTCCGGCAAGGGCTCGCCCGAGTGGTGGGTCGCAAACGTCAAGCCGGGGCGCATCCTGTTCGAGCTCGCGGGTCCGCCGGAGCCGCTCGCTCGTGAGGCCATGCGCCGTGCCATGCACAAGCTGCCGATGAAGTGCCGCTTCGTCGTCCGGGAGGAGGGTCACTGATGGCCGACAGCCGGACCGACGCGCTGCGCGAGCTGGGTGACGAGGAGCTCGTCACGAAGCTGCGCGAGGCCAAGGAGGAGCTGTTCAACCTCCGATTCCAGGTGGCCACCGGCCAGCTGGACAACAACCGTCGCCTGCAGACCGTGCGGCGCGACATCGCTCGCATCTACACCGTGATGCGCGAGCGCGAGCTCGGCATCGTCCGTACGGGCGGTGCCGCATGACCGAGGGCAAGAACGTGAGCACCGAAGAGCGCGGCTTCCGCAAGACCCGCGAGGGCCTCGTCGTCAGCGACAAGATGGACAAGACCGTGGTCGTGGCCGTCGAGGACCGCGTGCAGCACCCGCTGTACAAGAAGACGCTGCGTCGCACCAGCAAGCTCAAGGCGCACGACGAGCAGAACTCCTGCGGCATCGGCGACCGGGTCCTCCTCATGGAGACCCGACCCCTGTCGGCCAGCAAGCGCTGGCGCGTCGTCGAGATCCTCGAGAAGGCGAAGTAGGAGACCCGCAGCACCGGCCTTACGCCGAAGGCGCTAGACCCACTCGAGAGCCCGCGTCCCCGGAGACGGGGATACGGGGTTCACACCAGGAGACAGAAGTGATCCAGCAGGAGTCGCGACTGCGCGTCGCCGACAACACGGGTGCGAAGGAAGTCCTCTGCATCCGCGTGCTCGGCGGTTCCAGCCGTCGCTACGCCGGCATCGGCGACATCATCGTCTGCACCGTCAAGGACGCCATCCCGGGCGCCGGCGTGAAGAAGGGTGACGTCGTCAAGGCCGTCGTCGTCAGGACCGTCAAGGAGCGTCGTCGTCCCGACGGCAGCTACATCCGCTTCGACGAGAACGCCGCGGTGCTCATCAAGGACGGTGGGGACCCGCGCGGCACCCGCATCTTCGGCCCGGTCGGCCGCGAGCTGCGCGACAAGCGGTTCATGAAGATCATCTCGCTCGCTCCGGAGGTGCTGTAGCCATGGCCGGCCTCTTCGTGAAGAAGGGCGACACCGTCCAGGTCATCGCCGGCAAGGACAAGGGCCTCAAGGGCAAGGTCATCCTGGCCGACCCCGCGAGCAACCGGGTCCTCGTCGAGGGTGCCAACCGCATCAAGAAGCACACCAAGATCACGCAGTCGGCGCGCGGCTCCCAGCAGGGCGGCATCGTCACGCAGGAGGCTCCCGTGCACGTGAGCAACGTGCAGGTCGTGTGCCCCTCGTGCGGCAAGCCCAGCCGGGTCGGCCACCGCCGCAGCGAGCCGGACGCCAACGGCAAGACGCACAGCGTCCGGATCTGCCGGCGCTGCAACGGAGACATCTGACATGACGACCGCCACCGCTGCGCCCCGCCTCAAGGAGCGCTACCGCAACGAGATCCGCGCGGCCCTGACCGAGCAGTTCTCCTACGCCAACCCGATGCAGGTCCCGGGTGTCGTCAAGGTCGTCGTGAACATGGGTGTCGGCGACGCCGCCAAGGACTCCAAGCTGATCGACGGCGCCCTGCGCGACCTCACGGCCATCACCGGCCAGAAGCCGCAGCTGCGCCGGGCGACCAAGTCCATCGCGCAGTTCAAGCTGCGCGAGGGCATGCCGATCGGCGCCAAGGTCACGCTGCGGGGCGACCGCATGTGGGAGTTCCTCGACCGCCTGGTCACGCTCTCGCTGCCCCGCATCCGCGACTTCCGCGGCCTGTCGCCGAAGCAGTTCGACGGCAACGGCAACTACACGTTCGGTCTGACGGAGCAGTCCATGTTCCACGAGATCGACGTGGACAAGGTCGACCGCGCCCGCGGTATGGACATCACCGTCGTCACGACGGCGGCCACCGACGACGAGGGTCGCGCGCTCCTGCGGGCGCTCGGCTTCCCCTTCAAGGAGCAGTAGAGATGGCGAAGAAGGCGCTCGTCGAGAAGGCGGCCCGCAAGCCCAAGTTCAAGGTGCGCGGCTACACCCGCTGCAACCGCTGCGGCCGTCCGCGCGCCGTGTTCCGTGCCTTCGGGCTCTGCCGCATCTGCGTGCGAGAGCTCGCGCACGCCGGCGAGCTGCCCGGCGTCACCAAGTCCTCCTGGTAACCATCCCTCTTCGTCGCAGGCCCCAGCGTGCTGGGGGACCACGACGGGAAAGGCCACCGGCCTGACATGACCATGACCGACCCGATCGCGGACATGCTGACCCGCGTGCGGAACGCCAACGCGGCGTACCACGAGACCGTCAGCATGCCGCACAGCAAGATCAAGACCGGCATTGCGGAGATCCTCCAGCAGGAGGGCTACATCGCGGCGTGGCACGTCGAGGAGGGTGACAAGGGCAAGGTCCTCGTCATCGACCTCAAGTACGGCCCCAACCGCGAGCGCTCCATCGCGGGCGTCCGCCGCGTTTCCAAGCCAGGCCTGCGCGTGTACGCGAAGGCCGGCAACCTCCCCAAGGTCCTCGGCGGCCTCGGCGTCGCGATCATCTCGACGTCGAGCGGCCTGCTGACCGACCGCCAGGCCAACAAGAGGGGCGTGGGTGGGGAAGTCCTCGCCTACGTCTACTAGGAGGCCTGCCACATGTCTCGCATCGGTCGCCTGCCCATCCCGGTCCCGAGCGGCGTCGAGGTGACCCTCGACGGTCAGACCGTGACCGTGAAGGGCCCCAAGGGCACGCTCACGCACGTCGTCAGCGAGCCCATCCGCGTCGAGAGGACCGTCGGCGACGACGGCGTCGGCACGCTGATCGTTTCTCGTCCCGACGACGAGCGCGCCAGCCGCAGCCTGCACGGGCTGACCCGGACGCTCGTCAACAACATGGTCGTCGGTGTGACCGAGGGCTACGTCAAGGCCATGGAGATCCGTGGCGTCGGCTACCGCGTCGCCGCCAAGGGCTCCGACCTCGAGTTCGCGCTCGGCTACAGCCACCCGGTGCCGGTCCCGGCGCCAGAGGGCATCACCTTCGAGGTGCAGTCGCCCACGAAGTTCGTGGTCAAGGGCATCGACAAGCAGAAGGTCGGCGAGGTCGCGGCCAACATCCGCAAGCTGCGCAAGCCCGACCCGTACAAGGGCAAGGGCGTGCGCTACGAGGGCGAGCACATCAAGCTCAAGGTCGGAAAGACGGGTAAGTGATGGCTGACATCTCGACGCAGCGGCGTCTGGGCCGGGCTCGCCGGCACTTCCGCATCCGCAAGAAGGTGTCCGGCACGCCGGCTCGTCCGCGTCTCGTCGTCACCCGCTCGTCGCGGCACATCACCGCGCAGGTGGTGGACGACCTGCAGGGCCACACCCTGGTCAGCGCGTCCACGCTCGACGCCAGCATCCGCGGTACGGCGGAGAAGGGCGACAAGTCCGAGCAGGCCCGCAAGGTGGGTGCGCTCCTGGCCACGCGCGCCAAGGAGAAGGGCATCGACAAGGTCGTCTTCGACCGGGGCGGCAACAAGTACGCCGGTCGGATCGCCGCCCTGGCGGACGCGGCCCGCGAGAACGGCCTGGAGTTCTGATGACCACCACGCAGCCCGTGAAGAAGACCGAGAAGAGGAACGTCTGATGCCCGGACAGCAGCGCCGAGGCGGCACGGCTCAGGGCGGTGCCCAGGGCGAGCGCCGCGAGGGCGGTCGCGGCGGTCGTGGTGGCGCGGCTCCCGAGAAGAGCCCGCACATCGAGCGCGTCGTCGCGATCAACCGCGTCGCCAAGGTCGTGAAGGGTGGTCGTCGCTTCAGCTTCACCGCGCTGGTCGTGGTGGGCGACGGCGAGGGTCAGGTCGGCGTCGGCTACGGCAAGGCCAAGGAGGTGCCGGCCGCCATCGCCAAGGGCGTGGAGGAGGCCAAGAAGCACTTCTTCCGCGTGCCGCGCATCGGCGCCACGATCCCGCACCCGGTGCAGGGCGAGGCGGCCGCCGGAGTCGTGCTGCTCAAGCCGGCCAGCCCCGGTACCGGTGTCATCGCCGGTGGCCCGGTGCGTGCCGTGCTCGAGTGCGCCGGCATCCACGACGTGCTGAGCAAGTCGCTGGGGTCGTCGAACCCGATCAACATCGTCCACGCGACCGTCGCGGCCCTGCAGGGCCTCGTGCGTCCCGAGGAGATCGCGGCTCGCCGCGGCCTCCCGCTGGAGGACGTCGCGCCGGCCGCCATGCTGCGGGCCCGGGCTGCCGCTGCGGCGTCGGCCCCCGCCGCCGCCGTAGGGAGCTGAGCATGAGCCGGCTGAAGGTCACCCAGGTCAAGTCGGGGATCGGGGGCAAGCAGAACCAGCGCGACACGCTGCGGACGCTCGGCCTCAAGCGGATCAACGACACCGTCGTCAAGGAGGACCGTCCCGAGATCCGCGGGATGGTCGCGACCGTCACCCACCTCGTGACGGTCGAGGAGGTCGAGTAAGCGATGAGCAGCCCCCTCAAGGTCCACCACCTCCGCCCCGCGCCCGGCGCGAAGACCGCCAAGACGCGCGTCGGTCGTGGTGAGGCCAGCAAGGGCAAGACCGCCGGTCGCGGCACCAAGGGCACCAAGGCCCGCTACCAGGTGCCGGCCGCCTTCGAGGGCGGGCAGATGCCGCTGCACATGCGGCTGCCCAAGCTCAAGGGCTTCACGAACCGGTTCCGCACTGAGTACCAGGTCGTCAACCTGGACCGCGTGGCCGAGCTGTTCCCGCAGGGCGGCACCGTAGGTGTCGAGGACCTCGTCGCCAAGGGCGCGGTCCGCGACAACAGCCTCGTGAAGGTGCTCGGCGGCGGCGAGCTGGCCGTCAAGCTGGACATCACGGCGCACGCGTTCTCGGCCTCGGCCAAGGAGAAGATCGCGGCCGCCGGCGGGTCCGCCACCACGCTGTAGCCCGGAGCGGCCGCAGGCCGCGCTGAGACGCCCGAGGGCCGTCGTACCAGCCGGTACGACGGCCCTCGGCGTCCCGGCGACGCTCGGCCCTCGACCCGGCGACTGTTAGAGTCCCTGCCACGGCAGCCGCCGTCCGGCACCCCGGACGGACGCCTGGACGAGACACCGCACCGTCACTCACCCACCGACCCGTCCCGCTCGCGGGACGCACGCCAGGAGGACCCGTGCTCAGCGCCTTCGGCAGGGCCTTCCGGACGCCTGACCTGCGCCGGAAGCTGCTCTTCACGCTGGCGATGATCGGCATCTACCGGCTCGGCTCGGTGGTCCCGGCCCCGGGTGTCTCGTACGTCGCGATCCAGACCTGCCTCGACCAGGTCAAGGACAACAGCCTCTACGGCCTCATCAACCTGTTCAGCGGCGGCGCGCTGCTTCAGCTGAGCGTGTTCGCGCTCGGGATCATGCCGTACATCACGAGCTCGATCATCATCCAGCTCCTGATCGTGGTGATCCCCCGGCTCGAGTCGCTCAAGGAGGAGGGCCAGTCCGGCCAGGCCAAGCTGACGCAGTACACCCGCTACCTCACCGTGGCGCTGGCCGTGCTGCAGTCGACCGGCATCGTGGCGCTGGCCCGCTCCGGCAACCTCATCCAGGGCTGCAACGAGAAGATCATCCCGGACGAGAGCCTGGTCCGGATCGGCGTCATCATCATCACCCTGACGGCCGGCACCGCCGTGATCATGTGGCTCGGCGAGCTCATCACCGACCGTGGCATCGGCAACGGCATGTCGGTGCTGATCTTCACCTCGATCATCTCGTCGATGCCGGCCCAGGTGAGCCGGATCGTCCACCAGCCCCGTGGCGGCTTCAAGCTGGTCGCGATCGCGCTGCTCGCCCTGGTGGTGATCACCCTCGTGGTGTTCGTCGAGCAGGCCCAGCGGCGCATCCCGGTGCAGTACGCGAAGCGGATGATCGGCCGCAGGATGTACGGCGGGACCAGCACCTACATTCCGCTCAAGGTCAACCAGGCCGGCGTCATCCCCGTCATCTTCGCGAGCTCGCTGCTTTACCTGCCCAGCCTGCTCCGCAACGTCTGGACCAACGAGGGGTTGCAGAAGTTCGTCGACCGATATCTCACCCGCGGCGACCATCCGCTCTACCTGCTGCTCTACTTCGGGCTGATCATCTTCTTCACGTACTTCTACGTCGCGATCACGTTCAACCCGGTCGAGGTCTCCGACAACATGAAGAAGTACGGCGGCTTCGTGCCCGGTATCAGACCGGGGCGGGCCACCGCGGAGTACCTCGACTACATCCTGTCGCGCGTGACCGCCTTCGGCGCGCTCTACCTCGGCCTCGTGGCCGTGCTACCGCTGGTGCTGTTCAACCTGACTGCCGGCGCCAACCGCATCCCCTTCGGAGGCACGGCCGTCCTCATCATCGTCGGCGTCGGCCTGGAGACCGTGAAGCAGATCGAGAGCCAGCTCATGCTGCGCAACTACGAAGGCTTCTTGAGGTAGTGCGCCTCGTCCTGGTCGGGCCCCCCGGAGCGGGGAAGGGGACGCAGGCCCAGTACATCGCGGAGCACCTCGGGATCCCGCAGATCTCGACCGGTGACATCTTCCGCGCCAACGTCAGCCAGGGGACGCCCCTGGGGCTGAAGGCCAAGGCGTACATGGACCGTGGCGACCTGGTCCCTGACGACGTCACCGTGGACATGGTGCGTGACCGCCTGGCGGAGGACGACGCGGCCGAGGGCTTCCTGCTCGACGGGTTCCCCCGCACGGTGCCACAGGCCCAGGTGCTCGACGACCTGCTCGCCGAGGCGGGCAACAAGCTCGACGTGGTGCTCGAGCTGGTCGTCGACGACGACGAGGTGATCCGTCGGCTGTCCGGCCGCCGTACCTGCCGGTCCTGCAACCACATCTGGCACGTCGACTTCGACCCGCCGAAGGTGCCGGGCGTGTGCGACATCGACGGCGGCGAGCTCTACCAGCGCGAGGACGACCGAGCCGAGACGATCGCGAACCGGCTCCACGTCTACGCCCAGGCCACCGCGCCGCTCGTCAACTACTACGCGGGCCGCGGGCTGCTCGTGGGCATCGACGCCACCGGCCCGGTGGACGACGTGACGCAGCGGGCCATCGACGCGCTGCGGCCCCTCCAGCCCCGGACCTGACCGGTGCGCCGGCAGCGCAGGCCCCGTGGCGTCACCCTGAAGTCGCCGGACGACGTCCGGGCGATGCGCAGGGCCGGGGTGGTGGTCGCCGAGGCGCTCGAGGCCATGACCGCCGCCGTGAAGCCCGGGATCACGACCGAGGCCCTCGACCGGGTGGCCCGCGACGTGTTGGAGCGCCGCGGGGCCTCATCGAGCTTCCTCGGGTACGGCGTGCCGCCCTTCCCCGCGGTCATCTGCGCCTCCGTGGGCGCGGAGGTGGTGCACGGGGTGCCCGGCGACCGGGTGCTGGCCGAGGGCGAGCTCTGCTCGATCGACTTCGGTGCGATCGTCGACGGCTGGCACGGCGACGCGGCGGTGACCGTGCCGGTCGGGGAGTGCGCTCCCGAGCTGCTGGCCCTGAACGTGGTGGCGGAGCAGAGCCTCTGGGCAGCGCTGCGCGCGGCCCGGCCGGGAGGCCGGCTGTCCGACCTGGGTGCCGCGGTGGAGGCAGTGGTGCGGCCGCACGGCTACGGGCTGCTCGAGGACTACACCGGCCACGGCATCGGCCGCGCGATGCACGAACCGCCGTACGTGCCGAACGTCGCTCCGCAGGGGCCCGGCCGAGGCATGCCGCTCGACGTGGGCGTCGTGCTCGCTGTCGAGCCGATGGTGACGCTGGGTGAACCGGAGACCACGGTGCTGGACGACGCGTGGACCGTCGTCACGGCCGACGGCCTGCAGGCGGCCCACTGGGAGCACACCGTGGCCGTGACCCCCGACGGGCCCTGGGTCCTGACCGCCGCGGACGGCGGCGCTAGCGGGCTGGCGGCCACCGCAACCTGACCGCGGCGCCAGTGTCAGGCTGCCGACATCTCGGTTGTCCGGTTCGTCCAGAGGAGCGACGCTCGCCCCCGGGGGAGGCGCGGCCTCCGGGAGGGAGACGGGTGCTCGACAACGGCGTACCGATCGTCGCCCGCGGCCGCTGGGCCGCGCCGACGCTGGTGCGGCTGTCCAGCTCGCGAGCCGGTCTGCCCGAGGGCGAGACCATCGACCTCACAGCCAACGTGCAGGCGGTCCGGCCGGGCGGCGAGACGCCGACGGGACGCGTGACGTTCTTCGTCGGCGGGCACCCCCTCGGCTCGGCCACGATGGAGGCCGACGGCCGGGCGCACCTGCGCGGGGTCCGGCTTCCCTCGGGGGTCCACCCCCTCACCGCGTCGTACGACGGGGACAGCCGTCACGCGGGGGCGTCCAGCGCCCCGCTGCCGCAGGTCGTGGTCGCGCCCGCGGCGCCCGTGCTCGTCGCCGTGGCTGCCCCGACACGCACCCCCGAGGGGGTGCGGCTGGAGGCTGAGCTGCTCGACGCCGGCACCGGCCGGCTCGTCGACAGCGCGACCGGCGTGCTGCTGTTCGTCGTGGCGGGGGAGCGCCTGGCCCAGGCGCCCTTGGTCGACGGCCACGCGAGCGTGGTGGTCGACCGGCTGCCGGGCGGTGCCCTGCGGGTCGTCTTCCCCGGCGACGACGAGCACGCGGCCGCCAGCGCCCATCTGCGCCTCGTCTCGGGGTCATGACGCGGAGCGCCGCCGTGCCAACACGCCCGGGCGCGCGGTGACAGGCATCACACGGCGCCCGAGTTGGACGGTCGGCGCGGGCGTGACGTACGATGATGCGTCGGTCTGCGACCGGTCGCCCATGCACGCCTGCCGTCCGGCGGGGTCGGGGGGCCCGGGGGCGATCGGAGCACCACCAGTGTCACCCACATTCAACGACGGTTAGCGGAGGACATGCCGAAGAAGGACGGGGCCATCGAGATCGAGGGCCGGGTCGTCGAGCCGCTCCCCAACGCGATGTTCCGCGTGGAGCTGCAGAACGGGCACCGGGTCCTGGCCCACATCAGCGGCAAGATGCGGCAGCACTACATCCGCATCCTCCCGGAGGACCGCGTGGTCGTCGAGCTGTCGCCGTACGACCTCACGCGCGGCCGGATCGTCTACCGCTACAAGTAGGAACGAGAACCGTGAAGGTCAAGCCGAGCGTCAAGCCGATCTGCGACAAGTGCCGCGTCATCCGTCGCCACGGCCGCGTCATGGTGATCTGCTCCTCGACCGCCCGCCACAAGCAGCGTCAGGGCTAGTCCACCAGAACGACAACTGAACGAGCCCTCCCAGCCGGCGCACCGCGTCGGACCACCCCCGGTCGGAGGCCGGGGCCCCTCCCGGGCGGAGGGGACGGGACGGGCCTAGGGACCTCCGCCGACAAGGAAGGCACGACCCGCCCGATGGCACGCCTTGCAGGCGTCGACCTCCCCCGCGAGAAGCGGCTGGAGATCGCGCTCACCTACATCTACGGCATCGGCCGTACCCGCGCACAGCAGACCCTGAAGGAGACCGGCGTCTCGCCCGACGTCCGGGTCAAGGACCTCGCCGAAGAGGACCTCGTCAAGCTCCGGGACTGGATCGACGCCAACTACAAGGTCGAGGGCGACCTCCGCCGCGAGGTGGCCGCCGACATCCGCCGCAAGATCGAGATCGGCTGCTACCAGGGTCTTCGGCACCGCCGCGGTCTTCCTGTCCACGGCCAGCGCACGCACACCAACGCGCGTACTCGCAAGGGCCCCAAGAAGACCGTCGCCGGCAAGAAGAAGCCGAAGAAGTAGGAGTACGCCGATGCCTCCCAAGTCTCGTACCGCCCCCGGCGGCGTGAAGAAGGTCCGCCGCAAGGAGAAGAAGAACGTCGCCCACGGGCACGCCCACATCAAGTCGACGTTCAACAACACCATCGTGTCGATCACGGACCCGTCCGGGAACGTGATCAGCTGGGCCTCCGCCGGCCACGTCGGCTTCAAGGGGTCCCGCAAGTCCACGCCGTTCGCCGCCCAGATGGCCGCCGAGAACGCGGCTCGCAAGGCGCAGGAGCACGGCATGAAGAAGGTCGACGTCTTCGTCAAGGGCCCGGGCTCGGGTCGGGAGACGGCGATCCGCTCGCTGCAGGCTGCCGGTCTCGAGGTCGGTTCGATCAGCGACGTGACCCCCGTTCCCCACAACGGCTGCCGCCCGCCCAAGCGGCGTCGAGTCTGACACCAGGAGCTCCTGAACATGGCCCGTTACACCGGTGCGGACTGCAAGCGCTGCCGCCGCGAGAAGATGAAGCTGTTCCTCAAGGGCAGCAAGTGCGAGTCCCCGAAGTGCCCGATCGAGATCCGTCCCTACCCGCCGGGTGAGCACGGCCGTGGTCGGACGAAGGACTCCGAGTACCTGCTGCAAAAGCGCGAAAAGCAGAAGTGCGCGCGGATCTACGGCGTGCTCGAGAAGCAGTTCCGCGGCTACTACGAGGAGGCGAACAAGAAGTCCGGCAAGACCGGTGAGAACTTGCTCGTCATCCTCGAGAGCCGGCTCGACAACGTGATCTACCGCGCAGGCTTCACGACGTCGCGCGACCACGCCCGCCAGGCGGTGCGGCACGGTCACGTCCTCGTCAACGGCAAGAAGGTCGACATCCCGTCGTACCGGGTGAGCGCGAACGACATCGTCGAGATCCGGCCCAAGAGCCGCGACCTCACGCCGTACGTCATCGCCCGCGAGACCGCCGGCGACCGGGGGACGCCCCCGTGGATGGAGGTCATCTCCTCCCAGATGCGCGTCCTCGTGCACAACCTCCCGACCCGGCAGGTCATCGACACGCCGGTGCAGGAGCAGCTGATCGTCGAGCTCTACTCGAAGTAAGGCTCGGGGGCCGGCGGGGGTTCGCCGCCGCCGGCCCGGGAGCCGCACGTTCCCCACTGCGTGGGCCTCGCCACCCCTCGCACACCACGTGACGTCATATGGCGGACGTCGCGGAACGTCCCGGAAGGACACAGCGTGCTCATCGCACAGCGCCCGACCCTGACCGAAGAGGTCGTCAACGAGCGCCGCTCGCGGTTCGTCCTCGAGCCGCTCGAGCCCGGCTTCGGCTACACCCTCGGCAACTCGCTGCGCCGGACCCTGCTCAGCTCCATCCCCGGCGCTGCGGTCACCTCGATCCGCATCGACGGCGTCCTGCACGAGTTCACCACCGTCCCGGGGGTGAAGGAGGACGTCACCGACCTCATCCTCAACCTCAAGGAGCTGGTCGTCTCCTCGGAGAGCGACGAGCCCGTGGTCATGTACCTGCGCAAGCAGGGCCCGGGTGAGGTCACGGCCGCCGACATCGCACCGCCGGCCGGTGTGGAGGTGCACAACCCTGACCTGCACATCGCCACGCTCAACGGCAAGGGCCGGCTCGAGATCGAGCTCACCGTCGAGCGGGGCCGCGGCTACGTCTCGGCCGTGCAGAACAAGCAGGTCGGCCAGGAGATCGGCCGCATCCCGGTCGACTCGATCTACAGCCCGGTCCTGAAGGTGACCTACAAGGTCGAGGCCACCCGTGTCGAGCAGCGCACCGACTTCGACAAGCTCGTGCTGGACGTCGAGACCAAGAACTCGATGAGCCCGCGCGACGCGGTCGCGAGCGCCGGCAAGACGCTCGTCGGCCTGTTCGGCCTCGCGCAGGAGCTCAACGAGGAGGCCGAGGGCATCGACATCGGCCCGTCGCCGACGGACGCCGCTCTGGCCGCCGACCTGGCGCTGCCGATCGAGGAGATGGACCTCACCGTCCGCTCCTACAACTGCCTCAAGCGCGAGGGCATCCACACCGTCGGCGAGCTCGTCTCGAGGTCGGAGGCGGACCTGCTGGACATCCGCAACTTCGGCAGCAAGTCGATCGACGAGGTCAAGGTCAAGCTGGCCCAGATGGGCCTCGGCCTCAAGGACAGCCCGCCCGGGTTCGACCCGTCCGCGGTGGTCGCGAGCTACGGCGCGGACGACTTCGTGACGTTCTCCGACACGCCCGAGGACGAAGGCCGCGGCTGGGCCGAGGACGAGCAGCTCTAGACGTGCACCACCCCGGTACGGCGGGCTGACCGCCGTACCGGGCTCTGGGCCCCGGCGACCGCCGCGGCGCCCCCACGGAGCACGACGCTCCCGCTCCTGATCGGAGAAGCAATGCCCACGCCCACCAAGGGTCCCCGTCTCGGCGGCGGTCCGGCGCACGAGCGCCTCATGCTGGCGAACCTCGCGACCGCCCTGCTCGAGCACGGCCGGATCACGACCACGGAGACCAAGGCCAAGCGCCTGCGGCCGTACGTCGAGAAGCTGATCACCTTCGGCAAGCGGGGCGACCTGCACGCCCGCCGGCAGGTGCTCAAGGTCATCCGCGACAAGGGCGTCGTGCACACGCTCTTCGACGAGATCGGCCCCCGCTACGCCAACCGTCCCGGTGGCTACACGCGCATCCTGAAGATCGGCAACCGCAAGGGCGACAACGCGCCCATGGCGATCATCGAGCTCGTCGAGGCGCTGACCGTTGCCCAGCAGGCGGTCGGCGAGGCCGAGCGCGCTCGCGGCACGCAGTTCGCCGAGAGGAAGGCCCCGACCGGCGCGACCAAGGAGGCCGCGGAAGAGCTGGCCGCCGAGTCGCCTACCGCGGCTGCGGTCGCGGCTGAGGCTGCGGAGGCCGAGACGCCCGAGGCCCCCGAAGCCGTCCAGGAGGCTGCGGCCGAGGAGGCGGCTCCCGAGGCCGGCGAGGAGCCGGTGCAGGGCGACCTGCTCGCCGAGGCCGCTGAGGAGACGCCCGAGACCGAGGGCGAGAAGTAACCAAGAACGCCACCGAGGCCGGCCTTCCCGACGGGGAGGCCGGCCTCGGCACGTCCGCGGACCGCGCTGCCGCGGCCGGGCCGCCGCCCGGCACCGTGCGGGTGCGCCTCGACCTCGGCTACGACGGCACCGACTTCGCAGGGTGGGCCTTCCAGCACGACCAGCGGACAGTTCAGGGGGAGCTGGAGAAGGCACTCGCTACGCTCGCCCGCCGCGACGACCTGCCGCGCGTCACGGTGGCGGGCCGCACCGACGCCGGGGTCCACGCCACCGGCCAGGTGGCGCACGTCGACGTCCCGGACGACCTCGCCGGCGACCCGCTGCTGCTGCGCCGCCTCAACGGCCTGCTGCCGCTGGACGTGCGCGTGCACCGCGTCGCGCGGGCCCCCGTGGGCTTCGATGCCCGCTTCTCCGGCGTCTCTCGCACGTACCGCTACCGCGTCGCCGACGGGCCGGAGCACGTCGACCCGGTACGACGGCGGGACACCCTCGCCTGGCCGCGTCCTCTCGACCTGGCTGCCCTGCAGGAGGCCTCACGGCAGCTGCTCGGACTGCACGACTTCGCCGCCTTCTGCAGGCGCCGCGAGGGCGCGACGACCGTCCGCACCCTGCTGCGGCTGGAGTGGGCGCGCGACCCCGAGGGCGTCCTCGTCGCGACTGTCCAGGCGGACGCGTTCTGCCACTCCATGGTGCGCTCGCTCGTCGGGGCGCTGCTCGCGGTCGGCGAGGGGCGGCGGGCCGCCGACTGGCCGGCCTCGTTGCTGACCCTGGGCGCCCGAGCCTCCGAGGTGGCGGTGGCCCCGGCGTACGGGCTGACGCTGGTCGCGGTGGAGTACCCGCCGGACCAGGAGCTCCTGAGCCGTCAGCAGGTGACCCGCAACCTGCGCTGCTGAACGGCGCAAAGCGGTGGCGCTGGTGCGCGACGATGGACGCCATGGGGTACGTCGACGCGCAAAGCCTCTCGTACGTGCTCCCCGACGGGCGGGTGCTCTTCGCCGACGCGAGCTTCCGGGTCGGCGAGGGCAGCAAGACCGCGCTGGTGGGCGCCAACGGCACCGGCAAGACCACATTGCTGAGGATCGTCGCGGGTGATCTGGCGCCGACGTCTGGCGCGGTGGCGCGCGCCGGCGGCCTGGGCGTGATGCGCCAGTTCATCGGGTCGATCCGGGACGACACCGAGGTGCGCGACCTGCTGCTGGATCTGAGCGCCCCGGTGGTCCGCGACGCCGGCCGGGCGCTGGAGGCGGCCGAGCTGGCGATGATGGAGCGCGACGAGGAGAAGACCCAGCTGCGCTACGCCCAGGCGCTCGCCGACTGGGGCGACGCGGGCGGGTACGAGGCCGAGGTGGTCTGGGACGTCTGCACCATGGCGGCGCTCGGCACGGCGTACGAGAAGTGCCTGTACCGCAAGGTGAGCACGCTGTCGGGCGGCGAGCAGAAGCGGCTCGCGCTCGAGGCGCTGCTGCGTGGCCCCGACCAGGTGCTGCTGCTCGACGAGCCCGACAACTACCTCGACGTGCCGGGCAAGCGCTGGCTGGAGGCGGCGCTCGCGGAGTCGCCCAAGACCGTGTTGCTGGTCAGCCACGACCGCGAGCTGTTGAACAACGTGGCGACCCGGGTCGTCACCGTCGAGGCGCACGGGACGTGGGTGCACGGCGGTGGGTTCGCGACCTACCACGACGCCCGCCAGGCCCGGCGCGAGCGGCTCGAGGAGCTGCACAAGCGCTGGGAGGAGGAGCGCGCCCGGCTGCGACAGCTCGTGCTCACCCTGCGCGAGCAGGCGAAGATCAGCCCGGACATGGCCTCGCGGTACCGCGCCATGCAGACCCGGCTGGAGCGGTTCGAGGCCGAGGGGCCGCCGCCGGAGCAGGTGGTGGACCAGAAGGTGACGATGCGGCTGCGAGGCGGCCGTACCGGTGTGCGGGCGGTGACCTGCGAGCAGCTCGAGCTCACCGGGCTGATGCAGCCGTTCGACCTGGAGGTGTTCTACGGCGAGCGGGTGGCCGTCCTGGGCTCGAACGGGTCGGGCAAGTCGCACTTCCTGCGGCTGCTGGCCGGCCAGGAGGTGCGGCACACGGGGGTCTTCCGGTTGGGCGCGAGGGTCGTGGCCGGCTGGTTCGCGCAGACCCACGACCAGCCGGAGCTGCACGGCCGGACGCTTGTGGAGATCCTGCACCGCGGCGACGGTGACCGGCGCGGCCTCGACAGGGGCGCCGCGATCGGGGTGCTGCGCCGCTACGAGCTGAGCGGGCAGGCCGACCAGCGCTTCGAGTCGCTGTCCGGCGGCCAGCAAGCCCGGCTGCAGGTGCTGCTGCTCGAGCTCGGCGGCGCCACGCTGCTGCTCCTCGACGAGCCGACCGACAACCTCGACCTCGCGTCCGCCGAGGCGCTCGAGGACGGCCTGGCAGGGTTCGAGGGCACAGTGCTGGCGGTGACGCACGACCGCTGGTTCGCGCGCGGCTTCGACCGGTTCCTGGTCTTCGGGGAGGACGGGCAGGTGTACGAGGCGCCCGAGCCGGTGTGGGACGAGGGGCGGGTCGTCCGTGCGCGTTGAGGTCATGGGACCCGACCACTGGCGCGTGTGGCGCGACCTGCGGCTCGAGGGGCTGCAGGACACCCCCATCGGCTTTGGGCGCCGCTACGAGGAGGAGGTCCTGTTCACCGACGAGCAGTGGCGGTCGGGCGGGACCCGCCCGGGGGTGCGCGTGCTCGCCCACGACCGCGACGAACCGGTCGGGATCTGCGGAGCCTTCCGGGACGAGGCTGGTACGCCGGTGGTGTTCGGCGTCTTCGTCCGACCGTCCGCCCGCGGGAACGGCGTCCTCGGTGCGATGCTCGAGGTGCTCGAAGCCTGGGCTGCGCCGGACCGGCTCGAGCTCGACGTCCACGAGGACAACGCCCGGGCTCGGCGGGCCTACGCCAAGCTCGGCTTCGTCGAGACAGGCGGGCGTACGGCGGGTGGTGGCATCGACGGCCGCGATCTGATCCGGATGCGGCTGCCCCGACCTTCATGATCATGGGCTCGGTGCACCACCCAGGAGTGGTGCACCGTTCCCACGATCACGGTGGGGGCGAGGTGCGGGGCTGACCGCCGTACCCGCTCTTTGCAGGGCGACGAGCGGCTCAGGTAGTCTTGTCGGCTGCTGTGGGTGACAGTGTGGCGCGTCCGCTGAACCCTGCCCGGCAGAGACTTAGTCGAGAGAAGAGAACTCGTGCGTACGTACCAGCCCAAGCCGGCTGACGTGACCCGTCAGTGGCACGTCATCGACGCGACGGACGTCGTGCTGGGCCGCCTCGCGACCCACGCGGCGACGCTCCTGCGCGGCAAGCACAAGCCGACGTACGCGCCGCACCTCGACACCGGTGACTTCGTCGTCGTCATCAACGCCGGCAAGATCGCGATGACGGGCAACAAGGCCGAGCAGT
Organism: Actinomycetota bacterium; assembly: GCA_046723735.1. Taxonomy (GTDB): domain Bacteria; phylum Actinomycetota; class Actinomycetes; order Mycobacteriales; family SCTD01; genus RYN-111. The sequence goes on along the minus strand of JBKOVB010000056.1, from coordinate 35,460 downwards.
CGCGCGTGCACCGCCACTCGGGCTACCCCGGCGGCCTCAAGAGCGTCTCCTACGCCGACGTGCTCGCGACCCGCCCCGAGCGGATCATCGAGAAGGCCGTCAAGGGGATGCTGCCGCACAACACCCTCGGCCGTCAGATGCTGTCCAAGCTGAAGGTCTACGCCGGCCCCACCCACCCGCACCAGGCCCAGTCGCCGGTGCCCTTCGAGATCACGCAGGTTGCGCAGTGACTGAGCTCATCCAGACCGTCGGCCGTCGCAAGGAGGCCATCGTCCGCGTGCGGCTGGTGCCGGGCAGCGGGCAGTACAAGCTCAACGGCCGGACCCTCGAGGAGTACTTCCCGAACAAGGTCCACCAGCAGGCCATCAACGAGCCGTTCGTGACGGTCGAGAAGACCGAGCAGTTCGACGTCATCGCGCGCCTGTCCGGCGGCGGCGTGAGCGGCCAGGCCGGTGCGCTCCGCCTCGCGATCGCCCGCGCCCTCGTCGAGGCCGACGGCGAGGACCGCCCCGCCCTGAAGAAGGAGGGCTTCCTCACCCGCGACGCCCGGGTCACGGAGCGCAAGAAGTACGGCCTCAAGAAGGCCCGCAAGGCGCCTCAGTACTCGAAGCGCTAACTCGTCCTACCGTCGAGGCGGTCCCGCTGCGCGGGGCCGCCTCGCGGCTTTGTCTGGAGGTTCTGTGGCTCGGCTGTTCGGCACCGACGGGGTTCGTGGGCTCGCCAACGGCGACGTCCTCACCCCCGAGCTCGCGATGCGCCTCGCCGGTACGGCGGGAGCGCGCCTCGTCGCCGAGCGACGCGCCGCCGGAAACGGCTTCGAGCGGCCGATGGTGGTCGTCGGTCGTGACACCAGACCCTCGGGGCAGATGCTGGAGGCCGCCGCGGTCGCCGGCTTCACGAGCGCCGGTTGCGATGTCACCGTTCTCGGCGTCGTGCCCACGCCGGTCGTGGCCCACCGCACGGCTCGCGACCCGCACGCCCTGCTCGGCCTGATGATCACGGCATCGCACAACCCCATGCCCGACAACGGCCTCAAGCTGTTCGCAGACGGCGGTCTGAAGCTGCCCGACGCTGTCGAGGACGAGCTCGAGGCCGCGATGGCGACGCCCTGGGAGCGGGTCACCGGACGTCACCTCGGCCGGGTCTACGCCTGGCCCCAGCCGGTCGTGGACTACACCGACGCGTTGCTGCTCACCGTCGGCTCTCTCGAGGGCCTCACCGTGGTGGTGGACGCTGCTGAGGGTGCAGCCAGCGAGATCGCTCCAGAGGTGTACCGGAAGGCCGGCGCCACGGTGCACCCGATCCACTGCGGTGGCATCGGCGACCTCATCAACGAGGGCTGCGGCGCTACCCACCCGGCGAGCCTGGCTGCCGAGGTCGTGGCCCGTGGCGCCGACCTCGGGATCGCGCACGACGGCGACGCTGACCGCTGCATCGTGGTCGACGCCACCGGTCGCGTCCTGAACGGCGACCAGGTGCTCGGCCTGCTGGCGCTGGCCCGCAAGGAGGCGGGCCTGCCCGCGAGCGACGTCCTCGTCGCCACCGTCATGAGCAACCTCGGTCTGCACCTGGCGATGAGCGCCGCCGGCATCCGGGTCGCGACGACCGCCGTCGGGGACCGCTACGTGCTGGAGGAGATGCGCGCCCACGACTACCGCCTCGGCGGCGAGCAGAGCGGGCACGTCGTGCTGGCCGACTTCGCCACGACCGGGGACGGTCTGCTCACCGCGTTGCAGGTCATGGACCGCGTCGTGAAGAGCGGCAAGACGGTCGCCGAGCTCGCGGACGTCGTGACGCTGCTGCCTCAGGTGCTCGTCAACGTGCGCGCCGGGCGTGAGCGCGCCACGGCACTCGACGTGCTGGCCGCCGTGGCCTCCGAGGAGGAGCTGTTCGGCGGCGAGGGACGCGTGCTGCTGCGGCCCTCGGGCACCGAGCCGCTGGTGCGCGTCATGGTCGAGGCCCCGACGCAGGAACGGGCCGAGCAGGTGGCGCAGCGCCTCGCCGCGGTCGTGGCGGGGGGCTGACCGGGGCGGTCCCGTACCGCCCCGCGTGCCGGGTGTCGACCGGTCTGGGTGCGCTCCTTCCCGTGTGACTCCTCCGTTCGGGTGGTGAGAGCAGACCACCTTTTCAGGCTGCTCCGAACGGAGTAGGAAGATCTCGGCCGATCAGCCCATCGCGTGGTCACGAGCCACGGGGAAAGCACGAGGTCGAAACATGCGCAAGCTCGTCCTGGCCGCTCCTGCCGCGGCCCTGGCGCTGGCGTCGGCACCTGCCACCGCACCGGTGGCCGCCGCGATCGCCGTCCACCCGTTCGCCGCCCGGGCGCCCGAGTCCGCCTTCCAGGCAGCCTCGCCGGGTGCGCTCGGCGTCGCGTGCCAGCGGCCAGCGCCCGACAACCGGGTGTCCACCACCGTCCACTGCTACGGACCGGACCAGATCCGGGCGTTCTACGGCCTCGGCCCGATCGCGGGCAGCAACGACGGCGCCGGCCAGACGATCGTGCTGGTCGACTCCTACGGCAGCCCGACCGCCGTCCACGACGTGCAGTTCTTCGCCCAGACCTTCGGCGGGCCGGCGCCCGACGTGGAGCAGGTGTTCCCGCAGGGACCGATCGACTACAAGAACCCGCCCGGCAACGGCAGCGGCCAGTCCGGCCCGACGGCTGCCGACGGCTGGGCCGGCGAGGCCAACCTCGACGTGCAGTGGGCCTACGCGATCGCACCCAAGGCGCACATCGTGCTCGTGGCCGTGCAGCCCGCCGAGACGCAGGGTGTGCAGGGACTGCCGAACATGATGAAGGCCATCGACTGGGCCATCGACCGCTACCCGGCGGGCACGGTCTTCTCGATGTCGTTCGGCACCAGCGAGGAGGCGTTTGCCGGCTCGTCGGCGTCCACCCAGTTCGCCCGCTTCGACGAGACCTTCAAGCACGGGCTCGCGAAGGGTGACACGTTCTTCTCATCGTCCGGAGACGACGGTTCGCTCGGGGTGGGTCGCGCGCACCGGCAGTCGGCCACCGTCGACCACCCGTCCGTCAGCTACCCGAACGTCTCGCCGTACGTGACGTCGGTCGGCGGCACCCAGGTGCAGGACGGCTGGACCTGGGACCCGCAGCAGGACAAGCCGTTCAACGACGACGGCTCGCGCAACCTCGCGTACTGGAACTGGAACGCGGGCGGGTCCTCCGAGGCGGTCTGGAACGAGGGCTGGGGACCGATCGCGACCGGCGGCGGCCTGTCGACCGTGTACGGGCGGCCGGCGTACCAGGACGGAGTGGCCGGGGTCGTCGGAAACCACCGCGGCGTCCCCGACGTGGCCTGGAACGCGGCCGTCAACGGCGGCGTGCTGACCTTCATCTCGTACTACCCGCGCATCGAGGGGGGCCCGCGCTGGGGCGTCTTCGGCGGCACCTCCGCCTCGTCGCCGCAGGTGGCGGCGCTGACCGCGATCGCCAACCAGTCGCGGCACGCCGCGGGCAAGGGTCCGATCGGCAACCTCAACCCGGTGCTGTACGGCGGGTCCTTCGACCGCGCCTCGGCGCTGCGCGACGTGGTCCCGCACACCTACGGCGTGACGCCGAGCGGGCACCTCGACAGCAACCGGATGTGGGCCTACACGGCCGACGGCTTCCTCACGCCCGACCCGGTGCCGGGCTACCCGACGACCAGCGGCTACGACCTCACCACCGGATGGGGCACGCCGTGGGCGCCGGGCTGGGTCGCTGCCCTGACGGCCGCCTGAGCCACCTGCCCTCGACGGGAGTCGCTCTGCGCCCCGTGGCGGCCCGCCGCCACGGGGCGCGAGCCGACTCCCGTCCCTCCGCACGCCCTAGGGTCTGAGGATGCGGAACCTCACCGAGGATGAGGCACGCGCCCGTGCCGCTGCGGTCAGCGTCTCGTCGTACGACGTGGCGCTGGACCTGACGCAGGGGACCGAGCACTACGGCTCCCGCACGGAGGTCCGGTTCACGGCCGTGGAGGGTGCGCGGACCTTCCTCGAGCTGGACTGTGTGCGCCTCGTCAGCGCGACCCTCGACGGCCGCCCGCTCACCCTGGACGGCAACCGGCTGCACCTCGACGGGCTCGGCGGCGAGCACGTCGCGCAGGTCGAGGCGGTGTGCGCCTACACCCGCAGCGGCGAGGGGCTGCACCGGTTCGTCGACCCCGCCGACGAGCAGGTCTACGTGTACGCGCAGGCCTTCCTCGACGACGCCCAGCGGTTCTTCGCCTGCTTCGACCAGCCCGACCTCAAGGCCGTCGTGCGGTTGTCGGTGACGGCCCCCGACGGGCACCGGGTGCTGTCGAACACCCGCGGGGAGCTGCACGACGGGCAGTGGCGCTTCGCCGAGACGGCCCGCCTGTCGCCGTACCTCGTGACGCTGGCGGCGGGTCCCTGGTACGGCGAGACGCGCACCCACGACGGCATCGAGCTCGCGGTCTGGTGCCGGGCATCCATGGCTCCGCACCTCGAGGCCGACGAGCTGCTCGAGATCACGGCTCAGTGCCTCGACCAGCAGCAGCGCGACTTCGGCAGCAGGTATCCGTTCGGGGACAGCTACGGCCAGGTCTTCGTGCCGGAGTTCAACGCGGGGGCGATGGAGAACCCCGGCCTCGTGACCTTCAACGACGAGGGCTTCCTCTACCGGTCGCGCACCACCGAGGGCAACCGCCGGCTGCGGGGGCAGGTGGTGGCGCACGAGATGGCGCACATGTGGTTCGGCGACCTCGTGACGATGCGCTGGTGGGACGGCGTGTGGCTCAACGAGTCGTTCGCCGAGTTCATGGGCCTGCACACCATCGAGGCGACGACCCGTTTCGATGGGGCCTGGGCCGACTTCTGCCTGGGGCGCAAGGCGTGGGGCTACCGCGCCGACCAGCTGCCCACGACGCACCCGGTGGCCGGACCGGTGCCCGACACGCGCAGCGCCCTGCTCAACTTCGACGGGATCTCGTACGCCAAGGGCGCCTCGGTGCTGCGCCAGCTCGTCGCCTTCGTCGGCGAGGACACCTTCTTCCGGGGGCTGCGTGACTACCTCACCGCGCACGCCTTCGGCAACACCGACCTCGAGGACCTGCTCGGCGCGCTCGAGCGAGTCAGCGGGCGCGACCTGCAGAGCTGGGCCCGGCTCTGGCTGGAGACCAGCGGGGTGGCGACGCTGCGTCCGCGCTGGGACGACGGACGCCTCACGGTCGTCCAGGAGGGGGAGCCGCTGCGGCCTCACGTGATCGAGGTCGGCTGCTACGACCGGGTGGACGGCGCGCTGCGGCTGCGCGAACGGGTGCCGGTCGAGGTCTCCGGCGCGGTCACCGCCACCGAGGTCGCGCCGGCGGACCTGGTGCTGCTCAACGACGGCGACCTGACCTTCGCGAAGGTCCGCTTCGACGAGCGTTCGCTCGCCACCGTGCTGGCCACGCTCGGCGAGGTGGAGGACCGGCTGGCCCGGGCGGTGTGCTGGGCGGCGCTGTGGGACGCGTGCCGCGACGCGGAGCTGTCCGCGGACGGCTTCGTCGGGGCAGTGCTCGCCGGGGTCGGCAGCGAGCACGACCCGTCGCTCGTCGAGACGCTGCTCGCCTGGGCCACCCGCGCCGCGGCGCTGTACGTGGACGGGAGTCGCGGTGCGCCCCAGGAGGGGACGGCTGGCGGGGGCGCAGGGCGACTCCCGTCCAGGGAGCTGCTCGACACGATCGCGGCCTCCTGCTGGGCCGCCCCGGTCGAGCCGGGCAGCGACCTGCAGCTGGTCCGGGTGCGGGCCGCGGTCGCAGCCACCCACGACGCGGACCTGCTGCGCGGGCTGCTCGGCGGCACCGGCGTCCCCGACGGGCTGGTCGTCGACGCCGAGCTGCGCTGGCACGTCGTCCGCCGCGCTGCCGCCCTCGGGCTGCTCTGCGAGGACGACGTCGCCCAGGAGCTCGCCCGCGACCGCACGGCGAGCGGGCAGCTGCAGGCGGAGGCGGCGCTGGCCGCGCTGCCGGACGAGCAGGTCAAGCGGCGCACCTGGGAGGCCCTGGCTGCCGGGCAGGTCACCACCGCGCAGGCCCGGACCATGGGGGCCGGCTTCTGGCAGCGCGGCCAGGAGGAGCTGCTGTCGCCGTACGTCGACGCCTACCTGTCCGCCGTCGACGGCTGGTGGCAGTCGCTGTCGCCGCAGCTCGCCCAAGCCCTCACGCAGTTCGGCTTCCCCTCCACGCTCGTTCAGCCGGAGGTGGTCACGAAGGTGGAGGGGCTGATCGCGGACGATGGGCTGCACCCGGCCGCGCGCAGGGTGGTCCTCGAGCAGCTCGACGACCTGAGACGCGCGCTGCGCGCCCAGGTAACCCATTAGCCTGGCGCCATGTGCGGCATCGTGGGCTACGTCGGTGACAAGGACGCCCTGGAGGTCGTGCTCGGCGGCCTGAGGCGGCTGGAGTACCGCGGCTACGACAGCGCCGGCGTCGCCGTCCTGAGCCCCGGGGGCGTGCTGCAGACCGAGCGCCGGGCCGGCAAGCTCGTCAACCTCGAGAAGGCCCTCGCCACCCGTGCGCTGCCGGGGTCGCTCGGCATCGGGCACACCCGCTGGGCCACGCACGGCGCCCCCACCGACCGCAACGCGCACCCGCACCTGGACTGCTCCGAGAAGGTCGCGGTGGTGCACAACGGCACCATCGAGAACTTCGAGGAGCTCGTCGCCGGCCTCGAGGAGCGCGGACACCTGCGCCGCTCCGACACCGACACCGAGGTCGTCGCCCACCTCGTCGAGGAGCGGTACGACGGCGACCTGGCCGCCACGGTCCGGTCGATCTGCAAGGACCTCGAGGGCTCGTTCGTGCTCGTGGTGGCCCACCAGGACGAGCCGGGGCTCGTCGTGGCGGCCCGCCGCAACCTGCCGCTGGTGGTCGGGCTCGGCGAGGGCGAGAACTTCCTCGGCTCCGACGTCACGGCCTTCATCGCGCACACCCGCGAGGCGCGTGCCGTCGACCAGGACCAGGTGGTGGAGCTCCGTCGTACGGGCGTCGTCGTCACCGACCTCGACGGCAATGTGGCCGAGGGCACGAGCTACCACGTCGACTGGGACACCGATGCCGCCGAGAAGGGCGGCCACGAGTTCTTCATGCTCAAGGAGATCGAGGAGCAGCCGTCGGCGGTGCGCGAGACGCTCGGCGGTCGGCTCACCGCGGATGGGCTGCTGCACCTCGACGAGCTGTCGATGAGCGACGAGGACGTCCGCGAGATCGACCAGGTCTTCATCATCGGCTGCGGCTCGGCGTACTACTCGGGGCTGGTCGGCAAGTACGCCATCGAGCGCTGGTGCCGGCTGCCGGTGCAGATCGAGGTGGCCAGCGAGTTCCGCTACCGCGACCCGGTGCTCGGCCGGCACACCCTCGTCATCGCGATCTCCCAGTCCGGCGAGACGGCCGACACGCTCGAGGCGCTACGGCACGCGCGCGCCCAGCGGGCCAAGGTGCTCGCAGTGACCAACACGGTCGGCTCGACCATCGCGCGCGAGAGCGACGCGGCGCTGTACACCCGCGGTGGCCCGGAGGTGGCGGTCGCGTCGACCAAGGCGGTCATGACGCAGATCACCGCGATGTACCTCGTGGGGCTCTACCTTGCCCAGGTGCGCGGCACCCGCGACGCCGACGAGGTGCGCTCGCACCTGCGAGACCTGCAGTCGATCCCGGACCTGCTCACCGAGGTGCTGTCCCGCATGGAGCCGGTCCGAGAGCTGGCCCGCGACCTGGCCGACGAGCAGCGGGTGCTGTTCCTGGGCCGGCACGTCGGGTACCCGGTCGCCCTCGAGGGGGCGCTGAAGCTCAAGGAGCTCGCCTACGTCAGCGCGGAGGGCTTCCCGGCCGGCGAGATCAAGCACGGCCCGATCGCGCTCGTGGAGCCGGGCACCCCGGTGCTGGTCGTGGCCCCCCGGCACGCGCTGCAGCCGAAGCTCGTCAACAACGTCCAGGAGGTGCGAGCGCGCGGCGCCCGCACCGTCGTGATCGCGACCGACGGGGACGAGGCGGTGACGCCGTACGCCGACACCGTCATCCGGGTGCCGGACACCAAGTCGCTGCTCACCCCGCTGCTCACACTGGTGCCGATGCAGGTGCTCGCCGCCGAGGTGGCCCGGGCCCGTGGGCTCGACGTCGACCAGCCGCGCAACCTCGCCAAGTCCGTCACGGTGGAGTGACCGGGCGATGATCGTCGGGGTCGGGGTCGACGTGGTGGAGGTCGCCCGGCTCGCCCGCTCCCTCGAGCGCACCCCTTCGCTGCTGCAGCGGCTGTTCACCGAGGCGGAGCAGAGGCTCGAGAAGGTGGAGTCGCTCGCCGTACGGTTCGCCGCCAAGGAGGCGGTCGCCAAGGTGCTCGGCGCCCCCGGTCTCGCCTGGGTCGAGGCCGAGGTGGTGCCCGAGGAGTCGGGCAAGCCCACGCTGGTGCTGCACGGCGAGGCCGCCGCCTGCGCGGAGAAGCTCGGCATCAGGTGCTGGCACCTCTCGCTGTCGCACGACGCCGGTATCGCCACTGCCTTCGTGGTCGCCGAGTCATGACCGGGGAGCCCGGGTGAGGGCCGCCCACACCGTCGCGCAGGTGCGGGCCGCCGAGGAGCCGCTGCTCGCGGCGGGCGTACCGCTCATGGCGCGGGCGTCGACCGGGCTCGCCGTCGCGGTGGCCCGGCGGTTGCCCTTCGTGTACGGCGCACGCGTGGCCCTTCTCGTGGGCGCGGGCAACAACGGCGCCGACACCCTCTGGGCCGGCGCGTGGCTGGCCCGACGGGGCGCGGCCGTCGTGGCGGTGCTCGTCGGCGACCCGGTGCCCGACGCGTTCGCGGCGTTCCTGCGCGCAGGCGGTCGGGTGGGCACTCCGGAGGCGCTGGAGGCCGCCGAGGTGGTGCTCGACGGTCTCGTCGGCATCGGCGGCCGCGGCCCGCTGCGACCGGCCGCGGCGGTGGTCGTGGCGGGCCTGGGGGCGGCCTACGTCGTGGCCGTCGACGTGCCGAGCGGGGTCGACGCGGACACCGGCGAGGTCTCGCCCGGGGCCGTCCGCGCCGACCTCACGGTCACCTTCGGGACGCTCAAGCCGGGGCTGCTGCTGGCCCGGTCGCACGTCGGGGAGCTGGAGCTCGTCGACGTCGGGCTGACCCTTCCGGAACCGGACGTGGAGGCGCTCAGCGACGCCGACGCGCGCGCGCTGCTGCCTGTCCTCGCACCCACCGCGGACAAGTACGCCCGAGGAGTGCTGGGCGTGGCGGCGGGGTCCCCGACGTACACGGGGGCGCCGGTGCTCGCCGTGGGCGCGGCGGTCCGCGCGGGCGCCGGCATGGTGCGGTACGTCGGCGCCGACGCGCCGGCCGCGCAGGTGCGTGCGCACTGGCCCGAGGCGGTCGTCACCTCGACGTTCGAACAGACCGGCCAGGTGCAGGCGTGGGTGGTCGGGCCGGGCCTGGGCCTGGACGCCGAACCGCTGCTGCTGCACGTGCTCAGCACCGACGTGCCGGTGCTCGTGGACGCGGACGCGCTGACGCTGTGCGCGCAGCACCCGTACCTGTTGCAGCGGCGCACCGCACCGACGGTGCTGACCCCGCACGACCGCGAGTTCGCACGGTTCGGCGCGGAGGTCGGCCCTGACCGGATCGGTGCGGCGCGCCGGCTCGCGGCCGAGCACAGCGTGCACGTGCTGCTCAAGGGCGACGCCACCGTGGTCGCCGCCCCGGACGGCCGCGTGCGCGTCAACACGACGGGCAACCCGGCGCTCGCCAGCGCGGGCTCGGGTGACGTGCTGTCCGGGGCGATCGGGTCGCTGCTCGCCCAGGGCCTCGACCCGCTGGACGCCGCGAGCGTCGGGGCGCACCTGCACGGGCGGGCGGGCGCGCTCGCCGGTCCGGGAGCAGGCGGCCTCATCGAGGCGTGGCCACGCGTGCTGCGGGCGTTGCGTGCGGAAGACTGACGCCGTGCGCTCCCTGGCTCGTGTGGACCTGGACGCCCTCGTGCACAACGTGGGCGTGGCCCGCGCGCACGCCCGCGACGCCGCCGTGATGGCTGTCGTCAAGGCGGACGGCTACGGCCACGGCATGGTCCCGGTGGCGAGGGCGGCGCTCGCCGGTGGCGCGAGCTGGCTGGGCGTCGCCTTCCTGGAGGAGGCGTTGGGCCTGCGGGCGGCCGGCCTCGACGCCCCGGTGCTGTGCTGGCTGTTCGTGCCGGGCGAGGACCTCGCCCCGGCGGTGGCCGCCGACGTGGACCTCGGGGTCTACAGCCGCGCGGAGCTGGACCGGGCCGTGGCGGCGGCGGAGCAGACCGGGCGTACGGCGAGGCTGCACCTCAAGGCCGACACCGGCCTGTCCCGGGGCGGGGCGACGGCCGACGACTGGCCGGCCCTGTGCGAGGCAGCGGCCAAGGCGGAGGCCGACGGCAGCGTCGCTGTCGTCGGCGTGTGGAGCCACTTCGCCTCCTCCGAGAAGGGGCCCGACCACCCGAGCAACCGCGCGCAGAGCACTGCCTTCGTCGAGGCGCTGGACGTGGCGGCCGGTCACGGGCTGCGTCCCGAGGTGCGGCACCTCGCGAACTCCGGCGCACTGCTCACCGCTCCGGACACGCACTACGACCTCGTGCGAGCGGGCGCCGCGCTCTACGGCCTGCGCCCGGTCCCTGACCAGGACTTCGGGCTGCGTCCCGTGATGTCGGTGCGCTCGCACGTCGCGCTCGTGAAGCGGGTGCCGGCGGGCGCGGGCGTCAGCTACGACCACCTCTACACGACCGACCGCGAGACCACGCTCGCGCTGGTTCCCCTGGGGTACGGCGACGGCGTCCCGGTCGCCGCCTCGAACACCGCTCCGGTGCTCGTCGGCGGGCAGCAACACCGGGTGTGCGGGCGGGTGGCGATGGACCAGCTCGTCGTCGACGTGGGCGACCAGGACGTCCGGCCGGGCGACGAGGTGGTGCTGTTCGGCGAGCCCGGCGGTCCGCTCGCGGACGACTGGGCGGCTGCGATGGGGACCATCGACTACGAGGTGGTGACCCGGATGGGGCCGCGGCTGCCCCGCGAGTACGTCGGCGGGGGCGAGGCGTGAGCAAGCGTCGTACGGCTGGGCTCGTCGGCGCCGTCGCCGGTGCGGTGGTGCTGGGCGCCGCCGCCGGTCTGGCGGCCGAGCGGTACGCCGTCGGCCGGGCCCGTCTCGAGCCGGACCCGGAGGCGGACGAGCCGTTCTTCCAGCTGCCCGCGGACCGGGTCAAGGAGGTGATGGCCGACGACGGCGTGCTGCTGCACGTCGAGGAGGTGGGTCCCGAGCACGCGCCGCTGACGGTGGTGTTCTGCCACGGCTACTGCCTGACGTCGGCCTCCTGGCACTACCAACGGCAGGCGCTGGCCGAGGACAACCCGGGCAAGCTCGTCTTCTGGGACCAGCGCTCGCACGGCAAGAGCGGCCGCAGCAGCCACGACGGCTCCACCATCGACCAGCTCGGGCACGACCTCTACGCGGTCCTGCAGACGTGCGCCCCCACCGGCAAGGTGGTGCTCGTCGGGCACTCCATGGGCGGCATGACGATCATGGCGCTCGCCCAGCACCACCCGGAGCTGTTCGGGGACCGGGTCGTCGGGGTGGCGTTGGTCGCGACGTCGCCCGGTGTGCTGGGCGAGGTCGCGGTGGGGCTGCCGGCCTTCGCTGCCAAGGTCGGCCACCGCCTGATGCCGCACGTCACGCGCGGGATGCGCGCCCGGCCCGACGTGTTCGAGCACGGCCGCCGGGTCGGGTCGGACCTGGCCTTCCTGCTCACCCGGCGTGGTGCGTTCGGGCCCGGCGTACCGCCCTCGCTCGTCGAGTTCACCGAGCAGATGAACCGCAGCACGCCGGTCGAGGTGATCGCGGAGTTCTACGACACGTTCGTCGACCACGACAAGCTGGCAGCCCTGCCGGTGCTCGAGGACGTCGAGACCCTCGTGCTGGTGGGCAGCAAGGACGTGATGACACCGGTCAGCCACAGCCGGGCCATCGCGGAGGCGCTGCCCCATGCCCAGCTGGTCGTCCTCGAGGGCGCCGGGCACATGGTGATGCTCGAGCGGCAAGCGCTCGTGACGCTGCAGCTGCGGGCCCTGGTACGACGGGCGCTGAGCCCCCGGCGTCGCTCCGCATGACGACGCCGCTCTCCGCCGCGATGCAGGGGTGCACACGCTGCCCCGGGCTCGCGTCCACGCGCACCCAGGTCGTCGTGGGCCAGACCCCTCCCGCCGCGCGGCTGCTCGTCGTCGGTGAGGCGCCCGGCGCGCAGGAGGACGCGCACGGTGTGCCCTTCGTCGGCCGCTCCGGCCAGCTGCTCGACCGGCTGCTGGCCGAGGCCGGGATGCCGCGCCCTGACGTGGCGGTGCTCAACACCGTGAAGTGCCGACCGCCGGGCAACCGGGTCCCGAGCCGTGTCGAGACGTCCTCGTGCCGACCGTGGCTCAAGGCCCAGCTGGCGCAGGTGGAGGCGGCTGTCGTCGTACCTCTGGGTCTGTCAGCCACCCGGTGGTTCCTGGGGTCCGTGACGCTGGCCGAGGTCCGAGGCCGGGTGCACGAGGTGGACGGGAGGCGGGTGCTTCCGACGTACCACCCGGCGGCGGCGCTGCGCGGCGGTCCGCAGGGCGAGCCGATGCGGCTGCTGCGCGAGGACCTGCGCGCGGCGGTGGAGCTCGCGTCGTGACGACGCGGGTGCTGCCCAGCGTGGAGGACACCCGGGCGTTCGGGCGTGAGCTGGCCACGACGCTGCGGGCCGGCGACCTGGTCGTCCTCAGCGGCCCGCTCGGCGCGGGCAAGACCGCTCTCACGCAGGGGATCGGCGAGGGCTTGGGCGTGCGGGGGCGGGTGACCAGCCCGACGTTCGTCATCGCGCGGGTGCACCCGGGACCGCTGCCGCTGGTGCACGTGGACGCCTACCGGCTGCGCGACAGCGGCCGCCTGGATCTCGACGACCTCGAGATCGACGAAGAGCTCGACCGGGCCGTCGTCGTCGTCGAGTGGGGCGACGGAGTCGTGGAGCAGCTCGCGGAGAGCCACCTCGACGTGCGGGTCGACCGGCGGGACGACGACGTACGCGTCGTGACGGTGACCGGTGTCGGCCCACGGTGGAGGGTGTAGGACCCTTGGCCAGCGACGGCACGGCAGGGAAGACTCGGCGCCGTCACACCGAGCATCGAGGAGCATCTGTGTCCCTGACGATCGCCAGCATCCTGGCGGAGTCCGCCATTCGCCACGCCGACCGCACCGCCCTGGTGCTCGGGGATCTGCGCCTGACCTACGCGCAGCTGTGGGACCACACCCGCCAGTACGCCGCGGTGCTGCGCGAGAAGGGTGTCGGCCCCGGCGACAAGGTGGCGCTGCTCCTGCCTAACACGCCGCACTTCCCGCTGGCCTACTTCGGCACCCTTGCGCTGGGGGCGGTCGCCGTCCCGGTGCACGCGCTGCTCAAGGCGCAGGAGATCGAGTACGTCCTGTCCGACTCCGGCGCCAAGGTGCTCGTCTGCGCCGCCCCGCTGCTGGGCGAGGGCGCCAAGGGCGCCGAGCTCGCCGGCGTCCCGGTGCTGGCGGTGATGGACGGTGGCGACGCCTCCATCGAGCGCATCGACACGCTGGCGCTGCAGGCCGCGCCGATCGACGCGCTGGTGCCCCGCGACCCGGAGGACACCGCCGTGATCCTCTACACCAGCGGCACCACCGGGCAGCCGAAGGGCGCTGAGCTGACCCACCTCAACGTCACGATGAACGTGGCGATCTCGGCCCAGCACACGTTCGACATCGACGAGAACGACACGGTGCTCGGCTGCCTGCCGCTGTTCCACACCTTCGGGCAGACGTGCTGCATGAACACCGCCTTCTACGTCGGCGCGACCGTCGTGCTGCTGCCGCGGTTCGACGGCGCCGAGGCGCTGCGGCTGCTCGAGGACGAGAAGTGCACGATCTTCATGGGCGTCCCGACGATGTACGTCGGGCTCCTCGAGGCCGCGAAGACCTCGGACCTGCGGCCGCAGCTGAAAATGGCGCTGTCCGGCGGCGCGGCGCTGCCACTCGCCGTGCTGGACAAGTTCAAGGAGGTCTTCGGGACCTACATCTTCGAGGGCTACGGGCTCACCGAGACCTCGCCGGTCGCGACCTTCAACCAGAAGACCTTCGAGCCCCGGGCCGGCACCGTGGGCAAGGCGATCTGGGGCGTCGAGGTCGAGGTGGCTCGCGCGGAGGTCGACGAGCGCATCGAGCTGCTGCCGCCGGGTGAGCTCGGCGAGATCGTCATCCGGGGCCACAACATCTTCAAGGGCTACCTCAACAAGCCCGAGGCCACCGCCACCGCGATCGTCGACGGCTGGTTCCGCACCGGCGACCTGGGCGACAAGTCCGAGGACGGCTACATCCGGATCCTCGACCGCAAGAAGGACATGGTCATCCGTGGCGGCTACAACGTCTATCCGCGCGACGTCGAGGAGGTCCTCCTCCGGCACCCCGCGATCGGCCAGGTCGCCGTCATCGGGCTGCCCGATGCGCAGTACGGCGAGGAGGTGTGCGCCTGCGTCGTGCGCGACCCCGCGGGCGACGACGTCACCGAGCAGGACATCGTCGACTGGTCCAAGGAGCAGCTGGCGGCGTACAAGTACCCGCGCCGCGTCATCTTCGTCGACGCCATGCCGCTCGGCCCGTCCGGCAAGGTGCTCAAGCGCGAGCTCGTCTCCCAGTACGGCGCCTGAGGTCGGCCGACCGCTCCATCTCATGATCAACAGGACTTCTGGTCACGACGCGCCGGGCGTGTCGGGGCAGGAAGTCCTGTTGATCATGAACAGCGGGGTGAAGTGGTCGCGGGGTGGTCGCCGGAGTTACTGATGGTGTAGAACACGTTTCAGTTCTGCTCCGAAAGGACCCGCCCATGGCCGACGTCGCCGCGCTCCAGATGCAGGGCCAGGACATCCCCTGGCTGCTCACCCACTGGGCGACCGTCAAGCCCGACCACCCGTTCCTCGTGTGGGAGCCGCGCGAGGGCGAGGGCCGCAGCTGGACCTACGCCGCGTTCCTCACCGACGTGAAGCGGCTCGCGGCCGGGTTCGTCGCGCGTGGCATCGCCAAGGGCGACAAGGTCCTGATCCACGCGGACAACTGCCCGGAGGCGGTGCTCGGGTGGTACGCCTGCGCCTGGATCGGCGCGGTCGGCGTCACGACCAACACGCGCTCGGTCGCGGCCGAGGTCGGCTACTTCGTCGAGAAGGCGCAGTGCGTTGCGGCGGTCGTGCAGCCGTCGTACGCGGACCTGGTGCGCGAGGCGGGACCGCAGCTGCGCTGGATCGTGACGACCGACGAGCTCGAGATGCTGTACGGCGACGCCGACGCCGCTCCGACCCGCGAGCCCGAGCCGATGCTGCCCGCCGGGATCCTCTTCACCAGCGGCACCACGTCGAAGCCGAAGGCTGTCGTGCACACGCACGCGAACGCCGTCTGGGCGGGCCGGATCGGCCCGCGGAACGTCGACCTGAACGGCGACGACATCTACCTCGTCTACCTGCCGTTCTTCCACGTCAACGCGCAGAGCTGGTCGATCTGGGCGGTGCTCGGCGTCGGCGCCACCGTCGTGCTGACCCCGAAGTGGTCGACGTCCGGGTTCTGGCCGGTCGTGCAGAAGCACCAGGTCACGCACATCTCGCTGATGCCGTTCGTGTTCAGCGCGTTCCAGCTGCCTGAGGCGCCGAAGGAGCACTCGATCCGCGCCGGCGTCTTCGGAATGATCATGCCCGAGGTGGACGCCTGGCTCGGGTTGCGGGTCTACGCCGCCTACGGGATGACCGAGACGGTGACGCACGCGATCACCGGTCGGCCCCAGGAGGGCTGGCCGCGGATGTCGATGGGGCACCCCACGCCGGGCTACGAGTGCCTGGTCGTGTCGAAGGAGACCGGCGAGCCGGTCGCCCAGGGCGAGACCGGCGAGCTGTGGGTGCGGGGCACCCGCGGCGTGCAGCTCTTCCTTGAGTACTTCGACAACCCCGAGGCGAACGCCGCCTCGTTCACCGAGGACGGCTGGTTCAAGACAGGCGACATGGTCAAGGTCGTCGAGGGCGGCAACGTCGTCTACACCGACCGCGACAAGGACCTCATCAAGGTCGGCGGTGAGAACGTCAGCGCCCGCGAGGTCGAGGACATGTGCCGCACGGTGCCGGGCATCGCGGAGATCGCCGTCGTGGGCAAGCAGCACGAGTGGCTGTCGATGGTGCCGGTCGCGTTCGTCATCAAGGGCCCGGGCGCGGAGCCCGACGACAGCGTCTTCGAGAAGCAGATCATCGAGGCGTGCGCGGCGAACCTTGCGGACTTCAAGGTGCCCCGGGCGGTGTACGTCGTCGAGGAGTTCCCCCGCGCCACCCTCGAGAAGGTCGCCAAGAACGTCCTGCGCGAGCTGGCGGACGCCAAGCCCCCGGTCTGACGTGTGCGCCGCCCCGTTCGCGCGCCGCGGGACGGGGCGTGACGCGACTCCCGTCGGGCCCGCGCGACTAGCCTCGGAGGCGTGCTCGCCCTCGTCCTCGACACCTCCACGCCCGCCGTCACCGCCGGGTTGGTGGACCTCGACGACCTGACGGTCGTCGCCGAAGCCGTCGAGATCGACGCCCGCAGGCACGGCGAGCTGCTCGCGCTGAACGTGCAGGCCGTCCTCACCAAGGGCACCCCTGACACCGTCGTCGTCGGCGTCGGCCCCGGCCCGTTCACCGGGCTCCGGGTCGGCATCGTGACGGCCGCGGCCTTTGCGGAGGCGCGCGGCCTGCCGGTCGTCGGCGTGTGCTCGCTCGACGGCCTCGCGGCTCCCGGGACCGGAGTCGTCACCGACGCCCGTCGCAAGGAGGTCTACTGGGCGGTGTACGACGACGACGCCCGCCGCGTCGACGGACCGCACGTCACCAAGCCTGACGAGGCCCGCGCGGCGCTGGCCGGTCGGCGAGTGGTCGGCGACGGGGCGCAGCTCTACGGGTTCGCGACCGATGCCGAGCCGCGGTACCCGCAGGTCGGGGCACTTGCCCGGGCGTCGCGGCACGAGCAGCTCCCGCTCACCCCGCTCTACCTGCGGCGCCCCGACGCGGTGGAGCTCAGCGCGCGATGAGCGCGGAGTGGCTGGACGCCTTTCCGCATAGCTGGGAGGCCGTCCAGGAGCACAAGCTTCGGGTCACCACCCTGCCCGGGCAGCCCCGCCACGTCGTCTACTACCCCGGGGCCAGTCGCGAGGGTGGCTCTGACGGCGTGTGGCTGCGCATCACCCCGCTCGGCGGCCCGGTCTGGACCGGCGTGTTCGCCTCGGACAACCTGCCCGGCCGGCTGAACCTCGTGGCCTCGTGGCCGCACCCGGACACGGTCTTCGTGGCGGCCGGCGGCCCGCCGTACCTCGTCGACAGCCGCGACCCCGACCGCTGGTGGCGCATCGACCGCTGGACCGTGCGGCACTTCGAACCGGTGGGCGAGCTGGCGCTGCTGCTCGACGACGACGTCCTGGCGGCCTACGACGCGGACGGGCTGGCGTGGGAGAGCGACGCGGTGCCCGGGTCAGTCTGGCTCGGGGTGCTGGACCAGGAGGTGCACCTGCGGGCCGGTGACGTCCTGCACCGCGTGGACGTGCGCCACGGCCGCACCGTGACCGAGCCCGCCTCGTGGTGAGGATCGAGCGCTTCCGCTGGTGGCACGTCGAGCAGGTGCTGCCGATCGAGGAGAAGCTGTTCCAGCCGGAGCCCTGGACCGCGCACCACTTCTGGTCCGAGCTCGGGCAGACCGACACGCGTCACTACGTGGTGGCGGTCGAGGACGACGAGGTGGTCGGGTACGCCGGCCTGTGCGTCTACCCGGACGAGTGCTTCGTGCAGACCGTCGGCGTCGCACCGGGGCAGCAGGGCAAGGGCATCGGGGCGTTGCTCCTGCAGGACCTGCTCGCGCACGCGCCGCGCGGCAGGCCCGTCCTCCTCGAGGTCCGGGCCGACAACGCGTCGGCCCAGCGGTTGTACGAGCGGCACGGCTTCCGTCGTACCGGGCTGCGCCGCGGCTACTACCCGGGCGGCGTCGACGCCGTCGTGATGACCCGCACCTGACCCTGCTTGTCTTGCGAGATCGCCGTCTCGCCGCTTGCGCGAGGACCACTCACGCTCAGGATCGGCGGCATGGCCATGCCCGGACCTACATCTCGGGAGACATGCGGTCGGGAGAAGGCCTTCTAGGCTGGTCGGCGTGCCGCTGGTGCTGGGGATCGAGACGAGCTGCGACGAGACCGGGATCGGGATCGTCCGCGACGGCGTGCTGCTCGCCGACGCGGTGGCCAGCAGTGTCGACGAGCACGTCCGGTACGGCGGGGTGGTGCCCGAGGTGGCCTCGCGGGCGCATCTCGAGGCGATGGTCCCGACCGTGCAGCGGGCGCTCGCCACGGCCGGCGTGACCCTGGCCGAGCTGGACGCCGTCGCGGTGACGAGCGGCCCCGGGCTGGCCGGCGCTTTGCTCGTCGGGGTGGCCGCGGCGAAGGCCTACGCCCTCGCCCTCGACAAGCCCCTCTACGGCGTGAACCACCTCGCCGCCCACGTGGCCGTCGACGTGCTGGAGCACGGGCCGCTCCCCGAGCCGACCGTCGCGCTCCTGGTCTCCGGGGGGCACTCGTCGCTGCTGCTCGTGGAGGACGTCACCAAGACGCTGGTGCCGCTCGGCCAGACCGTCGACGACGCCGCGGGGGAGGCGTTCGACAAGGTCGCCCGGCTGCTGGGGCTGGGGTTCCCGGGCGGGCCGGTGGTCGACAAGGCGGCGCGGGACGGCGGGGCCACGATCCCGTTCCCGCGCGGGATGATCAACGACGACTCCTACGACGTCTCCTTCAGCGGCCTCAAGACCGCGGTGGCCCGCTGGGTCGAGAAGCACGACGGGCCGGTGCCGGTCGCCGACGTGTGCGCGAGCTTCCAGGAGGCGGTAGTCGACGTGCTCACCGCCAAGGCGGTGCGCGCCTGCCGGGACACGGGCGTCGGGCATCTGCTCATCGGTGGTGGGGTGGCGGCGAACAGCCGGCTGCGGGCGCTGGCGCAGGAGCGCTGTGACGCCGCGGGGATCGTGCTGCGCGTGCCGCGCCCGGGCCTGTGCACCGACAACGGCGCGATGGTGGCCGCACTGGGGGAGCGCCTCGTCGCCGTCGGCACGCCGCCGTCGCCGTTGGACCTGCCGGCCGACAGCGCGCTGCCGGTCGAGGTGGTGGTCCGGTGAGGGTGCGGATGTGGGAGGCCCGGGCGCAGGAGGGCAAG
Organism: Actinomycetota bacterium; assembly: GCA_046723735.1. Lineage (GTDB taxonomy): Bacteria > Actinomycetota > Actinomycetes > Mycobacteriales > SCTD01 > RYN-111. The sequence goes on along the minus strand of JBKOVB010000056.1, from coordinate 16,242 downwards.
GTCGACGAGGTCGTGGCCTGGGCGCACGCCGTGGCGGCCGAGGCGCTCGTGGCGGGGGCGAGCGGCGCCGAGGTGTTCCGCTCCGACGACGACCGCGTCGTGCTGATCACCCGCTGGCCCGTGCCCACGAGCTGGGAGGAGCCGACGAGCACACCGGCTTCCGTCGTACGGGCCCACGGCTGGGACTTCGAGCCGGCTTAGCCCTGACCGGCAAGCGCCAGGAACTCGGCGCGCGTGCGGGAGTCGTGCCGCACCAGGCCCTGCAGGGCGGACGTCACGGTCCGGGAGCCCCGGGCGGACACACCGCGCATCGTCATGCAGGAGTGCTCGGCCTCGAGGACGACGCCAACGCCCCACGGCTCGAGGTGCTCGGTGAGCCAGTCGGCGATCTGGGTCGTCATGCGCTCCTGCACCTGCGGGCGACGGGCGAACAGCTCCACCACGCGAGCCAGCTTCGACAGGCCGAGGATGCGGTCCGCCGGCAGGTAGGCGACGGTGGCCGTCCCGCTGAACGGCAGCAGGTGGTGCTCGCACAGCGACACGAACGGGATGCCCCGGGCGAGGACCAGCTCGTCGTACCCCTCGTTGGGAAAGGTCGTGAGGGTGAACTCCCTCGGGCGCAGCATCTCCGCGAGCCCGCGCACCATCCGGCCCGGCGTCCCGGTGAGCACCGGGTCGTCGAGGTCGAGACCGAGAGCGGTGAGGAGCGTGCCGGCCGCTTCCTCCGCCAGCTCGAGGTCGATGCCGTCGTCCGGGATGACCCGCAGGTGCGGGCGTGCGGGCGCCGAGGCGGGGAGCTCCGAGGTCGTCATGCCTGGACCGGCGTGGCGGGCTCGTCCGGCGTCTTGCGGCCGGGGCGCACGTCGCTCTCGCTCGGGTGCCAGACGGGATGGTCGCCTGCGGTCTCGACGTTGAAGCCGTAGTCGTAGACCAGGGATCCCCCGAGGGTGGCACCCAGCGACACGAGCAGGGCTGCCACGACGGACAGGACCAGCACCAGGCCCGGGACAGAGGCCCGGTCGGACCAGGTCGTTCCGCGCAGCGTGAGGTTCACGAGGACGAGGACCGTCACCGTGATCATCGTGATCGCGTGCGCGTTGATGGTGCGACGTGCCTGGGTTCCGGGCTCGCTCGAGCGATGCCAGTCGGCCCAGCCGGTGAGCGCGGTCATCACCGACACCGCAGCGCCTCCCAGGAGCACCCAGGTGGCGGCCAGGTAGAGCTCCCGTCCCACTTCGAAGTGGGAGCCGTGCACCAGCGCCGACAGCACGTCGAAGACCGCGACGAACAGGTACGCCGTGACAGGCACGTCCGTGAGCGGCGGGTGGAACGGCTTGCCCGCCCAGCCGCGAAGCCCCTTGAACTGCCGACCCGCAAGGGTCAGCGGGGGTCGGAAGGTGAAGTGACGCATCGCGGCCTCCGGTTGACTGGGGGGCGGACCAGCCCCGACACTAAAAGCAGCCTAGACTGTTTTTAGAGCCTGAGGAGGAACGGTGTCAACCGGGACCCGCGACGACGCCGGCTGGATGCTGCTGCACCTGCTCGCCGAGCCGACTCGGCGTCGGGTCTTCGACGAGGTCCGTGCCGGTCGTCAGCCCATGACGCGCGAGGAGGTCGCCGAGGGGACGGGGATCAGCCGTCGGCTCGCCGCGTTCCACCTGGACGTGCTGGCCGAGTCAGGACTGCTCGACGTGGACTTCGCGCGCCCCCCGGGTCGCGGCGGTCCGGGGGCCGGACGTCCGGCCAAGCGGTACCGCGCGGCGGACCGGGAGGTGAGCGTCAGCGTGCCGGCGCGGCGGTACGACGTCGTCGCGCGCGTGCTGGCGGCCGGGATCCGCGACGCGAAGGCCAGCCGACGTGACGCCGGGGATTCCGCCCTCGACGTGGCCGAGGAAGAGGGCCGGCGGATCGGAGTTCTTCGCCGGCCTGCCGGTCGGGTCGGCGTCGCGTCCACGGTCAGGGGCGTCACGGCGGCCCTGGACGACCTCGGCTACGAGCCCGCTTCAGCCGCGGACGGGCTGCGGCTGCGGAACTGCCCCTTCCATGCGGTCGTGGACGTGGCACCCGAGCTGGTGTGCGGTCTGAACGAGCGCTTTCTGTGCGGGCTCCTCGAGGGCATGGGCGGGCACCCCGACGTCACCGCGCAGCTCGACCCGGCTCCGCCGGACTGTTGCGTCGTGGTCAGGACACGGCCTCCCGCGAGCTGACGCCGGAGCACCCTCACGAGCCCGGTGCCGCCGACGACTAGCGTCGCGAGGCCGAGCGCCGCCAGGGCGGGCGCGACCCGTGCAGAAGGGGGCAAGCGTCAGTGCGAGAACACGTCGGCCCCAGCGATCGGGTGCTGAAGGCGCAGCTGCGGCTGTTAGCCGAGGCCTACCCGTCCGTGACCACGGCGTTGGACTTCCGTAGCCCCTTCGAGCTCCTGGTGGCGACCGTTCTGGCCGCCCAGTGCACCGACGCGCGGGTGAACGAGACGACGCCGGAGCTGTTCCGCCGCTGGCCCACTGCTGCGGCGATGGCCGGCGCGACGACGACAGAGCTGGAGGTCGTGCTCGCCCGGGTGCCGCTCTTCCGGTCGAAGGCCCGGCACCTCGCCGGCCTGTCCGCGCGGCTCACGGAGGTCCACGACGGCGAGGTCCCCGCCGACCTGGAGATGCTGGTCCAGCTGCCGGGTGTGGGGCGCAAGACGGCTCAGGTCGTGCTGGCGTACGCGTTCGGCGTCCCGGGTGTCGTGGTCGACACGCACTGCGGCCGGCTGGCCCGGCGCCTGGGCTGGACCTCCCACAGCGACCCCGTCAAGGTCGAGCACGACCTGAGGGCCCTTCTGAGGAAGGACGACTGGATCGACGTCCCTCAGCGGTTCGTCCACCACGGGCGCGCGGTGTGCCGGTCCCGCGCGCCTGGTTGCGGCACCTGCACCCTCGCGCCACTCTGCCCCTCAGCCGTGCGCTGAGGATGCCGAAGAGTTGTCGGGGGGTCGACCGAGGAGGACGCGTGGACCGCACCAGGGCGACGTGGCGCGACCTTGTGGACCCCGGTCGAAGCTGGCAGCTGTTCGGGGCACTCGCCCTGGTGGTCTTCGTGGTCGCTGACCCGGAGGCCGGCCCTCCTGTCGTGGGCCTGCTGATCGCCGTCCTCGCGCTCCTACTGGGCGGGCAGCGGTGGACGCGTCACCGGAGCCGTGCGAGACGCGCGGCCATGCCGTACGGCACCGGCGTGTGGCGCGCGCGGGTCGTGCCCGCTCGGGTCGTGGAGCTCTACCACGGCGCCCTCGGCTTGGCCTGGCTCGCCGACGCCGTCTCGTTCGACGTGCACATCAGCGCAGAGGCTCTGCACCTCGTCCCCACCGCGCTCACGCGCTGGCTTGGTCGGGCGCGCGCGCTCACCCTGCCGTGGACCGACGTGGCGAGGGTGAGCGCCGGCAAGGCCGCACGCACCCTCGGCAGCAAGCGGCTGCTCGCGCCGCTGACGCCGGTGACGTTCGTCCTGGTCGGCAGCATCGTCCCCGAGCTGTTCCGCCCCGTCAGCGACGAGCAGGCTGACCAGCTCGGCATCAGCCCGGTCGAGCGGGCGGAGATCGACGCGCAGAACTGGGCCGACGGCCGTGAGGACTTCGGCGAGGACTACCTGCTCGGCACCTACCCGCTGACGTTGTTCGTCGACGACGTCGAGGGGTTGGTCGACACGGCCGGCCGACACGTGCGCGGCGCGCTGCCGGCCGTGGAACCCCGCTGACTCACGGTAGCGGGCGGGCATGGCAGCACCGCGTCATTCGTTCTACACGGGAAGGGCGCCGGTGCGGCGCCGGCGCGAGGAGCCGCCGTATGAGCACCAGCACCGCCTCGCTCCACCCTCTGCTCCGTGAGCAGCTGACGCGCCCCCACGAGGTCGCGCACGAAGCGCTGGACGACCCGTCGGCCAGCTCCTTCCTCGCGGTCACGTGGTTGGCGACCCACCTCGCGGCAGTGGCGCGGGTGCTGCATCCCACGGCGCACCGTCTCTTGCCGCACCCACGTACCCCGCTGCACGACGCCATCAGCGCCGACCATGCGCTGCAGCAGGCGCTGTGGTGGCTCGATCGGCGTCTCACCGGCGACGCGCGGGTGTCGCACCACGAGGTCGAGGTCCTCGAGCGCGACGTCCTCGCGGCGCTGCCCGAGCACGTCCGCACGGAGCAGGCGCTCCTCGAGGCGATGAGCCTTCCGCCCGCGGACCAGGAGGTGCTCGCCACCCGACTGGCCAACGCACTGCGGCACAGCCCGACCCGCCCGCACCCCGGTGCACCGGTCCACGGACCGCTCGCGCGCGTCGCCTTCCGCGTCGACGCCCAGGCCGACCAGGTGCGCGACATGCTGGACAGCCGAGGCCTGCCGACGCCGCACGACGAACCGCGTCACCTGGTCCCGGGCCGGTGGGGCTCGTACGTCATCGGCGTCCCGTTCCGTCGGCGTCCCTGAGCCCCGGTACGGCGAACCCTGGGCTTTCTGGCAGGGTGCAGGGCGACCGACCTGGACTCTGGAGGACGTCGACGTGACCCGCTTCGCCCTGCCCGAGGAGCGCCCCGACGGGCTGGACTCGCCACGCACCGCCACAGCCATCAAGTACATGGCGAGGGCTCAGGTCGCCGTCTTCCGTCTCACCAACGGCCGCGTCGGCAGCGCCTGGCGCATCGGCGCCGGTTTCTCCAAGCCGGTCCCCACGCTGCTGCTCGAGCACGTCGGCCGGAAGTCGGGCAAGACGTTCACGACCCCGCTGCTCTACCTGGAGGACGGTCCGAACCTCGTGGTCGTGGCATCGCAGGGCGGCTTGCCGAAGAACCCGCAGTGGTACCCCAACCTCCTGGCCAAGCCCGACACGCGGGTCCGGCTGCGCAAGGAGGGCTTCCGCCCGGTGCGGGCGCGGGTCGCCGAGGGTGTCGAGCGCGAGGAGCTCTGGCCGCGACTGGTCGAGCTCTACGCCGACTTCGCGAAGTACCAGAAGTGGACCGAGCGCGAGATCCCCGTGGTGGTGCTCGAGCCCCGCTGACGTCGTACGGCGGGAGCCGGCCTCAGCGCGCTTGCTGGGTCGACGTCGTCGGGCCGGCGGATGACCCGCACCAGCTCCACCCAGGCCGGTCCGGTTGCGAGCAGCAGCGTCGTGACGAGGCCGAGGACCAGCAGGCGGCGACGCCCCAGGTCGATCACGGTGTCGGATGCGGTGTCCACGACAAGCCGCATCGGTGCGAGGCGCGGGTTGCTGAAGATCTGGACGGCGGCCCCGTCGTACCCCGGTTGGCGCGTTGGCACTCCAGCAGTTAGAGTGCCAACGAGCGAAGAGCAAGGCCTGACCCCCGCGACGGCAGGCCGCGTGATCGCCCCTCAACGAACCAGAAGTTCCAGGAGGAACAGTGACCACCGCGACCAAGGTTGCCATCAAGCCGCTCGAGGACCGCATCGTCGTCCAGGCCGTCGAGGCCGAGACCACCACGGCCTCCGGCCTCGTGATCCCCGACACGGCCAAGGAGAAGCCCCAGGAGGGCACCGTCCTGGCCGTCGGCCCGGGCCGCTTCGAGGACGGCCAGCGCGTGCCGCTCGACGTGAAGGTCGGCGACCGCGTCCTCTACAGCAAGTACGGCGGCACCGAGGTCAAGTACGCCGGCGAGGAGTACCTGGTGCTCTCCGCCCGCGACGTGCTCGCCGTCATCGAGGCCTGAGCCACACCCGTCCAGCCGCCCCGGTCCCAGCAGGGGCCGGGGCGCTGACGTTCCTGGGAGGGAACCACCCTTGAGCAAGACCCTGAGCTTCTCCGAGGACGCCCGCCGCTCGCTCGAGCGTGGCGTCGACACCCTGGCCAACGCGGTCAAGGTCACCCTCGGCCCCAAGGGCCGCAACGTCGTGATCGGCAAGAAGTACGGCGGTCCGACGATCACCAACGACGGCGTGACCATCGCGCGCGAGGTCGAGCTCGAGAACCGTTACGAGAACATGGGCGCGCAGCTCGCCAAGGAGGTCGCGACCAAGACCAACGACGTGGCGGGCGACGGTACGACGACCGCCACCGTGCTCGGTCAGGCGATGGTCCACGGGGGCCTCAAGGCCGTGACTGCCGGTGCCAACCCGGTCGCTCTCAAGATCGGCATCGACAAGGCGGTCGAGGCCGTCAACGAGGCGCTGCTCGCCGCCGCCAGGCCGGTCCAGGAGCACGCCGAGGTCGCCGCCGTGGCCGCCATCTCCGCCCAGGACGCGCAGGTCGGCGAGCTCGTGGCCGAGGCCATGGACAAGGTCGGCAAGGACGGCGTCATCACCGTCGAGGAGAGCAACACCACCGGGCTCGAGCTCGAGCTGACGGAGGGCATGCAGTTCGACAAGGGCTACATCTCGCCGTACTTCGTCACCGACCCGGAGCGGATGGAGACCGAGCTCGACGACGCGCGGGTGCTCGTCGTCAACAGCAAGATCTCGGCCATCGCCGAACTGCTGCCGATCCTCGAGAAGGTCCTGCAGGCCGGCAAGCCGCTGCTCATCATCGCCGAGGACGTCGACGGCGAGGCGCTGTCTACGCTGGTGGTCAACAGCATCCGCAAGACCCTCAAGGTCGCGGCCGTGAAGGCCCCCGGCTTCGGGGACCGCCGCAAGGCGATGCTGCAGGACATCGCGATCCTGACCGGCGGTCAGGTCGTCAGCGCCGAGGTCGGGCTCAAGCTCGACCAGGTCGGCCTGGAGGTGCTCGGCACAGCCCGGACGGTCACCGTCACCAAGGACACGACCACGATCGTCGGCGGCGGCGGTACGGCGGACGACGTGGCCGCTCGGGTCGCGCAGATCAAGCAGGAGATCGAGAACAGCGACTCCGACTGGGACCGCGAGAAGCTCCAGGAGCGGCTCGCGAAGCTCGCCGGCGGCGTCGCGGTGGTCAAGGTCGGCGCCCACACGGAGGTCGAGCTCAAGGAGCGCAAGCACCGCCTCGAGGACGCCATCTCCGCCACCAAGGCGGCCGTCGAGGAGGGCATCGTCCCCGGTGGCGGCGCAGCGCTCGTGCACGCGGCCACGGTGCTCGCCGACGGCCTCGGCCTCGCGGGTGACGAGCGCACCGGCGTCACGGTCGTGCGGGATGCGCTCTACGAGCCGGCCCGCTGGATCGCCGAGAACGCCGGCCTCGAGGGTCGCGTCGCCGTGAACCGCATCGCCGAGCAGGGCAGCAAGACCGTCGGCCTGAACGCGGCCACCGGCGAGTACGTCGACCTCGTCGAGGCCGGCGTCGTCGACCCGGTCAAGGTGACCCGCAACGCGGTCCGCAACGCGGCCTCGATCGCGAGCATGCTGCTCACGACCGAGACGCTGATCGCCGACAAGCCCGAGGAGCCGGCCCACGACCACGGGCACGGCCACGGCCACGGGCACGGCCACGCGCACTAGGTACGGACGCACGAAGGGGGCTCTCCCGCCGAGGAGGGCCCCCTTCGTCGTACCCGACCCGCGCTTGCGTCCTCACGATCGCTCCCACGGCCCCGCGTGAGGGTGAGGACACAACGGAGGGTCAGCGGGTGCGGAGCAGCGCGCCGAGCTCGAAGTGCATCGGGTCGGTCCAGGCCCAGTCGCCACCCCACCGGAAGCCCCAGCGCTTGAAGATCGCCACGACCCGGGGGTCCATGGTGCCCCGGATGCCGCGGCCGTTCGTGGCGGCGTCGATGTCGATCGCGATCCCCCACGTGTGCAGCGAGATGGGCCGGGAGGGGTCGCGCTCGATGAACCGTGGGACGTAGCAGCCGTCATAGGTGTGCAGCGTCGAGGCCAGCCCCGCGTTCTTCACTTCCTGCAGCGCGCTGCGCAGCTGCGGGATCATCAGCCGGTGGCAGGTCACCGTCCCGAGGACGGGGACCCGCGCGGTGACGATGTTGGCGCGCACCCAGCGGGCGTCGGGCTCGATGGTCCCGTCCGGGTAGTAGCGGTAGGAGAAGGCCCCGAACGCGCGCGCCGCCCTGCTCCCCGTGAGGAACGCCATCGGGTTCGCGGCCGGCGGGGTCAGCAGCTCGACCGCGGCCTTGCGGCCGGCTGCGGCGCGGACGCGTGAGGCCAGCGTCGTAGGGTCCGCCTTGCCGGCGTTGAGCAGCACCGCGGTCTGCCCGCGCAGCCCGAGCGCCCTCCCCACCGCGGTGCTGACGACGAGGTCGGTGCCCGGGATGCCGGTGGTGGCGAGCGCGCCGAGGCGTAGCGTCAACCCGCCCACCCGGACCGGGTTCCCGAGCCGGAGCCCGAGGCGACGAGCCGCCTCGTGCGAGGCCACCAGGTCGCCGGCCGCCACGGTCTGCCAGACCGCCGTGGACTCGGCGGTGCCCTGCGGTGCGAACCGGCGGAAGCTGAGGGGGTCGACGCCCGAGACACGCACCGGCGCCCGGCCCACTCCGACCGTGCCGGTCGCATAGGCCACCGCCGCCGGCGACAGCCGGCTCACCGCCGTCACCTGGCGCGAGGTCAGGCGTCCGGTCACGAGCACGTCGGGCCGGACGCGGTGGCTCGTCAACGCCGGGACCACGAGGTGCGCAGGCGCGGCGGCCAGGGTCTGGGGCCGGGTGCCCGCCGCGACGACCCGGCCGGCCCCGGACGGCGCCGCGCCCGGGCCGCAGCCGGCGAGCAGCCCGAGCAGCAGCACCGCGATGGCGGAACGGCGGATGGGCGGCACGGGGGCACTCCTGGCGCTGGCTGGTCGACAGGGACAACGACGAGGGGGTCCGAGGGTGACGTCGGACACATCAGGCTACCGGTTGGGCCAGGTTCGCCCGGCTCGTCCCTCGTTCACTACCCGACGCCGACAGCCGATACACAGGCCGTGAAGCGGCGCCGTGTCCTGCCTGCCCTCGTCCTCGTGCTGGGAGCCCTCGCCGGTCTGCTCGTCACCGCGCAGCAGGCGTCCGCGGCGGGACGTGCGATGCCGTGTCTGCCGGTGAGCGGGCTGGGGTCCCGGACCTACGCCCAGACCGCCGAGCTCTTCGCCGACGGCAAGCTGGTGCTGCCCGGCTTCCCCGCCGTCGCGATCGGCACGAGCGGCACGGTCAACTGGCGGACCGACCCGTTCCACAGCTACACCTGGCGGGCGGAGTTCCTGTCGCTCAAGTGGCTCGACCAGTTCACGAAGTGGTTCGAGTTCGAGCACACCTTCGCCCGGGCCGACCCCACCCAGCGCCTCGCGACCGAGGCCTGGCTCGTCCGTGCGCAGAAGTACGCCGCGAGCTTCGAGGCGGCGAACCGGTCGGGCGGCGGCCCGGTGGACGCGTGGACGGCCATGTACGCCGGGCAGCGGGCGACCGTCTTCACCTGCCTCGACTACCTGGTGACGACCTACGGCCAGCCGCGCAACCCGGGCGTGCGTGCGGGCATCTACGACACGGCCCGGTGGCTCCACGACCCGGCGCACGACCCGGGTTCCTGGAACCAGGGGGTCGACGCGTACGTCGGGCTGCTCGCGAGCGGGTGCGCCTACGGCAGCAGCGCGTGGCGGGACCACGCCGCCACCCGGCTCAACCAGCTGGTCACCCAGACCATCGCGAGCAACGGCTCCCTCAACGAGCAGGCACCCGGGTACGGCTTCTACCTCTGGAGCCGGTGGGGCGCCGCGGCGAAGGTCTTCACCGACTGCGCCCTCCCGGTGCCCACGAACCTGGCCGCTCGCCGCGCCGCCCTGTTGAGCTTCCTCGCCTGGTCCAGCGAGCCGAACGGCGACGTGGCCCAGCTCGGCGACAGCTTCCGGTCGACCATCAGCCCGACGGCACCCGGGATCCCGGGCTCCCCGGTCGAGTGGACCGGCTCCAAGGGCGTGACGGGAGTGCACCCGGCCGTCACGCACATCAGCTACAGCACCGGCTGGGCGTTCGGGCGAAGCACCTGGGACCCGCTCACGGCCAGCACCTGGTACGCGCTGCGCTACGGCCCCGGGCGGAAGTACCACGGCCACGACGACCACCAGTCCGTGCTGCTCGACGCGCTGGGGCACCAGGTCCTCGTCGACTCTGGGCACTACGGCTACACCAAGGGCGCCTACCGCGACTACCTCGTCTCGCCGGCCGCGCACAACGTCCTGACCGTGCCGGGCGTCCCGTTCGCGTCGTCGGCAGCCACCACGGTGACCCGCGCCGGGGGGACGGGCGCCTGGCGCTGGTACGAGCTCGTCGACACGGCGTACGGCGGGCGCACCCGCGCCCGGTCGGTGCTGGTCGACACCGCGCTGCCGCTGGTGGTCGTCTTCGACCGGGCCAGCCGGGCCACGGCCGGGTCCTTCCAGCAGCTGTGGCACCTGCCCCCGGGCAGCCGGGTCGTCGTCCCGGGCCGCTCCTCGGCGCGAGCCACCTCCGCGGACGGCCTGGTGACCACCACGTTCGTGCAGCTGCCACTGCCGGGCCAGACCCTGACCACGGGGGCGACCGGCGTCGTCGCCGGGCGCACCTCGCCGTACCAGGGGTGGGTGTCGTACAGCAACGGCAAGCGGGCGGCCGCCCCGACGGTCGTCATGAGCCGCAAGGGCACCAGCGCGGCGATCGTGACCGTGGTCGTCCCCGCCCCGACCGGGACGAGCGTGAGTGCGAGCCTGGTGCGTGGCAGCGACGGCTGGTACCACGTGACCGTCGTCGTGGGCGGTGTGAAGCGCTACGTGCGCATCAGCGGCGGCGGGCTCATGGCGTGAGCGGGTCGACCACGACGGGCCCCGGCGAGGCACTAGCGTCTGCGGACGTGACCGCGGCCGACCTGCCCTCGCTGCTCGCCAGCGGCGAGCAGGCTGCCTTCCACGGCAAGCCCGCGGCGGCGATCTCGGCGCTCGAGCAGGCCGTGGTGCTCGCCCAGTCCCAAGGCCTGGTCGACGAGATGACCGGTGCCGCCTGGCTGCTCGGCGTCTCCCTGGGCGCGGCTGGACGCTACGGCGCCGCCCTCACCGTCCTGTCGCCGCTCGTGGAGGCAGGCTCAGGGGCGGGGGCCCCGCCGGAGCGCCGGCTGTTCGCCTCCCTCGCCGGCTCCACCATCGCGAGCATCCAGCGGCAGCTCGGCCGGCACTCCATCGCGCGCGAGGCCGACCTCGCCGCGCTCGAGCTCACCGACGGCGCGGGGGAGGCAGCGTTCGACGCGCTGCTCGGCCTCGCCTCGGACGCGGTCGGCCTCGACGAGGCGGAGGAGGCCGCCGCACGCCTGGAGGAGGCGGCCGGGGCGCTGCCCGGCAACGACGCGGAGCGCTGGCGCCAGCGGGTGCGGCTGGGCTGGACCGCGGCAGAGCTGGCCATGCTCGAGGGCCGTCCGGAGGACGCGGTCGAGGAGGCCTCGGCGGCCGTGCAGCGGGCCGAGGACGCCCGGGCGCCGCGGCATGTCGCGAAGGGCCTGCTGCTGCTCGGCCTCGCCCAGGTGTCGCTGGGCGAGGACGAAGCCGTCGCGACGCTGCGGCGGTCAGCGACCTTCGCGGAGTCGCTGGGGACGCTGCCGCTGGTGTGGCCCGCGCGGGCCCTGCTCGGCGCGTTGCTGGGCGGCAACGGGTCGGAGGCCGACCAGGCGGAGAGCGCCCGCAGCCTCGCCGCGGCCCGTTCTGCCGTGCTCGCGATCGCGGGCGACCTGCCTCCCGGGGTGCGTGCGGAGTGGCTGGGACGCCCGGACATCACTGCCCTGCTCGAGGGATGACGGCCGCGGCTCGCGGGTGAGCCGGTTCCTCCTGGGGCGGTTGTCTTGTCCCCCGTCAGGGGGAAGGCTGTCACCCGTCCGAGTGGGTGACGCGGAATGGCCCGTTCGTGCCAGATGCACCGCCCCGGCTCACGTCGAAGGCTGGGGATGCCGATGAGACGACCAAGAGCAGGCAGGGAGGTGGGACGTGGCGGAGCGGCAGCACGCACACGCGGCTGACCCCTGCGTCGTCCTCGGCGAGGTCGCGCACCGGCTGACCGACCCCGACGGCCTGCCGGCGGCGCTCGACGCGCTCGTGGCCGGCCTGGGGCTCGGTACGGCGGTGCTGCGCACCGCGGCGGGTGCCCTGCTCGCGGGCACGGGGCCGGCATCCGGCGACCCGTCCGTCGAGCTGCCCCTCCACGGCCCTGCCGGCCAGCTGCTCGCCACGCTGACGGTCACCGGCGTGACGCCCCCCGGGCTGCCCGCGCTGCGCAGCGCCGCAGCCGTGCTCGCGCTGGCGCTCGCCCCGCCGTACGCCGACGACACCGCCGACGCGGAGACCGACCGTGACGCAGTGGCCGACGCCCTGCACGACGGACCGGTGCAGGCCCTCGTCGTGGCCCGCTACGCCGCGGACGCCGCCGCGCGCGGCGGCGACCCGGTCCAGGCCCGCGACGCGGTGCAGGCCGCGCTGGTGGACCTGCGACGGTTCCTCTGGCACCTGCGCCCGCGCGGCGCGGCCGGCCTCGTCGAAGCCCTCGACCAGCTCTCGGCGCAGCTCGTGCAGGCCGGCGGGGCACCGGTGGGCGTCCTGGGCGACGTCGCAGCCGCCACGGCGCTGCGCGGAGCGCCGTCGGTGACGGCGTACCGGCTCGTGCAGGCCGTCGCCCTGGTGGACGCCGGGCCGGTCCGCGTGACGCTGCGCACCGACGGCCGCTCGCTGCGGCTTGACGTCGAGGGCGGCGCGGCGTTGCCCATGCCCGACCGCTGGCAGCGCCGGGTGCGCGCCCACGGCGGAACCCTGAGCACCTCCACGGGCCGTCTCCGGCTCGTGCTCCCCCATCCCGAGGCGAGGACCGACGCGTGACCACCGTTCTCATCTGCGACGACCACCGCATCGTGCGCGAGGGGCTCCGCCAGTTCGTGGCGGCGGTCCCGGGCGTCGACAAGGTGGAGACGGCCGCGTCGGGCGAGGAGGTGCTGGCGCGGTACCCGCACGAGCACCCGGACCTCGTGCTCATGGACGTGCGGATGCCCGGCCTGGGTGGCCTGGAGGCGACCCGGCGGCTGGTGGCGCAGTTCCCCGACGCGAAGGTGATCATGCTCACCGCGGCCGACGACCGCGACCAGGTGGCTGCTGCCGTCTCTTCGGGTGCCCGGGGCTACCTGCTCAAGGACGTCTCGCACGAGGAGCTGTGCGCGGCCGTCGCGCACGCCCTCGACGGCATCGACCTCGTCGAGCCGTCGCTGCGCCGCGCGCTCAGCACGCGCGACACGCGTTCCGCCACCGGCCAGGTGCAGCTCACCGAGCGTGAGCTGCAGGTGCTGCGCGGCATGTCCCAGGGCAAGTCCAACAGCGCCATCGGACGGGAGCTGTACCTGTCCGAGGACACCGTCAAGACGCACGCCCGGCGGCTGTTCCGCAAGCTCGGCGTCAACGACCGCGCCCAGGCCGTGGCCCTCGGCTTCCGCCGCGGTCTGGTCAGCTGACCGCGGGTCCGGCTTCCGCCGTACCTCGCACAAGATCAGCGACGGGCGAGCCGCAGCGCGCCCGGGGGGCATGAGCGACTAGGATGGGCTGCTTCCTCCGGCAGCCGGGAGCAGCGCGCATGGACCCCCTCCAGACCGACAGCTACGGGGGGCTGATCGCCCCCATCGGGCTCACCTACGACGACGTCCTGCTCCTCCCGGGGTACAGCGACGTCAACCCCAGCGAGGCCGTCACGACGACGCGCCTGAGCAAGCGCATCACGCTGCAGATCCCGCTGCTGTCGAGCGCGATGGACACGGTCACCGAGGCGCGGATGGCGATCGCGATGGCCCGGCAGGGCGGTATCGGGGTGCTGCACCGCAACCTCGCGATCGACGACCAGGCCGCGCAGGTCGACCTCGTGAAGCGTTCCGAGGCCGGCATGGTCACGCACCCGGTCACCTGCTCGCCGGACCACACCCTCGACGACGTCGACCGGATGTGCGGGCGCTACCGCATCAGCGGCCTGCCGGTGGTCGACGAGAGCGGGGTGCTGCTCGGCATCGTCACCAACCGCGACACCCGGTTCGAGACCGACAAGTCCCGGCTGGTCCGTGACGTCATGACGCCCATGCCGCTCGTCACGGCGCCGGTCGGGGTCAACAACGACGAGGCGCTGTCGCTCCTGCAGCGCAACAAGGTCGAGAAGCTCCCCCTCGTCGACGAGCAGGGCCGGCTGCGCGGGCTCATCACGGTCAAGGACTTCGTGAAGAAGGACCAGTACCCGCTGGCCACCAAGGACGAGGACGGCCGGTTGCGGGTCGCGGCCGCGGTCGGCTTCTTCGACGACGCCTACAAGCGCGCCATGGCGCTCGTGGAGGCCGGGGTCGACGCGGTCGTCGTCGACGTGGCCCAGGGGCACGGCAAGGGCGTACTCGACATGGTGGCCCGGCTCAAGAAGGACCCGGCGGCCGCGCACGTCGACATCATCGGCGGCAACGTCGCGACCCGGGCCGGCGCGCAGGCGCACGTCGACGCCGGCGCGGACGGCGTGAAGGTCGGCGTCGGACCGGGCTCGATCTGCACCACCCGCGTCGTGTCCGGCGTCGGCGTCCCCCAGGTCACCGCCATCTACGAGGCGATGAAGGCCTGCCGCCCCGCGGGCGTGCCGGTGATCGGCGACGGCGGCCTGCAGTACTCCGGCGACATCGCCAAGGCCATCGTGGCGGGGGCCGACACGGTCATGCTGGGCTCGCTCCTCGCGGGCGTCGAGGAGTCGCCGGGTGAGCTGGTCTTCACCAACGGCAAGCAGTTCAAGACCTACCGCGGCATGGGGTCGCTCGGCGCCATGCAGAGCCGGGGGCAGCAGAAGTCCTACTCCAAGGACCGCTACAGCCAGGCCGACGTGCCCAGCGACGACAAGCTCATCGCCGAGGGTGTCGAGGGTCAGGTGCCCTACCGCGGCCCGCTCGCGAACGTCGCCCACCAGCTCGTCGGCGGGCTGCGGCAGTCGATGTACTACGTCGGGGCGCTCACCATCGCGGAGCTGCAGGAGAAGGGCCAGTTCGTCAGGATCACGGCCGCCGGACTGAAGGAGTCGCACCCCCACGACATCCAGATGACCGTCGAGGCCCCGAACTACAGCGGGCAGTAGCAGATGACGGACATCGAGATCGGGATCGGCAAGAGCGGCCGGCGGGCCTACGGCTTCGACGACATCACCATCGTGCCCTCGCGGCGCACCCGCGACCCTGAGGACGTCTCGCTCGCCTGGGACATCGACGCCTACCGCTTCGAGCTGCCACTCATGGCCTCACCGATGGACGGGGTCATGAGCCCCGACTCGGCGGTGGCGCTGGGCCGGCTCGGCGGGCTGGGCGTGCTCGACCTCGAAGGTCTGTGGACCCGGTACGACGACCCCACGCCCTTCCTCGACGAGATCGCCTCGTTGCCGGCGGACCGGGCCGTCGACCGCATGCGCGAGATCTACGCGCGCCCCATCGAGGCCGACCTCATCACCGCGCGGGTGAAGCAGATCCGGGACGCCGGCGTGACGGTGGCCGCGTCGCTGACGCCGCAGCGGACGGTGCAGTTCGCGCAGACCGTGATCGACGCGGGCGTCGACCTGTTCGTGATCCAGGGCACGGTCGTCAGCGCCGAGCACGTCTCGAGCCGCACCGAGCCGCTGAACCTCAAGCGCTTCATCGCCGAGCTCGACGTGCCGGTCATCGTCGGAGGGTGCGCCACCTACCAGTCAGCGTTGCACCTGATGCGCACCGGTGCCGCGGGCATCCTCGTCGGCGTCGGGCCCGGTCGTGCGAACACGACCCGGTCCGTGCTCGGCCTGGGCATCCCGATGGCGACGTCGATCGCCGACGCCGCGGGCGCCCGCCGCGACTACCTGGACGAGAGCGGCGGGCGTTACGTCCACGTCATCGCGGACGGCGGGATGCGCACGGGTGGCGACGTCGCCAAGGCGATCGCCTGCGGTGCCGACGCGGTCATGATGGGCAGCGCCCTGGCCCGTACGACGGAGGCGCCCGGCCGCGGCTGGCACTGGGGGCACGCCGCCCACCACCCGGTGCTCCCGCGGGCGACCCGCATCCGCACCGAGCCGGTCGGGTCTCTCGAGGAGGTGCTCCTCGGGCCGGCCCAGACGGACGACGGCAGCACCAACATCTTCGGCGGGCTCCGCAAGGCGATGGCGATGACCGGTTACTCCTCGATCAAGGAGTTCCAGAAGGTCGAGGTCATGGTCGCCCCCGCCGCGCGCACGGAGGGCAAGGATCGTCCATTGGCGTGAAACGTCCTGCGATCATGTCGGATACCTGACAACCCCCTTTCGTAGGCGCCCGATCTGTGGCGAAATGTGCGTCAGGAGTGCTGCGGGGGCGGCGCTCCTACACGGCGGCCCGTCGGTCGGGGGGCCCACGACCGCCA
>JBKOVB010000037.1:0-8213 GCA_046723735.1 Actinomycetota bacterium | reverse complement strand
GGCCCGGGCTGCGGCAGCGGCTCCGGCTCGGGGCCGGGCGGGCTCGGGGGCGGCGGCGTGGGTGCCGGGTTCGGCGGGGACGGCGGGGTCGGCTCGGGGTTCGGCACCGGCTCGGGCTCGAGCGGCGGCTCGGGGGCCGGCTCGGGAACGGTGGCGGCCGGGGGTGCTGCCGTGAACGGGGCTGACGCCGAGGCGGGTGGCGCCGTCGTACCGGCAGCAGGGGCCACCTCGCGCGCGACCGCCTGCTCCTCGGCCTCCTCCACCACCGGCGTCACGATGTCGGCCAGTGCGGCCTCCAGCTCCCCGATCCGGGCGTCGCGCTCGGCCAGCGCGCCCTGCACGCGGTCGAGCGTGGTGTCGACCTCGTCCATCCGGTAGCCGCGCAACGCCAGCCCGAACCGCACCCCCGCCACGTCGTCGGGGGCGAGCCGGCCGGCGGGCAGTCTCAGGTCGGCCCGGTCGGGCTCCGCCTCGGCGAGCACCTCGTCGTCGTTCGTAGCCACCACACCAGCGACGAACAGCACCGCGGCGACGGCCAGGAGCACGAGCAGGATCATCACGTCCGCATCGTCCCACGTCCCGGCCCGAGCGTGCTCCCGGCTCAGGGCTCGGCCTCGAGCTCCTCCGCCGCCGTGGGCACGAGCCGGACGGGCGCCGCGATGCCGGCGTCCAGCAGATCCAGCGCCTCATCGACCGTCGCGGCCCAGCTCACAGCCGCCGCCGCCTCTTGCCGCACGAAGCCGCGTGCCACCATGAGCTCGACCTGCGCCCGCAGCGGCGCGAACAGCCCGTCGACGTCGAGGACCACGACCGGCTTGGCGTGCATCCCGAGCACCCGCGCGGTCCAGACCTCGGTGAGCTCCTCCAGCGTCCCCAGCCCGCCCGCCATGGCGAGGAAGCCGTCCGCGCGCGCGTCCATGAGGCCCTTGCGGGTGCGCATGTCGTCGACGACCAGCAGGTCGTCCGCCTCCTGGTCGCCCAGCTCGAGCTCCAGCAGCGCTGCCGGGATGACGCCGACCGTGCGTGCACCCGCCTCACGTGCGGCACGGGCCACCGCGCCCATGCACGACAGCGACCCCCCGCCGCTGACCAGCGTGTGGCCGCGTCGCCCCAGCGCGGTGCCGACCTCGGCGGCCAGCGCGACGTAGGCGGAGGCGATGCGCGTGGACGAGGAGCAGAAGACGCAGATGCTGCTCAGCCGAACTGCTCCCGTTCCGCGCTCTCCATGATCTCGACGACCTCGGCCGGGTCGTCGGTGAGCTGGAACAGCTCCACGTCCGGCGGGCTGATCTTCCCGGTCTCGAGCAGCGTGCCCTTGATCCAGCCGAGCATCGGCGCCCAGTAGTCCGTGCCGAACAGCACCAGCGGGAAGCTCGTGATCTTCCCGGTCTGGATCATCGTCACGGCCTCGAAGATCTCGTCCAGGGTGCCGTAGCCCCCCGGAAAGCCGACGTAGCCGATGGAGTACTTGAGGAAGCAGGTCTTCCGGGCGAAGAAGTACCGGAACACCATGCCGAGGTCGACGTAGTCGTTCATGCGCTGCTCGAAGGGCAGCTCGATCCCGAGGCCGACCGAGACACCGCCGGCCTGGCTACAGCCCTTGTTGGCGGCCTCCATGATGCCCGGGCCGCCGCCGGTGATGACGGCGTAGCCCGCCTCGGACAGCAGCCCGCCGAGCTCCTCCGCCTTCTCGTAGTACACGTCGTAGGGCCCGGTCCGAGCCGACCCGAAGACGGTGATGGCCTTGCCGAGCTCGGCCAGCATGCCGAACCCCTCGACGAACTCCGACTGGATCCGCAGCACCCGCCAGGGGTCGGTGTGCACCCAGTCGGTGTCCCCGCGGTTGTCCAGCAGCCGCTGGTCGGTGGTGCTGGCCCGGACGAGGTGGCGGCGTCGCCGTACCGGCCCTTCGATCCGTTCCTCGGGCCCGATCTCGTCCGTGCCGTGCGTGGCCGCGTACCACTCGACGGCGTCCTGCTCCTGATCCCGACGCGTGTCGCCCATGCGCGCAACCTAGTCCGGACTGGGGCCGTCCGGTGAGTGTCTCAGAGCGGGGTGCCGCGGGCGTGCTCGCTGCGCGGCGTGCTCTCGCCGCGCGGCTCGGGCAGCTGGATCATCCGCGGACCCACGAGCTCGTCGAACCACGCGCTGTTCTCCGTGAACGTGCGGCAACGCGCGATGAGGCCGTCGCGGATGTCGAGCTGCTGGACGGCGGGCTCGTCGTAGACGATGCCGCGGGCCTGCGCTGTCATCCGCACCAGCGCGAGGACCAGGCCTGGCTCGGGCTCGGCGAGCGTGCGGAGCTCCGTGGTGAAGGTGCCGTCGGTGGCGGCCAGCAGACGCCCGAAGAACTCGAACGTGGCGTCGCGTCCGCGGTAGACGTCGGTGAGGGCGTTGTCGCCGCCTGCGATCCACTCGACGTCGGGGGCGAGCAGCTCGGCCAGCGTGGTCATGTCGCCGGACGCGAACGCCTCGTAAGCCATCCGTGTCCGCGCGACGTTGTCGATCCGCTGAGCCATCGCGTGCTCCTCCCCGCGCGCGGCAGGCTTCCGCGTCAGGGCGGACACTAGGCAGCCCTGGACCAC
This sequence comes from Actinomycetota bacterium, assembly GCA_046723735.1. Lineage (GTDB taxonomy): Bacteria > Actinomycetota > Actinomycetes > Mycobacteriales > SCTD01 > RYN-111. The sequence goes on along the minus strand of JBKOVB010000037.1, from coordinate 5,628 downwards.
GGCGGCATGACCTGATCGGGTCAGTCCGGCGGGGTCGCCCGACCAGGGACGTACGGCGGTCGTGAGCCGGCTAGCTCAGGTAGCCCCGCAGCAGCTCTGTCGCCCGGGTGATCTGACGGACGTCGACGTGCTCGTCGCGGGTGTGGGCGAGGTTGGGGTCGCCGGGCCCGTAGTTCAGCGCGGGGATCCCGAGCGCGGAGAAGCGGGCGACGTCGGTCCAGCCGTACTTCGCCACCGGGCGCTCGCCCACCGCGTCGACGAAGTGCTTCGCGGCCAGCTGCCCCAGACCTGGCAACGCGCCGGCAGCGCTGTCCAGCACCGTCAGCACGTAGCCGTCGAAGACCTCGCGCACGTGCTCCAACGCCTGCTCCTCGCTGCGGTCGGGAGCAAACCGGAAGTTCACCGTCACCGAGGCCGCGTCCGGCACCACGTTCCCCGCCACGCCCCCGCTGATCGCGACCGCCTGCAGGCCCTCGCGGTAGACGCACCCGTCGATGTCGACCTCGCGCGCCGTGTAGTCCTGCAGCCGCTGCAGCACCGGCGCCGCAGCGTGGATCGCGTTGTCACCCAGCCAGCTCCGCGCGCTGTGCGCCCTGGTGCCGCGCAGGTCGACGCGCACCCGCAGCGTGCCCTGGCAGCCCGCCTCGACCTGCCCGTCCGTGGGCTCCATGAGGACCGCGAGGTCGGCCTGGAGCAGCACACGGTGGTCTCGCACGAGGTGACCGAGGCCGTTCCTGGCGGCGTCGACCTCCTCGTTGTCGTAAAGGACGTACGTGACGTCGTACGACGGAGCCGTGAGCGTCGCGGCGAGGTGCAGCAGCACCGCGTCACCGCTCTTCATGTCGCTCGTGCCGCAGCCGTAGAGCAGGTCGCCCTCCCGACGCGACGGCAGGTTGTCCGCGACCGGCACGGTGTCGAGGTGGCCGGCCAGGAGCACCCGCCGGTCGCGGCCGAGCTCCGTGCGGGCGACCACGTTGTTGCCCACGCGACTCAGGTGCAGGTGCTCATGGCCCGACAACGCGTCCTGGACCAGGTCGGCGAGACGGGCCTCGTCACCGCTGACGCTCTCGACGTCGACGAGCGCGGCGGTGAGCGAGACGGGGTCACCGGCGAGGTCGAGGCCCATGACAGGCATCCTGCCAGCCGTCCCTAGGGTGTGGCGCATGAGCACCGCGACGCGCACCGCCTGGGGCCAGGGCCTGGCCACTCTCACGACCGACGGCCAGGTCCTCGACACCTGGTACCCCGCGCCTCGGCTCGGGGAGCCGGACGGCTCGACCCTCGAGGGCCTGGAGAAGCTCGCAGGAGTCGACGAGCTGCGCGGCGTGCGGCGCGAGGTGGTGAGCACGACGGTCGACCTGGACGCGGCTCCGGTGGACGCCCCTGACGCCTACCTGCGGCTGCACCTTCTCTCCCACCGGCTCGTTCAGCCGCACGGCCTGTCCCTGTCCGGCCTGTTCGGCGTGCTGGCAAACGTGGTCTGGACCACCGCCGGCCCGTGCGCCGTCGACGGCTTCGAGGAGACCCGGCTGCGGCTGATGGCGGTCAAGGGCGCCGTGCAGGTGCTCGGCGTGGACAAGTTCCCGCGGATGGTCGACTACGTCGTGCCGAGCGGTGTGCGGATCGCCGACGCGGACCGGGTGCGGCTCGGAGCCCACCTGGCACCCGGCACCACGGTCATGCACGAGGGCTTCGTGAACTTCAACGCAGGCACGCTCGGCACGTCGATGGTGGAGGGCCGCATCAGCGCCGGCGTCGTGGTCGACGACGGCAGCGACGTGGGCGGTGGTGCGTCGATCATGGGCACGTTGTCCGGGGGTGGCACCGAGGTGATCCGGATCGGCAAGCGGTGCCTCATCGGCGCCAACGCCGGCACCGGCATCAGCCTGGGGGACGACTGCGTGGTCGAGGCGGGCTGCTACGTGACCGGGGGCACGAAGGTCACCCTCGACGACGGCCGCGTGGTGAGGGGGCGCGACCTGTCCGGTTCCTCGGGCCTGCTCTTCCTGCGCGACTCCGTGTCGGGTGCGGTGCTCGCCCGTGCCCGCGCCGGGAAGACGGTCACGCTCAACGAAGCGCTGCACGCCAACTAGTCACGAACACGCTGAGAACAAAGGGGGCGCTGCGACGACGGTGGACTGCTGACCGGCTGGCCCGGCCGCCTGTCACGGCCTAGGTCGTCAGCCGGCTCGCGGCCGCAGCGACCCGCTCGTCGGTCGCGGTCAGCGCCATCCGCACGTGGCGGGCACCGGCCTCGCCGTAGAACTCGCCCGGCGCGGCCAGGATGCCCCGCTCGGCGAGCCAGGCGACGGTGTCCCAGCAGGGCTCGTCGCGGGTGACCCACAGGTACAGCCCCGCCTCGGAGTGCTCGACCTGGAAGCCGGCCTTCTCGACCGCGGTTCGCAGCACCTCGCGCCGGCTCCGGTAGCGCTCCTTCTGCTCGGCGACGTGCGCGTCGTCACCCAGGGCGGCGACCGCGGCGGCCTGCACGGGGCCGGGCACCAGAAGGCCGATGTGCTTGCGGGCCTCGACCAGCAGGGCCACCGCCTCCGCGTCGCCGACGGCGAAGCCCGCGCGGTAGCCCGCGAGGTTGGACCGCTTGGACAGAGAGTGCAGGGCCAGCACGCCGTCGGTGCTCCCGCCGCTCACCGAGGAGTGCAGCACGCTGACCGGCTCGGCGTCCCAGCCGAGCTCCAGGTAGCACTCGTCGCTGGCCACCAGCACGCCGTGCTCGCGACCCCAGTCCACGACCCGCTTCAGCGTCGCCGCGTCCTGCACGCGACCGGTCGGGTTGCTCGGCGAGTTCAGCCACACCAGACCGACCTCGCGCGGGTCGTGCGCGGTCGGGTCGCCCGTCGCGACGGGCTCGCAGCCGGCGAGCCTGGCACCGACGTCGTACGTCGGGTAGGCAAGTGCCGGCAGGAGCACCTGCTTGCCGCTGATGCCGAGCAGTCGCACGAGCAGCGCGACGAGCTCCTTGGTCCCGATGCACGGGACCACGTTCGCCGGCGTGACGGCCGCGCCGAGCCGGCGGGCCGTCCAGTCGACGACCGCCTCGCGCAGGGCCGGCGTGCCGGTCGTCAGGGGGTAGCCCGGGGCGTCCGCCGCCTCGCGCAGCGCGATCTGCACGATCCCCGGCGTCGGGTCGACGGGCGTGCCGACGGAGAGGTCGACGATGCCGTCGGGGTGCGTGCGAGCGATGTCGCCGTACGGCACCAGCCGGTCCCAGGGGAACTCGGGCAGGTGCGCGACCGCGGCCCAGCCGCGCACCTCAGACGCCCTCGGTGTTCTTGCCCTCCGGGACGGCCAGCACGACCGGGTGGTCGGCGTCAACAGGGCCTACCTTCGAGGCACCGCCAGGGCTGCCGATGCTCGTGGTCTCGGTGAAGAAGTCCACGTTGGCCCGGTAGTAGTCCTTCCACTGCGACGGCACGTCGTCCTCGTAGAAGATCGCCTCGACGGGGCAGACCGGCTCGCACGCGCCGCAGTCGACGCACTCGTCGGGGTGGATGTAGAGCGAGCGCTTGCCCTCGTAGATGCAGTCGACCGGACACTCCTCGATGCAGGCCTTGTCCTTGACGTCGACGCACGGCTCGGCGATCACGTAGGTCACTGCAGGAGTTCCTCTCGAGGGAGCGGTTGCCCCCGTAGTCTCCCAGCCGTGGGGTCGTCACGCGAAGCGGGGGTCCGATACGTCCTCGACGTCGGGCCCGGTGACCAGGGTGTGCGCGTCTCGCTACGGAGGCGCCTTCCTGAGGGCGGGTACGGCGACGTGCTGGGCGAGCTCCTCTCGTGGGACGACGCGACGGTGCGCGTGCAGAAGCGCGACGGGACGGTCGTCGAGGTGCCACCCGCCGACGTGGTCGCCGCGAAGCGGGTCCCTCCGCCGCCCGCGAGGCGCTCGTGACGTTCTCCTCGCGGTCGCGGTTCGCGGAGGTCGCGCACGCGGCGCCGGTGGATGTCGCCCTGGCGTGCCTGCTGATCGGCTGCGAGGTCGAGCCCGACCTGCGCGTGGAGGAGTCGCTAGGGCTGCTCGACGAGCTCGCCCGCGCCGTCCCGGCAGGGGTGCCGCCGCACCACGCGCTGCGCACGGTGCTCGGGGACTTCCACGGCGACGAGACCGACTACGACGACCTGCGCTCCTCGCTGCTGCACGAGGTGCTGCAGCGCCGACGCGGCCTGCCCGTGCTGCTGTCGGTCGTGTGGTGCGAGGTGGCGGCGCGCGCCGGCGTTCCGGCCGTCTGCCTCGGGCTGCCCGGCCACGTGATGGTCGACGTCGCTGGCGTCGTCGTGGACCCCTTCGCCGGTGGCGAGGTGCGCGCTGTCGCCTCCGAGCCGCCGCTGGTCGGGTCGGACCTGCTGCTGCGCATCCTCACGAACATCAGGGTGCTGGCGACCAGGCAGCAGGCACGTTCGGTCGAGGCGCTGCGGACCCGGCTGTGGGCCACCGAGCTGTCGCTGCTCCTGCCACACCATCCCTTGGAGCTGCGGCGGGAGCATGGCGAGCTGCTCGTGCGGCTCGGCGACCACCGCCGCGGAGCCGAGGAGCTGGAGTCGTACGCCGAGCTCGTGCCCGACCCGGAGCAGGCCGAGAACGCGCGCCGCTCCGCCCGGCTGGCGCTGGCGCGGTTGAACTGATGGTCCGGGTCACCGACGCGACAGGGCGGCTCGTCGAGCTCCCGCCTGGCAGCGTCGTGCTGGCCACCGGCGACGAGGACGTTGGCACCGTGCTCGCCGTCGACACGTTGCGACGGCTGCTCGAGATGCAGGGGCGACCGGTGGCGGTCGTGGGTGTCCCGGAAGGGTGGGGCGCGATGAACGTGCACCCGGGACAGGGCTCCGGACCAGCCGACGTGGTGCTCGCGCGACCGGGGGGCGTGCCTGCTCCGCCGTACTCCTTGGCGCACAGGCTGGCGTGGCTCTCGGGCCAGTCGGTGCAGGAGGCCGCGGCCGAGCTCGCGTCCTGGCGCGCCTCGGTCGCGCGCTGGGCGGAGGAGCCGTCCAAGCCGATGTGCGCCGAGGTGGTCGAACAGGTGCTTGACGCGCTGGAGGACGACCTCGCGACCTCCCGGGCAGTAGCGGCGCTACGGCGCTCGACGTCGTTGGGGCTGCCAGGCGGCTGCCTGTTCGAGACCTGGGCCTGGGCGGACCGGCTTCTCGGGCTCGACCTGGCAGCCGACGTCGGCCGCGCCTGAGGCGATCAGTCCAGCAGCTCGCGCAGCAGACGAGCGACCTCCTCGCCCTGGTGCCGCAGCATCCCCGGGGTCAGTCGCACCACGCGCTCACCGGGCTGCGCCAACAGGACCCTGAGCCCCCGCAGATCGGCCTCCCACTGCCCGGCCTCGCGGTGGTGGGCACCGTCGAGCTCGACGCTGACGTGCTGCCGCCGGTAGCGCGCGTCGACGTAGCGGGTGCCGCCGGCGCGCATGCGGCCGCATGCAAGGTGGCGAGGTGACCATCGACGCAGGGCAGCTCGCCGCCAACGGAGGGAGAGCGGTGACAGCACCGGCGGGCCGCGCCGCAGCGTCAGCCGGCGCTGGAGAGGCGGGCGTTGTCGATGACGATGGCAGCCGGGCCCTCGATGAGCTTCAGCGTCGACAGCGCCGTCTCGCCGAACGCGCTCTTCAC
>JBKOVB010000025.1:0-44544 GCA_046723735.1 Actinomycetota bacterium | reverse complement strand
GTGTGATCTCTCACGAGATCCCGGACAGACCGAACCCTCAGGGTTCGGTCTTCTCCGTTTTTCGGGACGGGTAGCGGCTCTTGCCGGTGGGCTGGTAGTCGCGGGACTGGTCGATCGTGAGCTCGCGGAGGAGTTCGCCGGTGGCGGCGTGCACGATCCGGACGTTGAGGTCGTGGATGAGCATGATCACGGGGGTTCGGGCGAGGGTTCGGCCCATGCCGATGTGGTGGAGCCGGCCGTCGACGCGCAGCGTGAGCTTGCCGTCGGTGTCGATCTTGTCGTGCCGGACGCGGTCGTGGCTGTCGGTCGCGTTCTGGCTGCCGGGGGTGGCCTTGGGGCGGGCCGCGTAGGCCGTGGCGGGGGTGGCTCGGTGCGGCAGGCTGCGGTGCGGGCGGTGGTGGTTGTAGCCGTCGACGCAGCGGTCGATGAGGGCCTGGAGGTCCTCGATCGTGGCTGGCTGGTCAGGCTGGGCGTGGAGCCACTTCTTGAGGGTCTGCTGCCAGCGTTCGACCTTGCCGCAGGTGGTGGGGTGGTTCGGCGCGGAGTTCTTCTGCCTGATGCGGAGGGTGGCGAGTTCGGCTTCCAGGGCGGTGCGGCCGCCGCGGCCGGTGGCGAACCGGACGGTGTAGACCATGCCGTTGTCAGTCAGTGTCGAGGCTGGAACGCCGTAGTTGCAGTAGGTCTCACGGAAGGTGGCGAGCACGATCTTGCCGGTGACGGGGCGGTGCGCGCTGGCGTGCAGCACGTAGCGCGAGTGGTCATCGAGCCAGCTCAGGATCTCGATGTCGGTGCCGTCGGCCAGGGGGTAGTGGGTGAAGTCGGACTGCCAGCACTCGTTCGGCATGGCGGCTTCGAACCGGGTGTAGCTGGTCTTGGGTCGCTTCTTCGGTGCCGGGACCACGAGGCCTTCGCGGGTCAGGGTCCGGGCGATACTGGACTCCGACACGGTCAGCTGGTGGTGGTGGGCCAGGTGCCAGGCGATCGTGCCGGGGCCGCCGTCCAGGCCGGCGTCGGTGAGCTCCTTGCGCAGCCGCACGATCATCTCCACGGTCGCGGGTCCGATCGCCTTCGGTGAGGTCAGCGGCCGGCGGGAGCGGGGCTCGAACGCTGCCTCGCCCTCGGCTCGATACCTAGCGAGCAGCTCGTAGACCCAGGACCTGGAAACGCCGTACTCGGCGACGACCTCGGGGACCGGCCGCTGCTCGAGCACGACGGCGGTGATGACAAGACGGGCCTTGGACACCCGCCGTACCTCGGCAGCAGGTGTCCGGGATGTCGTGAGAGATCAGTCCGGGATGTCCTGACGCACGACACCCCCTCGGACACGCCTGCAAAAGGCCTCTGATCTGCGGTGATGCTGGCCAGAGGCCTTTTGCGTGTCGCTGGATGTTCCCTGTCGGAGCAGCCGTGGGCCCTGGCCGATCGTCGTGCCCTCGGGGCGTTGACGGCGACGCCTGACGCGCCCGTTGCTCCTGAGAAGGTCGCCGGTGCCCTTCAGCTGCTCGGGGCGCAGGCTCGCACAACCTCCTCCGCGAGAGTGACGGGCGAGCTGCTGCTGCAACGCTGACTCGTTGGTGTAGCCCCGTCCAGTCGGAGCCCGCCAGGGCTCGCCCGGGGTACGGATGAGGAAGTCCACGCACGGATCTTGCCAGGAGCCGCGGACATTCGAGGCCCCCGACTCTCCCCACGGCTCCTCCTTCGTGTCAGCGTTGGCGTGCACGACGTGCTTAGTCCTGCTCTCCCGGCCTCCGTGGTCTGAGGCGAAGCCACCCCGGACCCTCACGTCAGTTCGGCGTCCTTCGTTTGTGCCTGCGGACAGATGCTTCGCCAACGCTCCACACAGGTACGAACTGCTGCTGAGCGCATCAGCGGCATGGGATCCGTCTCTGCAAGACAAGGCGCCCGCCCTCCTGATCGGCGCCCGGCAGAGAGGCGTCAGCGATGGCGAGGCGGCCCCATTACGTGTCAGAGAAGATCACCGCACGTCTGCTCGTGCTTCCCACTGCCGTCGCCCTTGCTGCGGTCCTGCCGGTGGCACCCGCGCACGCAGCGACGGTCACCGACCTCGGGACGGGCTTCGCGGACGTGATGAACGACCGAGGTCAGATCGCCGGGCACTTCACGACGCCCAGCGGTGAGGGGCACGCGTTCGTGTGGACGGCGGGAAGCGGAAGGGTGGACATCGGAAGCCTCGGTGGCACCTTGTCGTGGGTCAGTGCGATCAACGAACAAGGGCAGGTTGCGGGCTACTCCATGACCGCCAGTGGCGACTGGCACGCCTTCCGCTGGACACCCTCGGCAACGATGCGGGACCTCGGCACGCTTGGCGGTCACGACAGCTTCGCCAGAGCCATGAACAGCCGTGGCGAGGTGGTCGGCTCGTCCACCACCGTGACGGGCGACAGGCACGCGTTCATCTGGACGCCGTCAGGCGGGATGCAGGACCTCGGCGCCGGAGTCGGCCAAGCCGACGACATCAACGACAACGGCCAGGTGGTCGGGTCATTGTTGGCAGAGCCAGGGTTCCCCTCGGTGTCGCACCTTTTCCTCTGGAGCCGTTCGAGCGGGGTGCTTGACCTCGGCAGGCCGGACGTGCCCGTTGAGGACAGCCACTTCAGCGTGGATGGAGTGATCAACGAGAGCGGCCAGGTCGCCGGCACGTACTCGAACGCACTGGACACGTACGGGGCCTTCCGCTGGACGCGGCAGGACGGGTTCGAGCTCCTTGCCGCGCAGCCGGGCAACACCTTCGACCAGGTTCACTCGATCAACAGGGCGGGGATGGCTGCGGGCATCTACGGGCCGGCCGACGCGATCCATGCGTTCCGGTGGACGGCCCAGGGGGGATTGCAGGACCTCGGCATCGTCAGCGACGACTGGCACGAGCACGGGACCTGGATGGTCAACGACCAGGGCGACGTCGCCGGAACCACCTACGACCAGGCCGGCTCGCGGCGCCTTACCGCTGTGCTCTGGACACCGGCATCCGGCATGCAGGCTCTCGGGACGCTCGGTGGCGACTGGTCCGCGGCGACGACCATCAACGCGCACGGCCAGGTCGCGGGTTGGTCCACCGCGACGAGCGGAGACATCCACGCCGTGCTCTGGTCGCCGTAGCCGTCTCAGCTTGACGTGATCCAGTGGCCATCGGCGTTCTTGCGCCAGGCCCCGGCGGCGAGGTTGCCGCCGTCCACGTGGACCGTCGTCCCCGTGACGAAGGCAGCGAGACGGCCGGCAAGGAACACGACCGCTCCGGCGACGTCGTCGACCTCCCCGAGCCGGCCCAGCGGCGTGGTGACACCGTCCGGAAGCGGCAGACCGGGGGTCGGTGTCACGTCGACCGCCACGGCGTTGACGCGCACCGGCGCGAGCTCGAGAGCGAGCGACTGGGTCAGGTTGGCCACGCCCGCCTTGGCCGCAGCGTAGAGGGCGAAGCCGGGCGCGGCGCGGTGCGCCTCGATGCTCGTGACGTTGACGACGCTGGCTGCGCGGGAAGCCCTCAGCTGCGGGAGGAACGCGCGGGTCGTCCAGGCGACCTGAAGCAGGTTCTCGCGCACGAGGGTCTCGTCGCCCTTGGGTGAGAGCTCCTCGAACGGCGAGACGAACGTGCCGCCGGCGTTGTTGACGAGGACGTCGACGCGTGGGACCTGGGCAGCGATCGCAGCTACCGCCTCGTGGTCGCGGACGTCGGCGGTGAACGTCGTGCCGGATACGCGGTCGATGCCGACGACACTGGCGCCGAACGACTCGAGGGCCTGTGCGACCGCAAGCCCGATGCCCTGCGCGGCGCCGGTGACGACCGCCACGCGCTCGGTGAGCAAGACGTCGTCGGGAACGAGCATGCACGGTCCTTCCCGGGCGTCCGCTGCCGATCAGCGTGGACACACATACCAGACGCGCGCGAGGTCAGGGGCCTCAGCCGAGGCCATGCCACTGACGGCCAGGACCATGCCAACGGCGAGGGCGAGGGTGCCGCCACGGGCATGGCCCTTATTGACCATGTGGGCGGGGGGTCGCCGGCGCCGACGCATTACGGGGACGCTGTCCCGAGAGTGAGGTCTCCGTGTCCGCACCCGACGGCCGCCTGGTCCAGGCGGTTCAGGACCTGTCCCACGCCAGCTCGATCAGCGAGGTCCAGGCGATCGTGCGCACCGCTGCGCGAGAGCTCGTGGGGGCGGACGGCGCGACCTTCGTCCTGCGCGATGGCGACCAGTGCTTCTACGCCGACGAGGACGCGATCGCACCGCTCTGGAAGGGCCAGCGATTGCCCCTGGAGGTCTGCATCAGCGGCTGGGCCATGATCCACCGCGAGGGCGTGGTGATCCCTGACATCTACCAGGACCCGCGCATCCCGCAGGACGCCTACCGTCTCACGTTCGTGAAGAGCCTGGTCATGGTCCCAGTCCGTCGCCGTGACCCGGTCGGCGCCATCGGCACCTACTGGGCGCAGGAACGCCAGGCCACGGACCGCGAACTCGCGCTGCTGCAGGCCCTGGCCGACTCCACCGCGCTGGCCATCGAGAACGTCCGCCACGTCCAGGAGCTCGAGCTGCGTCGCCGCCAGGACCAGGAGACGCTCCGCCTGGCGACCTCGGACGACCTGACCGGGCTGCCGAACAGGCGCGGGTTCCACCTGCTCGCGAACCAGCAGCTGGAGCGGGTGCGGCGGTCGGCGGTGCCCGCGGCGCTGCTGTTCGTCGACCTGGACGGGCTCAAGCGGGTCAACGACACCGAGGGCCACGTGGCGGGCGACGACATGCTGCGACGGATGGCGGACGTGCTGCGGCACACCTTCCGCGGGGAGGACGTGCTCGGTCGTCTGGGTGGTGACGAGTTCGTCGTCCTCGTGCTGGGACACGGCCTCTCCCCCGCCACGATGGCCGACCGGCTGCGGATCGAGATGCGTCGGGAGAGCGCCGGCGCCGGCTCCCTGCGGGCCAGCGTCGGCATCGCCCACTACGAGGCCGGGATGACGCTGGACGCCCTTCTCGCGCGGGCCGACGCGGCGATGTACGTCGACAAGCTGGCCCGCGAGGACCGGCTGCGGTCTCTTGCGGTGGTGCCGCGGGCCAGCAGCGACGACCTGCGTCTGACGTCCTAGGTCAGGACTCGTACGCCGGGAGCTTGGGCAGCTCGCGCAGGCTCCGCTTGAGCTCGGCGAAGCCGGGGAACGCGGCCAGGGCCGTCACGTGGTCCCACAGCTCCACGGCCGCCTCGCGCTCGGGTCGCCGGCTGATCACGGGGCCGAAGATGGCCGGGCCACCTGGCGGCGACAGGTGCAGGATCGGTGTGCCGACGTCCTTGCCGGTCAGCGCCAGGACCTGCTCCGTCTCCTGACGGATCTCCAGGTCGAGCGTGTCGTCGTCGAGGGCCGAGGCCAGCTCCGCGGGCAGTTCAGCGGCCTGGAGCGCCGCGGCCGCCGTACGACGGATCTCGTCGTCCTCCAACGGGACGGAACCGCCTGGGGTCTCGAAGAAGGCGTTCCCCCACGAGGCGTAGAGCGGCCCCACCACCTCAGGCCCCGCTGTCGCCCGGGCGCGTGCCGCGACCCGCAGCAGCCGCAGACCCGTGACGTGGCCGGGACGAGGTTCGCCGGAGCCCTCGTTCAGGTGGAGGAGGGAGATCAGCCGCCACTCGACGGCGAGACCGCGCGCGTCGGCGACGGTGCGCAGCCACTGGCTGGTCAGCCAGGCGAACGGGCACACGGGGTCGAAGTGGAAGTGCACGTCAGGAGTGGTCACGGGACCATCCTGCTCACTTCACGGAGCCGGCGAGCACGCCCTGGACGAAGAACCGCTGGAACGCGAAGAACACGATGAGCGGCACGATCAGCGAGAGGAACGCCGCGGACGAGATCACGTCGATGTTGTTGCCGAACTGCCGCGTCTGCTCCTGGATCGCGACCGTGAGCGGCCGGGAGCCCGGACCCGAGAAGATCAGCGCGATGAGCAGGTCGTTCCAGACCCACAAGAACTGGAAGATCGCCAGCGACGCGATGGCCGGCAGTCCCAGCGGCAGGATCACGCGCCGGAAGATGCCGAGCTCGGTGGCGCCATCCATGCGCGCGGCCTCGAGCAAATCCCGTGGGATACCGGCGAAGAAGTTGCGCAGCAGGAAGATGGCGAAGGGCAGCCCGAAGGCCACGTGGTACAGCACCACCGCCCAGACGGTGCCGAAGATGTGCAGCGAGCCGTAGAGCTTGGCGACCGGGATGAGGCCCACCTGTAGGGGTACGACGAGCAGTCCCACGACGCCGAGGAACCACCAGTCGCGGCCCGGGAAGTCCAGCCACGCGAAGGCGTACGCGGCCAACGCGCCGATGACGACGACGAGCACGGTCGCCGGGACGGTGATCAGGATGGTGTTGACGAACGCGTCCGTCATCGCCTTGTTGTCGAGCAGGTCGCGGTAGTTCTGCAGGGTGAACTGGGCGGGGTGGGCAAGCGCGTTCCACCAGCCGTTGGCCGTGTTTGCCGCCTCAGGGCGCAGCGACGCCACGAGCAGGCCGAAGGTGGGGACGAGCCAGAGCGCCGCGATGAACAGCAGCAGCACCGTGACGAGACCCCCCGAGAGCGCGTCCGAGACCCGCGTCGCGACGGACCTCCGCTGCGCCGGGGCGGCCCGTCGGGCGGGCTGCTCCAGGCGTGCGGCCTCGGCTGCCGGGCCGGTGGTGGTCGTCATGACTGCTCCCTGCGGAAGCGCCGGATGTTGAAGAGCATCGCCGGGACGACGAGCAGGAACAGGAAGATCGCGACGGCGCTGCCGAGGCCCTGCTGCGGCTGCGCACCGAACGAGACCCGCCACATCTCGAGGGCCAGCACGTTAGCGTCGTCCTGCGAGGACCCGGGGGCGATGATGAAGACCAGGTCGAAGATCTTCAGCACGTAGATGACCAGCGTGACGAAGACGACCAGGAGCACCGGCGCAAGCAGCGGCACGGTGACGCGCCGGAACACCTGCCACTCGTTGGCGCCGTCGACCCGGGCCGCCTCGAGCGCCTCCCGCGGGATGGCCGCCAGCCCGGCCGCGATGAGGACCATCGCGAAGCCGGCCCACATCCAGACGTAGGCACCGATGATCGAGGGCGTAACGAGCGACGGTCCGAGCCAGTTGACGCCGTTGTAGGGCGCGGCGAAGTTGTTGGCGGGCAGCGTGAGGGTGACCGGACCCTTCACCCCACGCAGGGTGAACGTGCCGTCGTCGGCGGTCTTGGCCTTGGCCACCACCTTGCCGTCACGCACCGCCTGGACCGTGACTCCGGGCAGTCCCTTCTCCTGCGTGTCGATGACGCCGGGCCTGCCACCGCCGCCCCGGACGAAGTCGAGCCACACCGTGCCCGAGACGGCCGAGCCGTCGGGCGGCGACGGCGAGGCGGCCGGCTTGGCCGAGTCGGGCACCCTGGCGGGGGGCAGTCCGACCAGTGGCAGCTGTGAGGTGTCCCCCGGGCTCACGGTCGCCGTGGTGACGACCGCGCCGTGCCGTGCGGCGACTCCGGCACCCTGACGTGGCAGCGCTCCCCGATACTCCGCGGGCTGCGAGAAGGTGTCGTGGACCCCGACCAACGCCGCGTTGGCCAGGCCCGCGTCCGGGTCGGCCTGGTACACCAGCCGGAAGATGACGCCGGCGGCGAGCATCGAGATCGCCAGCGGCATGAAGATGACGACCTTGAAGGCGGTCGACCAGCGGATCCGCTCGCTGAGCACGGCGAAGATGAGCCCGAGCGCGGTGACGAGGCTCGGTGCTGCGACCACCCAGACGGCGTTGTTCTTGATGGCCGTACGGGTGCTGTCGCTGGAGAACATCCGTTGGTAGTTGTCCAGACCCACGAAGCCGCTGCCGTGGTCGCTGTACAGGCTGCGCACGAGCGTCGCGACCGTCGGGTACACGACCAGGGCTCCCAGGAACAGCACCGCAGGCAGGAGGAAGAACAGCACCACCCCGCCGTGCCGCCAGTCACGCCCGGCGGGGGCTTCCGCGGCGACCTCGGCCATCGCTGATGCCCGGCTACGATCCGTAGGCCTTGGCCGCGTCGCTCTCGAGCTTGGCGGCCGTTTGGTTCACCGTTGTCGGGTTGGCCAGGAAGTCCTGCAGGGCCTTCCACTCGCCGCGCCCCGGCGTGCCGCCGAACTGGGACGGCGTCTGGTCGGACATGTCGAAGCGGACCACGTCCGCGGTCACCAGCTGGTCGGCCAGCGACTTCGCGACGTCGTCCGGGTAGTGGCTGCGGTCGACCGCCTTGTTCGGCGAGATGAAGCCGCCGAGCCGCACCCAGACGTCGGCCGACTCGGGCGAAGCGAGGTAGGTCACGAGGGCACGCGCGGCCGGCGAGTCCTTGAAGATCACGGCCGCGTCGCCACCGCTGACCACCGACTCGGGCTGGTCACCGGCCTTCGGGAACGCGAAGGTCTTGGCGTCGGTGCCGACCTGAGCCTGGGTGCTGCCCTTGATGACGCCCTCCACGAAGTCGCCCTCGAAGACCTGCGCCGCCTTCTTGGTGCCGAACACCGTCGTGACGGAGTCCGGCATGGTGGCCTGCTGCGAGTTCGCTGCGATGAGCTGCTTGTTCCACGCCTGGCCCAGCATGGTCAGGGCCTTCTTCACTGACGCGTCGGTCCAGGGGATCTCGTGCTTGGTCAGCTTGTCGTACATGTCCGCGCCGGCGGAGGTCAGGTAGACGTTCTCGAACCAGTCGGTGAGCGTCCAGCCGTCGCCGCCCCCGACGGACAGCGGGGTCACGCCGGCGTCGCGCAGCGTCCCGAGGTCCTTGACGAAGTCGCCCCAGTTCTTGGCCGGCTGCACGCCCGCCTGGTCGAAGGAGTCCGGGCGGTACCAGATCACGGACTTGTTCGCGCCCTTGAACCACACGGCGTAGGGCTTGCCGTTGTAGGTGCTGCGGTCCTGCCAGTCCTTCGAGTAGTTGGCCTTGATCAGGTCCTGCACGTCCTGCGGGAGCGGCTTGAGCGCGCCCTTGGTGACGAACTGCTGGATCAGCCCGGGCTGCGGGATCAGCGAGACGTCCGGCGGGTTGCCGCCGGCGACGCGGGTGCCGAGGATCGTCGCCGTGTCCGAGCCGGTCGAGGTGTACTGCACCTTGGCACCGGTGCGCTTCTCGAAGTCAGCGAGCACCTGCTGGAAGTTCTTCTGCTCGTCCTTCTGCCACTCGGCCGTGACCTCGATCTTGGCGCCGTTCAGCTTGGGCAGCGCGCTGGTCTTGCTCTTGGCCCCCTCGTCGGACGAGGACGAGTCGTTGCCTCCGCACCCTGCGGCGACCAGGGCGGCGGCCGCCGCGAGAGCGACCCACGTCTTCCTGCTCATGCCACTCCCTTCGACACCGGCGCACCGGAGATCGCCAGGCCTGACTCGATGTCGAACAGGTGCAACCTGTCCACGTCGACGGCCAGCCGGACGCGGTCACCGTCTTTGACGCTCGTGCGTGGGTTCACCCGGGCGACGACCTCGCTGCTCGAGCTGGCCTTCGTGTCCTCCCCCACATCGCGGGCGAGCTCGCGGGTGTCCTCGGTGACCACCGTCGGGGCGTCGATGGTCACGTGCACGAGCACGTCCGAGCCCATCGCCTCGACGAGGTCGGCGGAGGACTCGAGGAATGCGTCGGCATGGTCGACCAACGACGCGTCCTCCATGTCCTCCGGGCGGATGCCGACGACGAGCTCGCGCCCCACGTAGGACCGCAGCCCCTCGCGCTTGGCGAGCAGACCGGGGGTCACCGGCAGGGCCTGGGAGCCGAGCCGCAGGGCGAGACCCTTGTCCGCCTCCTCCACCCGCCCCTGGACGAGGTTCATCGCCGGGGAGCCGATGAAACCGGCGACGAAGACGTTGACAGGCTCGTCGTACAGCTCCTGCGGCGGTGCGACCTGCTGCAGCAGGCCCTGCTTCATCACGGCGACCCGACGCCCCAGCGTCATCGCCTCGGTCTGGTCGTGAGTCACGTACACCGTGGTGACCCCGAGCTGGCGCTGGATGCGGGCGATCTCGGCGCGCATCTGCACGCGCAGCTTCGCGTCGAGGTTGGACAGCGGCTCGTCCATCAGGAAGCACTTGGGCTCACGGACGATGGCGCGACCCATCGCCACGCGCTGGCGCTGGCCGCCGGAGAGGTTGCGGGGCTTGCGGTCGAGGTACTCGGACAGCCCCAGCACCTTGGCCGCCTGCTCGACGCGCTGGTTGACGGTGCTCTTCGGCACCTTGCGCAGCACCAGGCCGAAGCCGATGTTCTCCCGGACGTTCAGGTGCGGGTAGAGCGCGTAGCTCTGGAACACCATGGCGACGTCGCGGTCGCGCGACGGGACCCGGTTGACGTCCCGGTCGCCGATGAGAATCCGCCCCTCGCTGATGTCCTCGAGCCCGGCGATCATCCGCAGCGCCGTCGTCTTGCCGCACCCTGAGGGACCGACGAGAACGAGCAACTCCCCGTCCTCAGCCGTGAGGTCGAGGTCTGTCACGGCTCGTGTGCCGTCCGGATAGACCTTGCCGACGCCGTCGAGCACGACCTCCGCCATGCAGTCCCTCCCCGACCCCGGGAGTCACCGTCCGGACAGTGAGGGCTTGCCCGCAGGTTCGGCGACGAAACCTTGGCCTGCGCGAGCTCAGCCCGTCGGGGCGACAGGGGAGCTGGGCGTCGGGCTGGGCACCTGCGTCGCCGTCGGCTCGGGCACCGGCGTGGGACTGGCCGGCGTGGTGCCGACGCCACTGGACGACGGCGTCGGAGGCGGGACCGGCGAGGCACTGGACGCGTGCGAGGTCGGGGACGCGCTCGTCGGCTCGGCCGTGGGCGAGGCCGAGTGAGCCGGCGACCGGGTCGCGGGCGGCACCGTCGTGACGCGCGGAGCGTTGCTGACCGGCTCGGGACGGAGGAGCAGGTACGCCGTCAGCTCGATCGCGAACGCGGCGAGCAGCACGAGGGTCGAGGTGCGCGGTGGCGTCACGGCAGGCCGGTGGGGTCGGGAGCGCCGAGCACCGAGGGCGCGCTGACTCCCAGGCCCCGCAGCGCGGTCGCGGCCCTGGCACGCAGCTCGCGGCCGACCTCGAACTGCTTGGCGGGCAGGGTGCGAGCGACCACCCGGATGTGGAGGGTGTCGACGTCGAGGCTCTCCACACCCATCACCGAGGGCGGGTCCAGCAGCAGCGCGCGCAGGCTGTCGTCGGCGTACGCCTGCGCGGCGACCTCCTGCAGCGCCGCCGTGACCCGGCCGACATCGACACCGAGGGGCACCGGGATGTCGACGACGGCACGGGCCCAGTCGCGCGACAGGTTCGTGACCTGGACGATCTGTCCGTTGGGCGTGATGACGACGTCGCCGTCGAGGGTGCGCATCCGCGTGACCCGGAGGGTGACCTCCTCCACGGTGCCGGTGATCGGTGTCATGCCGTTGGCGAGGGCGAGCCGGACGACGTCCCCGTAGCCGTACTGCCGCTCGGTCACGAGGAAGAAGCCGGCGAGCAGGTCCTGTACCACCCGCTGGGCACCGAAGCCCAGCGCGAGGCCTGCGACTGTCGCCACCGGGATGAGTCCGGCGAGCGGTACGGCGAGGCGCTCCAGCACGAGCAGCGCGCCCAGGAGGCAGATGACGACCTCGACCGCCCAGGTGGCGACCTGCACGAGGGCGTGCCGGTGCTTGGACGCCTCGGAGCGTACGAGGGGGTCGCCCTCCTTCGCACGGGCGTCGACGTGCTCGGCCACGCGACGTCCGACCCAGGAGGTGGCCCGCAGCAGCAGCAGAGCGCCCGTGACGATGAGCAGGATCTCCAACCCGCTGCCACGGGCCCACGTGGTCAGGTCCGTCAACGGAGCTGTGGCGACCGGCACGCACCCTCCTTCCGCCTGCTTGATCCCTCTCGCCCTGGATCGTGCCCGGTGTCACGTGCGGCCAGGGCGTGCATCCGCATAACGCGGGTAGACCGCTGTCCACCGACGATCCTTGGAGGCACATCGTGCTCGGCTTCATCATCACCCTGCTGGTCATCGGCCTCGTGGCCGGATTCCTCGCTCGCGCCCTCGTTCCGGGTCCGGACCCCATGGGCG
Organism: Actinomycetota bacterium; assembly: GCA_046723735.1. Classification (GTDB taxonomy): domain Bacteria; phylum Actinomycetota; class Actinomycetes; order Mycobacteriales; family SCTD01; genus RYN-111. Next base: position 32,504 of record JBKOVB010000025.1, on the reverse strand, counting down.
TGGTCGGCACGATCGTGCTCGGCATCATCGGCAGCTTCATCGGAGGCTTCCTGGGCTACGTGCTCATGGGGAAGGACCTGGACGAAGGTGCGATCCAGCCCTCGGGTGTCATCGGCTCGATCATCGGGGCCGTGATCGCGCTGCTGATCTACCGGTTCGCCTCGGGTCGCCGCGGCGCACGCATCTGACCCACCAACCGACGGCCGGGGCCCGCGGGCCCCGGCCGTCCTACGCCCGCGCGCAGAACGAGAGCGGGACGACGGCTTCGCCGTCGCCCCGCTCTGTCGTGCGTTCAGGACCTAGGCGGTCAGGGCGTCGGGTCCGGGTAGGCACCACCGAAGATGTCGGTGTTGCCGAAGGCGAGCGGGCACACCAGCTGGACCGCAGGCGCCGCAGGCGCTTCCTGGTCCGGCTCGGTGTCGCCGTCGGACTCACCGCGAGGTTCCTCAGCCTCTGCCGTCTGCGTGCCAGAGGCCACGGCCTCGTCGTGCAGGGCCTGGCGGTAGGCGTCGATCGCCGGGCAGTCGGCGCCGTTGCGGACGTCGTTCCAGACCGCCGCACCGTAGGTGCGGGTGGCCGCGGCGTACACGTAGTCGCCGAGGAACTCCGCCGCCAGGTTGTTCTGCGACGAGGCACGCGCGTCGCCGGACGCGCCGCGGTGCAGCGTCGTGAAGCCGCCCACGCCGGCGGTCGTCGCGTCGGCGTGCCTGACCACGCCGACCAGCTGCCGGTCGTTCCCGGGACCCACGGCACTGGTGCGGAACGGTGTCGTGAAGGCGTTGTACACGACGTACACGTCCGTGCCGTTCGGCGAGATCGCGGGTGCCGAGTAGTAGCCGCGGTCACCGGCCTCCTCGATATTCACCGGGGTGGACCAGCTCGTCCCGTTGGTGGACGTCGAGAACCGGACGTGCTCGTTGTTGAGCTGCTCGCCGTCGACCCAGCTCAGGACGAGCCGGTCTGTGGCGTCCGCACCCGTCGGCGCGCCGTTCGCGATGTCCGCGGACGGAGCGGGCGACAGGTCGCTGCGCGCACCGGCGACGCCGTCCTCGACGCACCGGCCGATGGACGGCTCGAAGTAGCTGCAGGTGTCGAAGGCCCGCGCGATCGTGACCGGCCGCGCCCAGGTCGCCCCGCCGTTCGTCGACGTGATCATCTGGATGGAGCCGAGCGCAGGTCCGCTCGCGTTGAACGCGAACTGGTAGTCGAAGACGTACACCTTGCCGTGCGAGTCAGTGCGCACGGTGCAGCCCGAGCGCCCGAAGCCGTTCTTGCTCCGGGTGTTGTTCGTCGCCGGGGTCACCTGGTGCTCGGTCCAGGTGCTGCCGCCGTCGCGCGACGTGATCACGTTCAGCGGTTGGCTCCTCCCGGGAACACCCCGGAAGGCGGCGTAGCACACGTAGACGTTGCCGAAGAACGGGCTGCTCGCCGCGTTGTCCGCCCAGATCTGCTCCTTGTCGGAGAACAGCGCGCTGTTCTGCTTGCTGGCGATCACCGGGGGCATCCAGGCGCTGGCGTTCCCGTTGGCCGCCGCGGCGACGTCGTCCGTGCGCGACACCGCGATCGCCTCGAAGCCCTTGAAGGGCTGGTGGCCGGGGACGGCAGACGTCAGGTTGGCGTAGTACAGCCGTGACCCGTTGGCCCACGAGAACGTCCCGTTGCGGGGAACCGGGCCGAAGGACAACGCCGGGTCGCCGTCCGCCACCAGACCTGCCGCGGCGTACCCGGGCAGCGTGCCGATCGGGCCGGTGTGCGCGGTGCACGGCGGGTCGGAGTCACCGGGTGCGCCCAGGCAGTCACGCGCTGTCAGGCCGGTGTAGGTGGGCTGCGTCCAGGTGTCACCTGAGTCGAACGAGAAGTAGATGCCGGAGACGCCGACGCCCGGGGTGAAGGGGCAGTCGTTATCCGGGCCGGCGTTGCAGGCCTCCATGTCGATCTCGTCGTTGGAGCCGGCAGCGAGCACCGAGGGGTGGTTGGCGTCGATGGCGACCGCCGGCTCGTTCTGCTTGTTCTGCGAGAAGGGCCCGACCGGGCTGCCGATGCTCACCCGGGTGTCACCACCGGTCTGGGCGAGCGCGGGCGTGCTGAGGGTCACGAGCCCCGCGGCGGTGAGAGCCAGCACCGAGATGCCGACCGCCACACGCCGTACGTGCTCTCGAACGGACATGTCACTCCTTCGCCGAGGGGATGGCGGAAGCAGTCCGGCCGAGGAAGATGCGCAAGGCCGGGCCTGTGGGACAGGAGCCTTCCGTCGCGAGCCGTGATACGTGAAGCGGGATCCGGCCGTGGGTCTGGTCTCAGGTGGTGATGCGGCGGAAGGGCGCGGCGGCCTCGAGCTCGTAGGCCAGCTCGAGCAGGGTGCGCTCGTCGCCGTACCGGCCCATCAGGTGCACCCCGATCGGCAGGCCTTCCTGAGTGCGGCCGAGCGGGAGCGAGATCGCCGGCGTGCCGGCCGCGTTGGCGAGGGGGGTGAAGGCGACGTACTCCACCAGCCGCGGGAACAGCTGCTCGAACGGCTGCCGCGGAGACAGGTGACCGATCGGCGGCGTGGTGCGGGCCAGCACCGGGGTGAGCACCGCGTCGAAGCCTCGGGTGGCACGTGCATAGGCGTGGCGCGAGGCGCGGAGCCGGCGAAGCGCTCCCGGCGTGTCCCGGACGTGCGCGAGGTAGTGGGACGCGAGCCCGACCGTCAGCGCGTCCAGCTTGGCGGTCTCCACGCCCGGGAGCAGCCTGCTGCCCAGCCGAAGCATGAGGAACCCGAGCATCCCCCAGTAGAGCTTGAAGTCCTCGGCGAACTGGGCGTCGAAGGGCGGCGGCACCTCCTCGACGTGGTGCCCGAGGCGGCACAGCAGGTCGGCGGTGGCGGTGACCGCGGCCCGCGTCTCGGCATCGGTCGGGATGCCCGTCACGGAGTCGAGCACCATGCCGATCCGCCGTCGCTCGGGCGAGGGACCCTCGACCAGCCCGACGGGTGGCAGCGGGTACCGGCGGCGGGTGCGCTCGGCGGACGCGAAGAAGTGGGCGGTGTCGCGGACCGTCCGGGTCACGACCCCCTCCCCCACGATGTTGAGCGGCAGCACCCGCTCCAGGGGCTCGCCGGTCAAGCGGCCCCGTGACGGCTTGAGCCCCACCAGGCCGCAGGCCGCGGCCGGGATGCGGATGGAGCCGCCGCCGTCGTTGGCGTGCGCGAGCGGCACGACGCCGGCCGCCACCAGGGCCGCCGAGCCTCCCGAGGAGGCGCCCGCCGAGTGGTCGGTGCCCCACGGGTTGCGGACCGGCTCGCCCGTCATGAACTCGGTGCTGGCGTTGAAGCCGAACTCGGGCAGACGGCTCTTCCCGAGGGGTACCAGGCCGAGCGCCAGGAGCGTTCGGGTCATCACGCCGTCCCGCTCGGTCGGGCGGGCGACGAACGCCTCCGAGCCGTGGTTGGTCGGCAGCCCCGCCACGTCGGTGTTGTCCTTCACGAAGGTCGGGACGCCCGAGAACGGTCCTGGGCGCGGCCGGGCGGTCGCAGCGAGGGCGCGCTCGCCGTCGAGCACCTGGACGGCGTGCAGCAGGCCGTCGACCTTCTCCGCCCGCGCCAGGGCGGCCTCGACCACCTCCCGCCGGCTCAGCTCGCCAGCTCGGATGAGCGCCGCGAGCGCGATGCCGTCGTGCTCGGCCAGCACGTCGTCGCCGAACGCGTGGACCCGCTGGTTCATGCCGCTCCTGGATCGTGGGACGTGAGGCGGTCAGCCTCGCACGTCCGCAAGGAGCGGCCGGGTCAACCCTCTGTGCGCCGGCGCACGTGCACCCGGCCGTCCAGGACCGTGGCGGCGAGCACGGGCTGCGGGGAGACCGCAGGACCGCCGCGCACCTGCCCGCTGAGCAGGTCGAACGTCGAGCCGTGCCAGGGGCAGACAACGCAGCCGTCCACGACCTCGCCCTCGCTCAGCGGCCCGGACAGGTGCGAGCACTCCTCGACGAGGCACGACACCTCCCCGCCGTACCTCACCACCACGACGAGGACGTCGCCGACCTGCCGCCGCACCGGCTGGGCCTCGGGGAGGTCGGCGAGCGGTCCCAGGTCGGTCCAGCCGTCGGGCAGCCGGTCGACGAGGCCGGCTGCGTGGTTGGCGCCGGTGGCCATGCGGTACGACAGGTGACCGCCCACGAACGCCGAGGTCCCCATCACCCCAGAGGCCGCGAGCGTCGCGAGCTGGCCCTTCCCGCGGCGGTGGCGGACCCAGCCCACGCCGGTGAGTCCCAGGGCCAGCACGTTGAGGCCGGCGTGCAGGGCGGCGACGCGCTGCTGCTCGACGTTCGCCTTCCCGGCGTCGGCCAGCCCTGCCGCAGAGGCCGGTACGGCGGACAGCACCGTCATCCCCAGCAAGGCGCGCGCGGCCCGCTCCCCGCCCTTGAGGCGGTCGGCCAGCGTCGCGGAGAGCAGGAAGCCCAGCGGGAGCTGGACCGCGGCCGCGTGTAAGGGGTGGCCGAGCCAACGTCCGTGCAGCAGGGCTGCCATCCGGTCGTCCTTGGTGAGCACCTCCCCGACGCGGCCGATGAGACCCGCCGCCGGCTGCAGCGCGGGTGAGTCGGCCGCCGCCGCGAGCGGCCGGTCCAGCGCGGAGGTCGTCATGGCCGCTCCTCCCGACCGCCGCCCAGCGCCCCCCAGACCTCAGCGACGTTCGCGAACTCGCGTCCAGACGGGAGCCCGCGCAGTCGTGCGACCACGCGGGCCGGGGCGTCGTTGTCCTGCGCCACGTCCAGCAGCTGCTGCCCCACCGCCGGGAACGCTGACAGGCCCAGGTAGCGCGCGAGCTCGCTGCGCGGCTCCACCTCCTCGGGGGCCAGGCCGGGCGCGGTGCCGCCGGTGAAGCCGGGCGTCTCCGGCTGGTCCTCGCCCGGCGCCTCGGGGTCCCGCCACTCCGTCGTGTGCGGTGGCCGGGTGCTCCGGATCTGCCCGCTGGTCTCCCGCTTCAGCGCGTCGTCGAGCTCCGGGCCGTGCTTGGTGCTGCCTCGTTCCACGACTGCCTCCCATCTCGGGGTTCTCCGCCCTTTCCCCGTAGGACGTGCGCCACACGGTTCGGGGGCCTCGGTCCGGGGCATAGGAGCCCCGTGCTCGTTCGCCTCGTGAAGACCGGGACCCGCCTGGCGTTCGCCGTACCCCGTCTGGCCTTGCAGGCGGCCGGGACGGCGTGGGAGGTGGCGGACCACCTGGTCGACCGGCTCAGGGCGACCGAGCGCGAGGAGCTGCCGCCGCTGCCCCCGATGCCCGCGCCACCGGTGACCGTCACCACGCGGGCACCTGACCACGACGCGCTGCCCCTCGAGGACTTCGACCACCTCACGGTCGGCGCCGTGCGCTCGCGGATCCGGCCGCTCCCGCTGGACCAGGTCCGGCAGCTGCACAGCTACGAGGTCGAGCACGCCAACCGGCTGCCGGTCGTGACGGTGCTGGCGAACCGGATCGCGCAGCTCGAGCAGGAGCAGCCCACGCCTGCCCCTCGGTGACGCTGCTCCTAAGGTGTCGCCATGACGACGACGTCCTCGGGGGTCGCCCAGTCCAACGGCATCGAGCTCGCGTACGAGACCTTCGGCGACCCGAAGGACCCGCCCGTCGTGCTGATCATGGGGCTCGGCACGCAGATGGTGGCGTGGCCCGACGAGATGTGCCGCAGCATCGCGGAGGCGGGCCTGTACGTCGTGCGCTTCGACAACCGCGACGTGGGTGGTTCGACGCACCTCCACGACCTGCGCCCGCCCACGGTCACCGACCTGGTGACGCTTCGCCGCCCGCCGTACACGATCGAGGACATGGCCGACGACGTGGTCGGCCTGGTGGAGTTCCTCGATCTCGGGCGGGTCCACCTCGTGGGGGCCTCGATGGGCGGCTTCATCGCCCAGTCCGTGGCGCTGCGCCACCCCGACACGGTGGCGACGCTGACGCTGATCATGACGTCGACGGGCTCGCGGCTGGTGGGGCAGGCGAAGCCGAAGCTGTGGCAACGCCTGATGAGCCGCCGGGTGGGGCGCGACCGGGACGCCGCGATCTCCTCGACCGTCGAGGTGTTCCAGCTCATCGGGTCGCAGGGCTTCGCGTTCGACGAGGAGTACCTGCGGGACGTGGCCGGGCGCAGCTACGACCGGGGCTACGACCCGGCGGGCTACCAGCGCCAGCTCGGCGCAGTGGCGCGGCAGCGCAACCGTACGGCGGAGCTGGGCCGCATCGCCGTGCCGACGCTCGTCGTGCACGGCCTGCACGACCCCCTGGTGTCGTTCACCGGAGGGATCGCGCTGGCGCGCGCCATCCCGGGCGCCCGGTTCCTGGGGTTCTCGGGGATGGGGCACGACCTGCCGCGGGCGCTGTGGCCGGAGCTGGCGCGGGAGGTCGTCGACCAGACCCGACGCGCGGCTCCTAGCCCTGCAGCCGGCTGAGCAGCTCGTCGTCCCACCACGCTCGGTACCCCTCGAGCCAGACCGAGGCGGCCTGCAGAGGTGCCGCCTCCAGGTGGGACAGCCGGGTCGTCCGCTGCCTCTCCCGTGAGACGAGGCCGGCCTGCTCCAGCACCTTCAGGTGCCGGGACACCGCCGGCTGTGACATCGCGAACGGCTCGGCCAGCTCGTTGACGCCCGCGTCGCCCTCCTTCAGACGTAGCAGGATCGCGCGTCGCGTGGGGTCGGCCAGCGCGCTGAACACCGCATCGAGTGCCGCCTCTTTCATAAGCGGCAGGTTATATAATGAGTAGGCTATGAACAAGCCCCCAGGGGTCAGCCGACGTAGGCCTGCACTGCGGCGTGCAGCGCCTTCAGCCCGGCCTTCGCGTGGGTGAACAACATCGAGGTCTTGGGGTCGGCGTACAGCTCGTTGTCGATACCGGCGTAGCCGTGGCCCATCGAGCGCTTGATGACGATGACGGTCCTGGCCTGGTCGACGTCGAGGATCGGCATCCCCGACACCGGGTTGCCGGGTCGGCGCGCGGCCGGGTTCGTCACGTCGTTGGCGCCCACGACGAGCACCACGTCGGTGCGGGCGAACTCCGGGTTGACCTCCTCGAGGTCCTTCAGCTGCGGGTAGGGCACGTTCGCCTCGGCGAGCAGCACGTTCATGTGCCCGGGCATCCGGCCCGCCACGGGGTGGATGCCGTAGCTCACCTCGACCCCGTGCTGCTCCAGGGCGGTCGCGAGCTCGACCAGCTCGTGCTGCGCCTGGGCGGCCGCGAGGCCGTAGCCCGGCACGATCACGACGCTGCGCGCGTACGCGAGCTGCAGGGCCGCGTCGTCGACGGTGGTCTCGCGGATCGTGCCGGTCGTGCCGTCCGCCGGCCCGCCGCCCTCGTCGCCGGTCCCGAACCCGCCGGCCATGATGCTCAGCACCGAGCGGTTCATGGCCTCCGCCATGAGCAGCGTCAGGATGGTGCCAGCCGCGCCGACGAGGGCGCCGGCGATCACCAGCGGGGCGCTGTCGAGGACGAAGCCGGCCATGGCGACCGCCGTACCGGTGAAGGCGTTCAGGAGCGAGATGACCACCGGCATGTCGGCGCCGCCGATCGGCAGCGTCATGAGCACCCCGAACGCGAGGGCGGCGCCGCTGAGGACGAGCAGCCCCGGGACGCCCCCGGTGCCGGCCACGAGCAGGACGCCGCAGACGACCGCGACCAGCCCGGACACAGCCAGCAGGGCCCTGCCGCCGGGCGGCACGATCGGCCGGCCCGGGACCTTGCCGGCGAGCTTGCCGGCCGCGATCAGCGAGCCCGAGAACGTCACGGCGCCGATGACCAGGTCGAGCGCCATCGGCACCGTGGTGCGTGCCGGCGCGACGTCGAGCGGCACCCAGTCCAGGTGGCGCAAGCCGTGCCCCAGGGCGATGAGCGCCGCGGCGCCGCCACCGACCGCGTTGAACAGGCTCACGAGCTGCGGCATGGCGGTCATCTGCACCCGGCGCGCCGCGAGCAGTCCCCACACGGCACCGACCAGGAGACCGGCGGCGAGCACGGTCACGCCGGTCCCGGTGATGTCGCCGTCGTGGACCAGGACGACCACCGTGGTGCCCACGGCCACGGCCATGCCGGCGGCCGAGACCCGGTTGCCGCGACGCGCGGTCGCGGGCGAGTTCATGAGGTGCAGGCCGAGCACGAAGCTCACCGCCGAGGCGAGGTAGACGAGCGCGACGGTGCTCTCGAACGCGCTCACCGCTCCTCCCCCTCGTCGCGGTGCACCACGCGGGGCCTGAACATCTCGAGCATGCGGTCGGTCACGACGTAGCCGCCGACCACGTTCGCCGCCGCGAACGCCGCCGCGACGAAGACCAGCACGTAGCCGGCCGTGGTGCGGGTCGCCGCCGCGAGCAGCATGACGCCCACCACCACGACGCCGTGGATGGCGTTGGCGCCCGACATCAACGGCGTGTGCAGGGTCGCCGGCACCTTGCTGATGACCTCGAACCCGACCAGCAGGCTGAGCACGAAGATCGTGATGGTGACGACCAGGCTGGTGCTCATCACGCCACCGCCGGGTTCGACGCGAGCAGCTCGGCCACCTTGGGGTGCACCACCTTGCCTCCTACGGTCACCACCACACCGGCTTGCACCTCGTCGCCGAGGTCGAGGGAGATCTGGCCGTCCTCGACGATCGTCGCGAGGAGCGCGCACACGTTGCGTGAGAAGGCCGTCGACGCCGCGCGCGGCGCCCGTGACGGGAGGTTGCCGGCACCGACGACCACCACGCCGTTCGCCGTGACGGTGGTCGCGTCCGGGACCGAGCCGGCGACGTTGCCGCCGCGCGGGCCGGAGGCGAGGTCCACGACGACCGAGCCCGGCGCCATCCTCTCGAGCGCCGTCGTGTCGACCAGCAGCGGCGGGGTGCCACCGGGCACTTGGGCCGTCGTGATGACGACGTCGAACCGCGCGATCGCGTCCGCCAGCGCCTGCTGCTGCGCCGCCCGCTCCTCGTCGCTGAGAGCCCGGGCGTAGCCGCCGCTGCCGCCGGCGCCCACCGCGCCGAGGTCCAGGAACTTGGCTCCGGTCGAGAGCACGTCGGCGCGAGCCGCTTCCCGGACGTCCGAGCCGGTGACCACGGCACCGAGCCGCCGTGCCGTCGCCAGCGCCTGGAGCCCGGCGACCCCGGCACCGATGACGAGGACGGCTGCCGGCCGGGTGGTGCCGGCCGCGGTGGTGAGCATGGGGAAGAACCCGTCGTACGCCGAGGCTGCGACCAGCACGGCCTGGTACCCCGCGACGTTGGCCTGGGACGTGAGCACGTCCATGGCCTGCGCCCTGCTGAGGGTGCGCGGCACGCCGTCGAGGCTGAGGGCCGTCACGTGTGCGTCGGCCAGCCGCCGGGCGAGCTCCGGTCGGTGCAAGGGGTCGAGGACCCCGACGAGGACGTGGCCCTGCGCCAGCCCCTCGAGCTCGTCCTCGCTGGGAGCACCCACCCGCAGGCTCAGCCGGGCCCGCCGGCGGAACTCGGCACCGCTGACTACCTCCGCGCCGGCCTCGACGTAGAGAGGGTCGGGCAGCAGGGCCGCCTCCCCGGCGCCCCGCTCCACGAGCACGTCCAGCCCGAGCGCCCGAAGGCGTCCCACGCCGTCCGGTGTCAGGGCGACGCGCCGCTCCCCCGGCGCCGTCTCGCGGACCACTCCGACCACAAGCCCAGGCTCGGGCACGTACACCCTCCGCAGTGCGCTCGGTGCCGGCGCTGCAGGCCGGCCGTGCTCCCATGATCCTCCGCAGCGCCGGGTTTCGTGGCGGAATCCGGCCTCGACCCGCCGGTGCCTTGGTCCCGGATGCGAGGAGTGCCCGAGTCGCGGGGCGTCAGGAGGGGTCGGGATCGGGGTCGCGGTCCAGCGGCGACCCGAGCGCCTCCTCCACGCGAGCGGAGCTGGCGACCGGTGAGTCGTAGCCCATCCGGCTCAGCGGGTCCGGCCCGTCGAGGAGCCGCCGGTACACGTCCACGTAGTCCGAGGCCATGCGGTGCCGGTCGAAGCGCTCCTCGGCGGCCCGGCGGCAGTCCTGCCGGTCCAGCCGCCCGATGCCCGCCACGGCCTCCACCATGTGCTCGACGTCCTCGCAGAGGAAGCCGGTGCGACCGTGCTCCAGGATCTCGGCGGCCGCACCCTGCGGGAAGGCGAGCACCGGCGTCCCGCACGCCAGCGACTCGGCCATCACCAGCCCGAAGGGCTCCGGCCAGTCGATCGGGTTCAGCAGTGCGGGGGCTGATTGCACGAGCCGGACGCGAGCCTCCGGCGTCTGCTCGGGCAGCAGCTCGACGTCGTCACCGAGCATCGGCTCGACCACGTCGGTGAAGTACGCCTGCTCGTCGTCCTCCCACATCTTGCAGAGCACGACCAACCGGCGCCCGGCCTTGCGGGCCACCTCGATGGCGACGTGCAGACCCTTGTCGGGGGACATCCGCCCCACGAAGAGCAGGTAGTCGCCGCCGCCCGGCCCGTAGGAGTAGCGGTCCAGGTCGATGCCGTGGGGCACCACGGCGGCGACGGGCACGTCCGGCGCGGCGGCGCGCTGGGACTCGGAGATGCACACCACGTCCGCGGAACGCGCGATCTCGGCGAAGACGGACCGGCTCTGGTCGTTGAAGGGGCCGTGGTTCGTGACGACGACCGGAGGTCCCTCGGAGCGTGCCGAGACCAACGGCCCCAGCAGGGTGTGGTCGTGGACGACGTCGACGTCCGCCAGAGCCGCGTAGCCCGCGATGACGTGGGCCAGCTCCGGCAGGCAGGCCCCCATCGGCACCTGGCCGCGCTCGTGCAGCCAGGCCTTCGGCACCGGGCACGTGGACTCGCCGATGGTGAACAGCTTCACCTGGTGCCCGAGGTCCACCAGGCTCCGGACCAGGTCGTCGATCACCTGCTCCGACCCGCCGTACCTCGGGGGCGGCACGGCCACCCAGGGCGGCGCCAGCATTCCCACCCTCATGCTCTCCTCCTGCCACCTTGGGCCTGAATCAAGCGCAGCAGACCGGCGACTGACAAGTGTTGCCGTGACGAGACAGCCTTCCCTTGATCGGGGGGAGCGGAAGGCGCAGGCTCCGGAGGTGGCCTGGCTCGGGCGGACGTTCGACGCGGTCCTCGTCGACGGTGACAGCACGGGCATCCCGGGCAGGACGACGTCGTTGCTGGGCGTCCGGGGTGCCTTCGAGAGGCTGTGCGCCGTCGGGGTCGACGTCGCGGTGCTCTCGAGCCGGGGGCTGGCAGAGCTGGACGACCGCCTCGGAGCGCGTACGACGGGGCCCGGCCGGCTCCTCCTGTCGACCGACGACGGGGCCGCCCTCCACGAGGTCACCGAGGACGGACCACAGCCGCAGCCACTCCGTTCCGAGGCGGCGGCGGGGGACGCCACCGAGCGGGTGCTCGAGGATCTCGGGGCTCGGGGTGTAGGCCCGGGACTGGTGCTGCTGGTGGTGGGCCGCTCGGTGCCGTGGCAGGGCCCGCACCTGAGCAGGGCCACGGTGGTCTCGGTCGGCGAAGCCCCCGGCTTGGCACTGGACCGGGCCCTGCACCTCGGCGGCGGGCTGCGGATGCTGCGCGCCCTGCTCGACGAGCAGGCCCGGCGGCGCGAGGCCGGTCACGTCCCCGAAATCGACCACGACCCGGCGTGGGTCCTCGACGTCGCCCCGGACGACCGGCGGGCGCCGCACGCGCTGGAGTCCTTGCTGTCCCTCAGCGACGGGGCCATCGGGCTCCGCGGCAGCACCGAGCCACCGTCCCCGAGAGAGGCACCGTCGCTGCTCGTCGCGGGGGTCTACACCAGCGCCGGGTCGGCGCAGCATCTGCTGCCCGGCCCGTGGCCGCTGCGCCCGACGAGCGCGAGGACGCCTGCCACCCGCCGTCGTCTGGACCTGCGCACCGGCGTGCTCCTGCAGGAGTCGGACGGCATCCAGCCGCTGCGGACGTCCCGGTTCGTGGTCGCGGCCGGCGGAGGCGTCGTGGCGCTGCGTGAGGAGGGTGCCGTCCCGCAGGACGTCAGCGGGCTGGGTCAGCCGCCCGACGGGGTGCTGGAGGCCGGGGAGCAGGAGGGCGAGGTGGCGGTGCTCGCCGCCGGGGACCAGGGCGGCGTGGTGGCGGTAGCGCGGGAGATCGGCCGTCACGGCCCCGGGTGGCGCACGCGGGACCGGTTCGTCGCCTACGCCGGCGACCCCGAGAGGCGGCCGGAGTCCGCAGTCGCCAGGACGAAGCTGGCGAGCGCCGCGGACAAGGGCTTCGACCTGCTGCTGCGCGAGCACCGTGCGGCCTGGGCCGACCGGTGGGAGACGGCCTGCGTCTGGATCCCGGACGACCCCCGGGCGGAGCTCGCCGTGCGGTTCGCGCTGTTCCACCTGTGGGGGCTGACGACCGACGCCGACGAGCTGGCGGTCGGCGCGCGTGGCCTGTCGGGCCCCGGCTACGCGGGCCACGTCTTCTGGGACGCCGACGTGTTCGTGCTGCCCGCCCTCGTCACGATGTCGCCGCGAAGCGTCCGCGCCATGCTGACCTACCGGGTGCGGAGGCTGCCCGCCGCCCGCGCGGCCGCTGCGGAGAGGGGCCTGGCCGGGGCGCGCCTCCCGTGGGAGTGCGCACAGGACGGCACGGACATCACGCCCACCGACGTGCGCACCGCCGGCGTACGGGTGCCCGTGCTGACGGGGATGCTGGCAGAGCACGTCGTGGGCGACGTCGCCTGGGCCGTGCACCGCTACGCCACGTGGACGGGCGACCGAGAGTTCCTGGCCGGTCCTGGCCGGCCGCTGATGGTCGAGACCGCGCGCTACTGGGCCAGCCGGGCCGAGCGGGACCCCGACGGCGCAGGGCACGTGCGGATCGTCACGGGCCCGGACGAGTACCACGAGGTCGTCGACGACGACGTCTACACCAACGTGCTGGCCCGCTGGAACCTTCGCCAGGGCGCCGCCCTCACCGACGACGAGGGCGAGCGCCGTGAGTGGCGGGACCTGGCCGACGCCCTGGTGGTCCGGTACGACCCGGTACGCCGGCGTCACGAGCAGTTCGCCGGGTACGACGAGCTGGAGCCCCTCCTCATGGCCGATGTCGCCCCTCCCCCGGTGGCGGCGGACCTCGTCCTGGGCTCCGAGCGCGTCACCGCCAGCCAGATCATCAAGCAGCCGGACGTCCTCATGGCCCACCACGTCCTCCCCGACGAGATGCCGCCGGGTTCCCTCTCGGCAGACCTGGACCACTACCTTCCGCGCACGGCGCACGGGTCGTCGCTGTCCCCCGCGATCACCGCCTCCCTGCTGGCCTCGGCCGGCCGGCCCGACGAGGCCTTGAACCAGCTCGACATCGCGCTCCGGCTCGACCTGGACGACCTCACCGGCGTCACCGGCGCGGGCCTGCACCTCGCGACGATGGGCGGGGTCTGGCAGGCGCTGCTTCAAGGCTTCGTCGGCCTGCGGGTGCAGGACGGCTGCGTGCTGCTCGACCCGCGCCTCCCTACGCGGTGGCCCGTGCTGCGCGTGCGTCTGCTCTGCCTGGGAAGGGTCCTCGACGTGACGGTGCGGGCCGACACCGTGGACGTCTGGACGGACGGACCGCTCGCAGTTGCCGCCGGGAACAGGCCTGCCGCACCCGTGACGGGACGGCGCACCTGGGTGAAGAGTGGTCACGAGTGGGAGGTGATGGGCTGATGCCTCGGCTGGTGGCCCTTTCCCGGCGGCCGTCGGACGCGGCCGCGCTCCACCGGGTGGCCGTCGCCCTGGGTCAGGCGCTGCAGCTGGAGGTGGTGCACGACACGCTGCCGGAGGCCCCGGAGGAAGAGCTCGAAGCTGTCCTGCGCGCGACCGAGGCGCCCGGCGTGGTCATGGCGGTGCTGCCGTCGTACAAGGGCGGCGCCTCGGGGGCGGTGCCCGACGTGCTGCTGCGCTGCCAGAAGCCGCTGGTGCTCGTGCCGATGGGGGCGCCGCCCCGCCGTACGAGGGGCCTGCGTCGGGTGCTGGTGCCGCTGGACGGCACCGAGGAGGCCGCTGCCGGCATCAGCGGGACGCTGGCCCTGTTCGCGGAGTCGGGTCTCGACCTGGTCGTGCTGCACGTGTTCGAGGAGGGCCACGTGCCGCGCTTCTGGGACCAGGCGGTGCACGAGCAGGAGAGCTGGGAGAGCGAGTTCCTCGCGCGCTTCTGCCCGGGGCCGAGCGCCAGGCTCGAGCTCCGCAGCGGTCGGCCGTGGGCGCGGATCCTCGACGTCGCGGACCGCGAGCACGCGGACCTCATCGCCCTCGGCTGGACCCAGCCTGCTGCTGGAGGGCGCGGTCGAACGGTGTGGGCCACGGTGGCCGGCGCGCACGTCCCGGTGATGCTTCTCCCCCGTGCCGACGTGCCGGCGCCCGACACGCAGGCGGGCGTCCCGGCCGTGCTCTCATGACGCAGAACTGGGGCTACAGCGGCGGTCCCCCGGTGCTCGGCGACCCGACCGGCGTCCAGACCTTGGTCGCGGGCTCGTTGTTCTGCGTCAGCACGGGCGTCGGCGACATCCTCGAGCAGGGGGCCTTCGGCTTGTTCTTCCGCGACCTGCGTGCGCTGTCACGTTGGGAGCTCCGGGTCGACGGCCAGAGCCCGCAGGCCTTGGCGGCGTTCCACGTCGACTCGTGCTGCGCGACCTACGTGGCGCGCGTCCCGCCGCCGCCCGGCCTGGCCGACAGCCACCTGCTCGTGCTCCGCGAGCGGCTGCTCGGCGAGGGTATGCGGGAGCACGTGATCATCCGCAACCTCGGCCACGAGACGGCCGGCTGCTCGCTCACGCTGCTCATGGACGTGGACTTCGCGGACCTCTTCGAGGTGAAGGAGAACCGGGTCGTCCCCCACCCCGAGCGGGTGACCGCGAGCGCGCGCGAGGACGGCTCCGGCATGGACTACGCGTACCGCTGGCTGGGGCACGGCCGGCAGGTCCACCTGACCTGCCCCTCCACCGGCGTCCGCGCTCCCGGCGTGCTGACGTTCTCGGCCGCCATCCCGCCCGGCGAGCAGTGGGAGACGACCTTCGACCTGACCTTCTCGGTCGACGACAAGGCGGTCGTGCCGCAGCTCCCCTCCCGCTCCCGCGTGCTGGGCGAGGTGCAGCCCGAGGAGGAGCCGGTGCCCACCCCTCGGTTGAGCTGCCCGCAGCGCTGGCTCAACCGGGTGTTCTCCACGAGCGTCGACGACCTCCAGGGCCTCCGGCTGGACAGCCCGCTCACCGGGCACCCGGTCATCGCCGCCGGAGCCCCGTGGTTCATGACCGTGTTCGGGCGCGACTCGCTGCTCACCGCCTGGATGACGCTGCCCTTCTACCCCGAGCTGACCCTCGGCACGTTGCACACCCTCGGCGCCCGGCAGGGCAAGGACGTCGACCCGCTCACCGAGGAGGAGCCCGGGCGGATCCTGCACGAGATGCGGTTCGGCACGCAGGCCGGTCTGGCGCTCGGCGGCGGGCACACCTACTACGGCACGGCCGACGCCACACCGTTGTTCGTCATGCTGCTCGGCGAGGCGTACGCCTGGGGCCTGCCACGTGCCGAGCTCGACGCCCTGCTGCCGCACGCCGACGCCGCCCTCGAGTGGACGCTGTCCTACGGGGACAAGGACAAGGACGGCTTCGTCGAGTACAAGCGCGCGACCAACCAGGGGTTGCGCAACCAGGGGTGGAAGGACTCGTTCGACGGCATCACCTTCGCCGGTGGCGAGCTCGCCGAGGCCCCGATCGCGCTGTGCGAGGTGCAGGCCTACACGTACGGCGCCTACCTCGCCCGGGCACGGATCGCCGACCTGTTGCAGGACTCGCCCACCGCCCAGCGGTGGCACGACGAGGCCCGGCGCCTCAAGGAGGCCTTCAACGCGGCCTTCTGGCTGCCCGACCGCGGCTACTACGCCCTGGCCCTCGACCGCGACAAGCGCCTCGTCGACTCGCTCACCTCGAACATCGGCCACTGCTTGTGGACCGGCATCGCCGACGACGACAAGGCCGCGCAGGTCGCCGAGCACCTGGTGGGCCACGACCTGGCGAGCGGCTGGGGCATCCGCACCCTGGCGCGCGGCATGGGCGCCTACAACCCCCTCAGCTACCACAACGGGTCGATCTGGCCCCATGACAACGCCCTGGTCGTCGCGGGCCTGTGCCGGTACGGCTACGCCGAGCAGGCGCAGGTCGTCGTGCGTGACCTGATCGCCGCGAGCACGGCGTTCGGCAGCCGGTTCCCGGAGCTGTTCAGCGGTTTCGGCCGCACCGAGTTCCCCGGGCCGGTGCCATACCCCACGTCCTGCTCCCCTCAGGCCTGGGCGGCTGCATCCCCGTTCCTGCTGCTGCGGGCGCTGCTCGGGCTGCAGCCCGACGCCGAGGGCGGCACGGTCAGGCTGCGCCCCGCCCTGCCCCCGGAGGTCCTGCCCCTGAGCCTCACGCACCTGCGTGTCGGCGATGCCCTGCTGGGCGTCACCGTCACAGCCGACGGCTGGCAGGTCGTGCGGCCGCCGTTCCCGGCCCGCCGGGCGGACGACGTCGTCCGGCCGGGCGGTGCTCTGGAGCCGCCTCAGAACCTGTCCGCCCGCACGAATCCGTAGCCGCGGGAGGTCAGGGCGTCCAGGACGGCGGGCAGCGCCCGGGCGTCCGTGGACGCCCGGCCCACGTGCATCAGGACGATCTCGCCGGGGCCGAGGTGCTGCAGCACGCGGTCGACCACCTGCGACGGCGGGACACCCTTCCAGCCGAGGGTGTCGACCGTCCAGAGCAGCTCGTATCGGTACCCGAGCGTCGCGACGTCCCGGTCGACGGACGCGTCCCGGTCGCCGTACGGCGGGCGGAACCACGGTCGGGCTACGCCGCCGACCGCACTGATCGCTGCCTCGGCACCGCGCAGCGCCTCGGCTCGTTCGGCCTGGGTCAGAGGCCGGGTGCCCGTCGACGCCCCCGTGAAGGACACATGCCTGTCGGTGTGGTTGACCACCAGGTGCCCCTCGCTCACGACCCGGTGGGCCAGTCCTGGGTTGGCGCGGACCCACGCACCGGTCAGCCCGAAGGTCGCCTGGATGTGCCTCGCCCTCAGCAGGTCGAGCACGGCCGCGGTGCTGCCCACGTCCGAACCCGCGTCGAAGGTGAGGGCCACGACGTGACGTCCGGTCGCTCCCCTCCGGATCAGGGTCGCGAAGCTCGTGGATACCGCAGGGGTCGGCGGCGCCGTACGGCTCGGCACGGCCGCGGGGCTGGGTCGTGGCGACCGGCTCGCCGGAGCAGGAGGCGAGGGCGTGGACGAGGATGAGGGTGCTGGGACGGTCGCCGAAGGCGTGGCGCTGGGAGGCTGCGACGACGTGGTCGTTCCCTCGCCGCACGCGACGACCAGCAGCAGCGCAGCCACCAGCTGGAAGCCTGGGAGGGCCGGCCGGGGCACCGCGGGCTCCTGCTAACGCCGGAGAGTGATCGGGATGCTCGTCACGTCCTGACGGCTGCCGTCCTTCGCGCTCATGACGTAGGACTGCAACCTGGCCGGTCCGGTGCTGCTGGCCGTGCTCGCGGGTGTGAGCGTCGCCGTGAAGGTGCCGCGTGTCCCGGTGCCGGAGGTCGCCTGCACGCGCCGGCTCGCGATCACCTTGCCGGTGCTGTCGCGAAGCTCGAGGAAGAACACGGCCTCGAAGACGTTCGCCGTGCCGTTGACTCCGACCGGGACCGCCACGGTCTCGCCCCAGCGCGGGAGCTCCACGAGCACCGCCGGCGACTGCTCCTCGTAGTCCGCCCGGGTCTGGGGCTCGTCCAGCAGCAGACCCTCACCGCCCAGCGCCGTGACCGGCTTGCCGTCCAGCTCGAACGACACCCGGTCGACGGTCGGGAAGCGCGTGACCGTGAAGACCACCTGCGCCACCCGGGCCTTCATCGAGGCAGAGCCACCACCGGAGCCGAACTGGCTGCTCAGGTCGACGGTCGCGAGGCGATCCTTGATGACGATGCCGTGCAGGGTCGTGCCCGCCGGGATCGCGGTGCTGAGCCCCTGCCCCCGCTCCTGCGCCGTCGGGCCCTGCAACAGGGCACGCACCGCGTCGGTCGCCACCGCCGAGCTCGTGGCCCGACGCAGCACCGGCTGCACCTTCTCCTTGGCGAGGAAGTACGCCGAGACCGCCACGCCCACGGGCGACGTCGACCGTGAGGGCGAGGCCGTCGGCGCGCCGCTCGTCGACGGTGCCAGCGTGGCCGGTGTCGACGAGCCGCCGTCCCCGTTGTCGCACCCCGCGAGGACGAGAACCGCAGCGGCGGCAAGGACGAGGAGTCTCGAGCCCCTCCGGCGACAGGTCGTCATGACGCACCTCCGTGATACATACAGACTTCCCCACTGCGGTGCTCCACGACACAGGTCCAAGGTCATCTCTTGCGGCGGGATCCTCGACATCCCGTCCGGCGCGACGGCACGGTGGTGCCGTGACCAGCCGAGTCGTGGAGACGCACACCGCGACGCTCTTCTTCACTGACGGGTTGGTCTACAAGCGGAAGAAGGCGTTGGACCTCGGCTTCCTGGACTTCCGCACCGTGGCGGCGCGGCGCCGGGCCTGCGAGGAGGAGGTGCGTCTGAACCGCCGGCTCGCCGCCGACGTCTACCTGGGCGTCGCCGAGGTGCGTGACGTCGACGGGAGCAGCTGCGACCACCTGGTCGTCATGCGCGAGCTGCCTCGCGAGCGCTCCCTGGCCGAGCTGGTCCTCGCTGGTGCCGATCTGCTGCCCGGGCTGCGGGACGTGGCCCGCCACCTCGCGGCCCTGCACCGCGACTCACCCGCGCCCGCCGGACTGGAGGAGGTCGGCACGGCGGACGGCCAGCGCGGCCTGTGGGACGTCGGTCTCGACGCGCTGCGGCCGTTCGAGAACCTGGTGCCTGGCGACCTCCGTGAGCGGACGCGTGCGCTGGCGCACCGCTGGCTGGAGGGCCGTGCGGGACTGCTGGGGCGGAGGGTCGCGGACGGGCGCGTCGTGGAGGGGCACGGCGACCTGCAGGCAGCCGACGTCTTCCTGCTCGAGGACGGCCCGCGACTACTGGACTGTCTCGAGTTCGACGTGCGCCTGCGCGTCGGTGACGGGTTGGCCGATGCCGCCTTCCTCGCGATGGACCTGGAGCACCTGGGACGCAGAGACCTCGCGACGGCCTTCCTCGACGCCTACTGCGACGCGGCCCGCGAAGACGCCCCGTCCTCCCTGGCCTCCCTGTACCTCGCCTACCGCGCCCACGTCCGCGCGAAGGTGGCCTGCATCCGCGCCCGTCAGGAGCCGGAGGGCGAGGCACCCGCCCAGGCACGCGCGCTGGCCGAGCTGGCCCTGAGGCACCTCGAGCGAGGAGAGATCCGTCTCGTCCTCGTGGGCGGCCTGCCCGGCAGCGGGAAGACCACCATCGCCTCAGCCCTCGCGGACCGGGCGGGTTGGACGCGCCTGTCGTCGGACCTGGTGCGCAAGGGCCGGGCGGGGCTCGCGCCCGACCGGCCGGCACCCGCCGAGCTGTACACCCCCGGGCGGACCGAGGACACCTATGCCGCGCTGCTCGAGGAGGCCGGGCGCCACCTGCGCGAGGGGACGAGCGTGGTGCTCGACGCGTCCTTCGCTGACGCCCGTCACCGCGAGGTCGCCCGGGAGACGGCGGCGGCGGCTGTGGCCCGGTGCGTCGAGCTCGTGTGCCTCCTGCCCGACGACGTGGCGGAGCACCGGCTCGTCGTACGTCCTGCAGGGCCGTCCGACGCGACACCGCAGGTACGACGGGACATGGCTGCCCGCTTCGCACCCTGGCCGGAGGCGACGGTGCTGGACACGGCCGGTCCCGTGGCCGGCACGCTGAGCCGGGCGCTCAGGACGACGTAGGTGTCTGCCAGGCTGTGCAGGTGTCGCAGTGCTGCCAGCCGAGCCGTCCCGAACAGGCGCCCAGCGGGTACGACGGCAGCCTCCCCGGCGCGGCCGGCGACACCGGGCACGCGGGCATGGTCAGGGTCCCGGCGGGGCCGTTCCTCATGGGCAACGACCGCGACCCGGCCTTCCCCGGCGACGGCGAGGGGCCCGTGCGCCAGGTCGACGTGGCGGCCTTCTGGGTGGACACCACGGCCGTGACCAACGGGGCGTTCGCCGCTTTCGTGGCGGCCACCGGCTGGCGCACCGAGGCCGAGCGCTTCGGCTGGTCCTACGTCTTCGGCGACACCGTCGCTGCGGGTGCCGAGGTGCTCCCGGCCCGGGTGCCCGGAGCGCCCTGGTGGCGGGCGGTGCGCGGCGCCAGCTGGCACGCGCCCGCCGGCCCGGGGAGCGAGGCCCCCCGCGACCACCCGGTGGTGCACGTGTCGTGGCACGACGCGCGGGCCTTCGCGTCCTGGGCGGGCAAGCGGCTGCCCACCGAGGCGGAGTGGGAGAAGGCGGCGCGGGGCGGGCTCGCGCAGGCGCGGTACCCCTGGGGGGACGAGGAGCCCGCCGGTCGCGCCAACGTGTGGGAGGGCACGTTCCCGCGCCAGCGCACCAACGGTCCCGCGACCACGGTGCCGGTCCGCACCTACCCGCCGAACGGGTTCGGGCTGTTCGAGACGGCCGGCAACGTCTGGGAGTGGACGGCCGACCCGTGGTCCGGCGACTCCGGGCGGCGGGTGGTGAAGGGCGGCAGCTACCTGTGCCACCCGTCGTACTGCCACCGGTACCGCGCGGCCGGACGCACGTTCAGCACACCCGACTCCTCGACGGGCCACACCGGCTTCCGCTGCGTGCGCATCTGACAACAGGGACCTGTCGGGCGAGCGCGACCTGTGTCACTCTGCTGTCAGCAGTCACAGAATTCACACGGTTCCCCTACCCTGTGCCACTGGAAGGGAGATCGCGTGACCGCTCACCCGATACGTCGAGCCCGCTCCGACCGACGCGCCCTGGTCGTCGTCGCGGTCGCGGCTGCCCTCGTGCTCCCCGCTGCCCCGGCCGGGGCGGACCCGCACTCCCCCTCCAAGCAGGAGCTGCGACGCGCCCAGCAGCACGTCGCCTCCGCTCGCCGGCTCGTCGAGTCGCTGCAGGCGCAGGCCGAGCGGGCGGCAGAGGAGTACAACGGCGCGCTCGTCCGTGCCCACAAGGCCCAGGCCGCCCGCGCTGAGGCGGCACAGCACGCGGGGGCTGCCGAGGCGACCTACGCGACGGTGCGCACGCAGGCAGACGCGGCACAGGCCGCCGCGCAGCAGGCCACTGCCCAGGCCGACGCGGCCCGCACCGTGCAGCGCGCCGCGCAGGCGGAGGCGGACGAGGCGCAGCGGGTGCTGAACCGGATGGCCATCAGCGCCTGGCAGGGGGACGGCAACCTCGGCATGGTGTCGCAGCTGCTCGCGGCGCAGAACCCGATCGAGCTCGCGAACGGCCGGACCCTCATCAACCACGTCGGCGCCTACCAGGACAGCGTGATCGAGCGCGCCGTGCGCGCCCGGGCCGCGGCGCAGGCCGCCACCGACCGGGCGGAGGCGGCCGAGAGCAAGGCAGCCGGTGCGTGGCAGACCGCCGCGACCGCCCTGGAGAAGGCGACGACCGCGCGTGACGCGGCTGCGGCCAGCCAGCACGCCGCCGCTCGCGCGGCCTCTGCCGCCGTCGCTGCCGCGGACGACGCCGCCCGTGCCAAGCGCACGGCGCTGCGCCTCGTGGCCCAGGCGGAGGCCCAGCTCAGCCGCGCAGTCCGGTCCGCGTCCTCGCTGCAGGCTCAGGCCGATGCCGCGCGCCGTGCCGCGGCCGGGCTCGACGACGGCACGGCGCCGAGCGACGCAGCCCGTACGGCGATCCACTGGGCGTTCGAGGAGATCGGTGTGCCCTACGCCTGGGGCGGGGGCGACGAGAACGGCCCGACCGAGGGCTTCGCGCAGGGCGCGGGCACCGTGGGCTTCGACTGCTCCGGCCTGACCCTGTTCATCTACCACAAGGCCGGCATCCACCTGGACCACTACACCGGCAGCCAGTGGCAGGTCGGCAAGCGGGTCTGGAACCGATCGGACCTGCTCCCGGGCGACCTGATGTTCTTCGCCTACGACACCAGTGACGAGCGGACCATCCACCACGTGGCGATCTACATCGGCAAGGGCAAGATGATCGAGGCTCCCTACACGGGCGAAGTCGTGAGAGTGACCTCCGCAAACCGTCCTGACTTCATCGGCGCCACCAGGCCGTGGGTCTGAGGTGAGCCTCGACCACGACAGCAGGTTCGGCCGGCTCGTCCACACCCTCGCCAGCAAGCGCTGGTTCGCCACGTTCGCCCTCGGCGTCATGCCGCGCGTCGACCGGTTCCTCCACCGTGCCAGCGGCGGGCGGTTCGTGGCCAGCCACCTCGTCGTGCCGACGCTGGTCCTCACCACGACCGGGGCCAAGAGCGGCCTGCCCCGTGAGACGCCGCTGGCCACGCTCGCGGACGGCGACGTCTACTACGTGGTGGGCAGCAACTTCGGCACCGAGAAGCACCCTGCCTGGTCCGGCAACCTGCTGAAGACGCCCGAGGCCACGGTGACCTTCGGACGGCGCACCGTGCCCGTGAAGGCGCACCTGCTCTCGGACGAGGAGAAGGCCGAGGTCTGGCCGAAGCTGCTCACGGTCTGGCCGACGTACGACACGTACGTCGAGCGCAGCGGTCGCAACCTGAGGGTGTTCCGGCTGGAGCCTCAGGCGTAGGTCTTCACGCCGTCGGCCTCGACGCCGGTCAGCCGGCCCTGGGCCACGAGCAGGTCTAGGTGGGCGCCCGTCTCGAAGATCGCCAGCATCGCGTTGAACGGGTCGAGGTCGCGCAAGCGGTGCTCCCGGCGCGTCCAACGCAGCGCCGAGGCGGCCTCGAACACCGTGTGCGCCCCGTTGCGGACCGCAGCCTCGGTGAGGTCGAGCCGGCGGCCGTGGTGCGCCACCAGCTCGTCGACGCGCGCGTGCACCGACTCGGTCACCGGGCCGTGCGCAGGCAGGAGCTGTGCGTCGGGCCGGGACCGGACGACGGCGAGGGAGCGCAGGAACGCGCCCAGCGGGTTCTCGCTCAGCACCGGCTCGAAGCCGATCGAGGGCGTGATCGTGGGAAGCACGTGGTCTCCGGCGAACAGCAGCGCCCCGTCGACGTCGTGGAACACCAGGTGCCCGGTGGTGTGGCCGGGCGTCTCGACCGCGTCGAGCACCCGGTCGCCCAGCGGGATGGGACCCTCCGTCAGCCACTCGTCCGGCGACTCCCAGAGCGTGAGGTCGGCCTTCTGCGCGTGGAACCAGGTGTCGATGAGGTCCGCGAGCTCGGCGGCCCCGGCGGCGCGCAGCGCCCCCACCTGGTGGTTCAGGGGCGTCCGGTGCGAGTCCTGCAGGGCGTCCAGGGTCCGCTTCTCCCCCAGGCCCAGCCCGACGTGGGAGCCGGCGTCCCGTCGTACCTGCACGGCCTGGGTGTAGTGGTCGCGGTGCACGTGCGTGACGAGGAAGCGCTGGACGTCCCCGACGCCGGCGCCGAGGGACGCGAGCGCCTTCTCGAACAGCGTCCGCGACTCGGGGATGCCCCAACCCGCGTCCACGCATACCAGGCCTTCGGGCGTGGTGATGACGTAGACGTTGACGGCCTTGAGGCCGTCGTTGGGCAGGGGCAGCGGGACGCGGTGGACGCCGGGGGCGACCTCGAACGCACCCGGCTGGACCCAGGGCAGCTCGGAGGTGCTCGTCACGCGCGGGCCGCCGAGCTCAGGGCGACGGAAGCCGCCGCGAGCACCCGCTCGTTGTCCCGTTCGGTCGCCACCGTCACCCTGATCCCCTCTCCAGAGAAGCACCGCACGAGCACGTCGTGGTCCTCGAAGACCTGCGACACCCGGTCGCTGTCCGCGCCCGTGGGCAGCCAGACGAAGTTCGCCTGGGTGGGCGGGACGTCGAAGCCGAGGTCGCGCAGCCCCTGCCGCAGCGGCTCGCGCAGCGCCGCGACCTGCCTCACCCGCTCCATGAGGTCGTCCTCGACCTCGAGGGCGGCCAGCGCCGCGGCCTGGGCAGGCACCGACACCGCGAAGGGCAGGTGCACCTGGCGCAGCGCCGCGGCGGTGGCGGTCGAGGCCGACAAGGCGTAGCCGACGCGCAGGCCGGCGAGGCCGTAGGCCTTCGAGAAGGTACGCAGCACCACCAGGTTGGGGTGCTCGTCGAGCAGCGTCGTGCCGTCCACCGCCAGTGGGTCGTCGACGAACTCGGCGTAGGCCTCGTCGAGCGCCACGACCACGTTGCCGGGCACCTGTGCCAGGAAGGTCTTCACCTGCTCGGCGGGCAGAGCCGGGCCGGTCGGGTTGTTCGGGCTGCACAGCAGCACGAGGCGGGTGCGGTCGGTCACGGCATCGGCCATCGCCTCGAGGTCGAGGTGCAGGTCGCGCAGCGGCACCGGCACCGAGGTGGCCCCTGCGATGGTCGTCAGCGTCGGGTAGGCCTCGAAGGAGCGCCAGCCGTACACGACCTCTTCGCCTGCGTCACAGGCGATCTCGACGAGCTCCTGCACGAGCTGGACGGAACCGCAGCCGAGGGCCACCTGCGCCACGTCGAGGCCGTGCTTGGCGGCCACCGCCTCGGTGAGGCGCAGGGCGGCAGGGTCGGGGTATCGGTTCGCGTCGACGACTGCGGCCGCGATCGCCTCCTGCACGTGCGGGTGCAGCGGGAACGGCGTCTCGTTGCTTGCCAGCCGCGAGACGTCTTGTCCGGGGGCGGGACGCCGGCCAGGACGGTAGGCCCCGAGGGACTCGAGCACGGGGCGCAGCCGAGGGGAATCCACGGCGTCGAACCTACTCGTGCAGCAGGCCCTCGTGCTCGGCGTGGCCCTGCTGCTCGAGCTGCAGCGTGACGTGGTCGAGCCGGAAGTGCTCGGTGACGCAGTTGGTCAGCCGGTCGAGCAGGGCGGGTGCGCGTCCCTCGTCCCACACCCGATGCGTCAGCACCACGTGCGCCGACAGGGCCGTCGTACCGCTGGTGATCGTCCAGGCGTGCAGGTCGTGGCACGACACCACACCGTCCTCCTCCTCGAGGTGGCGGCGGACCTCCTCCAGGCTGGTGCCGCGCGGGGTCGACTCGAGCAGGACGTCGACGGCCTCGCGCAGCAGGCGCACAGTGCGCGGCACGATGAGCACACCCACCAGCAGGGAGGCCACGGGGTCGGCGTACGGCGTGCCGGTGGCCGCGATGACGGCTGCGGCGACGAGCACGCCCCCGGCCCCGAGCGCGTCGGAGAGCACCTCGAGGTAGGCGCCCCGCAGGTTGAGGCTGTGCTGCGCCCCGCCCCGCAGGATCAGCAGTGCGCTGCCGTTGCCCACGAGGGCGACGGTGCCGAGCAGCGCCATGACGGCCGGGTCGCTGTGGTGCGGGTGCGCGAGGTGCCACAGCGACAGGCCGACGACGCCGAGGCCCACGGTGAGGAGCAGTACGCCGTTGCCGACGGCCGCGAGGATCTCGGCGCGCTGAAAGCCGAAGGTCCGGGCCGGCGTCGCAGGCCGGGCCGCGAAGGTCACCGCCAGCAGCGCGAGCGCGATCCCGGCGGCGTCGGAGAGCAGGTGACCCGCGTCCGCGAACAGCGCCAGCGAGTGGGCGACGACCCCGCCGAGCACCTCGGCGCCGACCATCACGGCCAGGAGCGCGAGTACCAGGCGCAGCCGCGCGGCCGAGGCGGCCAGCGGCGGGTGTGCGTGGTGGTGGTGCTCCGCCATGGCGGCATCGTCCCAGGTGGTCAGTCGCTGGTGTCCGCGGCCTTCACGCACTCCTTGAAGCCGTAGGAGCGCATCCAGGACAGGTCCGCCTTGGTCTCGGTCGGCGGGTTGGCGATCAGGCGGGCCAGCGTGACCTGGTCGTGGCTGTCGACCGCCCGGCGGACCTTGAGGGAGTAGTCGCGCGCCTGGACCACCTGCGTCCGCAGCGGCTCGAGGACTCTCTTCTTGAGCTCAGGCTCGTCCTTCGAGGGCGCCTCCAGGTCGGCCAGCTCCGTCGTGGCCGTGTCGGCGATGTCCACGACGCCCTTCACGTACGCCGGCAGGCCTGCGGGGTCGGTCGGCACCGAGAGCGCGTCGACATCCTTGTTGGCCTTGCTGCAGATGGCCTCAGCCTTCTTGACGTAGTCCGCCTTGCTCACGCCGGACCCTCCTCCGCCGCAGGCAGCGACGACGAGGACGACGGGGGTCAGCAGGAGCGCGGCTCTCATGGGCTCCCATCCTGCCCTGGACGGCGACCCACGACCCAGCAGGCCACGGCCGCGGCGTTCGCGACGTTGAGCGAGTCGACGCCGTGCGACATCGGGATGCGCACCTGCAGGTCGCTCCCCGCCATCGCCGTCGTGGTCAGCCCGGGCCCCTCGGCCCCGAGCAGCAGCGCCGCCCTGTCGTCGGGACCGAGGCGCAGCTCGTCGAGCCGGGTCGCGTCCGGGTCGGGCGTCAGCGCCAGCACGTGGAAGCCGGCGGCCCGTAGCTCGTGGATCCCGGCGGGCCAGTCGAGGTAGGCGTAGGGCAGCGCGAAGACCTCCCCCATGCTCACCCGCACCGCCCGCCGGTAGAGCGGGTCGCAGCAGGTCGGCGTGAGCAGGACCGCATCCATGCCGAGACCCGCGGCGCTGCGGAAGATCGCCCCGAGGTTGGTGTGGTTGTTGACCTCCTCGAGCACCACCACGCGCCGGGCCTCCCGCAGCACGTCGGCCGGGCTCGGCAGTGGCACCCGACCGAACGAGGCCAGCGCCCCGCGGTGGGCGTGGAATCCCGTGACGGCCTCCAGGACGGCGTACGACGCCCGGTACACCGGCGCGTCCGGCAGGCCCTCCGGGAGCGGGCGGTTGTCGGCCAGGAGGACGGAACGGAGCGGGTAGCCGGCCCGTGCGGCCCTCTGCATGACGGGCACGCCCTCAGCCAGGAAGAAGCCCGCCTCGGGCTCGTGCTTGCTCCGTCGTACGACGTCGGTGAGGCCCACGTAGTCGGCGATCCGCGGGTCACTCGGGTCGGTGATCGTGTCGGTCACCTGCACCCGGCCAGGGTAGAGCCCCTCGGTAGAGTGCTCGGCGACAGAACCTCGACAAGGGAGCACAACCATGGCCGGCGGCCACAACGTCAGGGCGACCTCGTGGGTCGCTGTCGTGCTGATGATCGTGGCGAGCGTTCTCCTCGGCCTCGCGCTGCCCCTCGAGTCACTCCCGCTGGCGATCGGGGGCGGCGTGCTGTTCGTCGCGGGCCTGGTTGTCGGGGTCGTCTTCCGGATCATGGAGGACGCGTACTAGTCGCCTCGCCGCGTCGGCGGGCGCGTGCTAGACCTGGCACATGTGCCGGTCCATCGTGCTGCGACCCGCCCGGGCCTGAGGCGTAAGCAGGGGTCGTGTGCGGCGCTCACTCCGCCCTGGGCCTGCAGGACGTCGAACGCGAGGTGTGGCTAGACCTGCGCGAGCGGCTGCGCGTGCCGGGCCAGATGATGGCCCTGATGCGGGGCGTGCTCGGCGGTGACACCGAGGTGGCGGTTGCTGCGGCGGTCACGCCGCAGGGCCTGACGCAGCCTGTCGCGCTGCTTCTCGGCCCGGAGCTCGCCGCGCTCGTGCGGGTCTCAGCGGCGCCGAGCGACCCGCGTCCTGGGCGGCTCGGCGAGTACGACGTGGACGTCCTCACCGCGGGAGGCGAGGGCGACCGGCCGGTAGCGCTGCTCGTCTCGCCGTGGGTCAGGGAGCACCTGACGGTCTACGCGCGCAAGCTCTGGACCGACCGCTGGCACCTCGCGCACTGACAACAGCGGGCGTTAGCGGATCATCGCGGGCTCATCGGCGCTCCCGCGCCCAGCTGCGCATCGTCTCGATCCGGTCCTGCAGCTGTTGCGCGGTGGCCTGAGCCGACGGCGGGCCGCCGCAGGACGCGCGCAGCTCGGCGTGGATCGCCCCGTGCGGCTTGCCGGTGCGGTGGTGCCACGCCCCGACGAGCCCGTTGAGCTCCTTCCGCAGGCCGGCCAGCACCTCGAAGGCCGAGCGGTCCATCGGCGGCGGGGGCACGGCCGGTGCCTTCTTCAGCTGTTTCGCCTGCTGCTGCGCGAGCAGCACGGCGACCTGGTCCGGCGAGAGAAGGCCTGGGAGCCCGAGGAAGTCGAGCTCGTCCTCGGACCCGACCTCGGCGCCGGTGCCGTACTCGCCGCCGTCGTAGATCACCCGGTCCAGGTGGGCCGAGGCCTGCAGTGCGACGAAACCGGGTTCCTCCTCGCCGTCCTTGTCGGTGCGGTTCGCGGCCACCAGCAGCTCGTCCGCCAGGAACTGCTCCTTGGCCGGGCCGTCGAGCGCGTGGTCGCGCTCCGCCTCCATCTCGGCCGCCAGCGCCAGCAGCGCCGGCACGCTCGGCAGGAACACCGACGCCGTCTCCCCGGTGCGGCGCGCCCGGACGAAGCGCCCGACCGCTTGCGCGAAGAACAGGGGTGTCTGGACGCTGGTGGCGTAGACCCCGACGGCCAGGCGCGGGATGTCCACGCCCTCCGACACCATCCGCACCGCCACGAGCCAGCGGTCGGTGGACGCGTCGAAGGCGGCGATCTTCTTGGAGGCGGCCGGGTCGTCCGACAGCACCACGACCGGTGCCTTGCCGGTGATCCCTTCGAGGAGCTCGGCGTAGAGCTTGGCGTTCTTGTGGTCGCTCGCGATGACCATGGCGCCGGCGTCAGGCATGCCCCGTCGTACCTCGGTCAGACGGCGGTCAGCGGCGGCCAGCACGGCCGGCATCCAGTCCCCGTGCGGGTCCAGTGCGGTGCGCCAGGCGTGCGCGGTCTGCTCGTTGGTCAGCGGCTCGCCCAGCGTCGCTGTGATCTCGTCGCCCGCGCGGGTCTTCCAGGTCGCGGTGCCGGAGTAGGCGAGGAACAGCACCGGCCGCACGACACCGTCGCGCAGGGCGTCGCTGTAGCCGTAGGCGTGGTCGCTGGCGGAGCGCGTCACGCCGTCCGGGCCCCGGTCGTAGCGCACGAACGGGATGGGGTTGGTGTCGGAGCGGAACGGCGTGCCGGTCAGCGCGAGCCGCCGGGTCGCCGGCTCGAACGCCTCCCGCACCGCGTCGCCCCACGACAGGGCGTCGCCGGCATGGTGGATCTCGTCGAGGACCACCAGCGTGCGCCGGCGCTCGGTGCGCGCACGGTGCAGCAGCGGGTGGGCTGCGACCCCGGCGTACGTCACGGCCACCCCGTGGAAGTCGGCGCTGGTCGAGCCCATCGAGTTCTTGAAGCCCGGGTCGAGCATGATCCCGACCCGGGCAGCAGCCAGCGCCCACTGGGTCTTGAGGTGCTCCGTCGGCGCCACGACCGTGACGGCCTGCACCGCGCCGCTGGCCAGCAGCTCGGAGGCGATGCGCAACGCGAAGGTCGTCTTGCCTGCGCCGGGGGTCGCTACGGCCAGGAAGTCGCGGGGCTGGGTGCGCAGGTACGTCACCAGGGCGCTGCGCTGCCAGGCGCGCAGCGGTACGGCGGAGGGTGCTGCCGGCTGCTCCTGTGCGGCTTCCTGAGGGGCGGTCAACAGCTCGCTCTCGTGCGGTCGTGCGGGGACGCGGGCCGGCACGGTGGCCGGGCCTCGGCAGTCTAGGAAAGCCCGCCGACGGAACCGGTCCGGCGCGCCGAGGGCCGGCGTTCACGTGCGTGAAACAGCCCAGAGGCATGCTGCGGGTATGCCGCTCGCGAGCGTTCGTCGGGAAACCAGGGTGGTGCACGGCTACCGCCGCGCCTATCTGCTCGCGGGGCGCCCGCTCGGCACCGCCCCTGTGCTGTGGCTCATCCACGGCATCGGCGATTCGTCCCGGACGTGGGAGGGGGTGCTGCCGCTGCTCGGGACCGACTACACGATCGTGGCGCCCGACCTGCTCGGGCACGGGGCGTCCGACAAACCGCGTGCCGACTACTCGGTGGGCGGCTTCGCCAACGGCATGCGCGACCTCATGGAGGTGCTCGGGGTCGACCGGGCCACCGTCGTCGGGCACAGCCTCGGCGGCGGGGTCGCGTTGCAGTTCGCCTACCAGTACCCGGAGCGGGTCGAACGGCTGGTACTCGTGGCCTCCGGCGGCCTGGGTGCGGAGGTGAACCCCGTGCTCCGGGCCTCGGCGCTCCCCGGCGCGTCGTACGCGATCGGCCTCAGCGCCCGTGGGCCGCTGCGACGGACGGCCCTCGGTGTCGCCCGCACGGTCGCCCGCACCGGACTGCTCGACCGCAACGACGTCGAGGACGTCGCCGTGATCTGGGAGGGCCTGCGCGACCGGGCCACGCGCACGGCGTTCCTACGCACCCTGCGCGCCGTGATCGACGTCCGCGGCCAGGCCGTGTCGAGCCGCGACCGGCTCTACCTCGCGGCCAAGCTCCCGGTGCTGATCGTCTGGGGTGACCGGGATCCCGTCGTCCCGGTGGTGCACGCGGCCCACGCCGCCGAGCTGCTGCCGAGCGCCCGGCTGGCGATCCTGCGCAAGACCGGGCACATGCCGCACCGCACCAACCCCGAGGCGTTCGCCCGCGCGGTGCGGGCGTTCGTCGAGGAGACCGTCCCGGCGGTGCACGTGCCGGACGAGCTGAGGCAGCTGCTGCTGGCCGGTCACTCCTCCGTGACGAAGTCGATCAGGCGCTCCACCGCGTTGAGCAGCGGCACCTCGACGTCGGCGTAGCTGTCGACGGCGGCGAGCACGCGCCGCCAGCCCTCCCACGGCTCCCCCCACCCGAGGGCGGCGCACACGCCCTCCTTCCACGGCCGACCGGGCGGGATCACAGGCCAGGCGTCGATCCCGAGCGCCCGCGGCTTCACGGCCTGCCAGACGTCGACGTACGGATGACCGGTGACGAGCACGTCGGGGCTGGTGACCTGCGCGACGACCCGGCTCTCCTTGCTGCCGCTCACGAGGTGGTCGACGAGAACCCCGAGGCGGCGCCCCGGCCCGGGACCGAACTGCCGGACCAGCGCGGGCAGGTCGTCGACGCCGTCGAGGGGCTCCACGACGACGCCCTCGACCCGCAGGTCGTGGCCCCAGATGCGCTCGACCAGCTCGGCGTCGTGCTTGCCCTCGACCCACAGCCGGCCCGCCCGGGCCACCCGTGCTCTCAGGCCCTCGACGGCGACGGAGCCGCTGGCGGTGCGGGTCGGGCGCTGCGGAGCCGCCGTGACCGGCCTGGTCACGGTGACGGCGCGACCCTCGAGCTGGAACACCCCGAGCGGGAAGACCCGGGTCTTCCCGAACCGGTCCTCGAGGGTGACGTTCTCCTTGTCCCAGCCCACGACGGCGCCGCAGAAGCCGGTCAGCACCTCCTCGAGCACCATGTCGAGCTCGGCCGGGATCGCGGGTGGTGGCTGCCGGCGGGGCGGGGAGAGGTCGATGCCGTCGTACGAACGCACGCGGCGACACTAGGCACCACCGCGCCGCGAGGCGGGCAGCGACACCCTCGTAGGCTCGGGGCTCGTGCCCATCGTGCCCGTCCCGCCGCGCAGCGCGCTGCTCGCGTGCTGGACGACGTCGTGGCTCGCGGGTGAGGTGAGCCTGCCGGAGCTGGTGGAGCACACGACGGCGTACGACGAGAGCCACGCCGTCGCGGGGCTGTGGGTCGACGACCTCGAGCTCGAGCAGGCGGTGGCGCGGCTGCGCGCTGAGGGGGTGACCCGGGTGCGGCTGGTGCTCCCCGCCCCCGGGGACCCGCTCGGGCTCCCGGGGCCAGGCCCGTTCACCGAGGCCGCGCTCCTCGCGGGCGAGGGCGTGCTCGCGCTGCGGTCTGACGCGACCGGCTACGGCTTGGTGCCGACGATCACCGCGCACGGCTCGGAGCTGGACGGCACCGTCACGACGGTGCTGTGGCAGGCCTACGACATCGCGCTCAGCGGGCCCGACCAGGGGCCGTTCCTCCACGAGGCTGAGCACGACCTGCGCGTCGGGCTCATGGAGGCCACCCGCACGCTCACCGAGCTGGACGTGGCGCGCTGGGACCCGGACGTCGCCGAGGCCCTCGACGACCTGCGCAACGCGCAGCGGCGCGGCCTCGGTCAGGACGAGCTGCCGGGTTCCTGGCCGTCCCGGGCCCGTGAGGTGCTGGTCCGCACCCGGGCGCTCGCCACGCTGGTGCACCTGGCCGACCGCACGACCGGCGGCGCCGTCGACTCGCACGAGGCCGAGGCGCGTGCCCGGGTGCTGCGGGACCTCGCGCGGCTCGTACGACGGGCCCGGGTCGCGGCGTACAACGCGCACGACGAGGCATCGTGAGCACGCTGGTCACCGTGACCGGCCGGGACCATCCCGGGGTCACCACCGCGTTGATGGACGTGCTCGCCCGGCACGACGCGCTCGTGGAGGACATCGAGCAGGTCGTCGTCCATGGCCGGCTGCTGCTTGGCCTGGTGATCGCGGGCGAGGGGTCCGGCGAGGAGGTGTTCGCCGCGCTCCGGGCGGCCGCCGCGGACCTCGGCGTCGACATAGAGCTGGAGGCGCTACCGGACGCGGAACCTCCGTCGTACCAGCGACACCACGTGGTCGTGCTCGGCGCACCGCTGCCACCGGCCGCCCTGGGCGGTGTCACGCGCACGCTCGCGGAGTGCGGCGCCAACATCGAGACGATCCAGCGGCTGTCGTCGTGGCCGGCCCAGTCGTTCGAGCTCGTCGTGAGCGGTGGCGACAC
>JBKOVB010000110.1:0-8192 GCA_046723735.1 Actinomycetota bacterium | reverse complement strand
GCCCAAGTCCTTGTAGGTGTCTTGCTGCTGATACTCCCGGTGGCCGCGCTGCTGCACCTCGCCTGCACACGTCGAGCGGGGCAGGCAGACCCGCATCGTGCCGTGGGGGCCGCTGCGCTTGGTTCGCTGGGTGCCGTCAGCTCGTGCTTCATCGCAGCCCTCTGCTTCATCGAATGAATCGAGGTCGAAGACGGACTCACCGGGAGGGCCCTGCGCGGGGTAGTCGAGCCGGCCGGTGTCGGGATCGCTGAGTGACGTCGGCGCTATCGGAGGATGACGCCGCTGTCGGACCTCACGCGCCGCAGACGTCCTCCGCCACCTTCATTCTGGCAGGTTTCGGCCGCTCTCATGAGGTCGACTTTTCGGGTCTAGGGTCCACCCACTTCAGATCGGAGCTGATGACGTGGACCCTCTGACGACCAGCGCGTTCGACCTTCGCGACCATCTCGCTCCCAAGGCCGACCCGACACTGATCGCCGGCGACGAGCAGCACTTCGTCGCGATCGCTGAGAGCCTGGAGCGCTCGATCGCCGAGCTGTCCGACCGCCTCGATGCCGAGCGCAGGGCGCCAGGCGGCATCGGCCAGGAGGCGATGGACCGGGACCTGGAGATCCACCGGCTGACCGCTCGCCTACGGGCCCTGCGGCGCTTCGGCTTGGACCTGTGCCTCGGGCACATCATCAGGGCCGACAACCCCGAGCCCGTCTACGTCGGACGCCTCGGTCTCACGGACAGCGAGGGTCGTCGGCTGCTGGTCGACTGGCGCTCCCCCGCGGCCGAGCCGTTCTTCGGCGCGACGCACGCCAACCCCATGGGGCTGGTCAGCCGCCGCCGGTACCGCTGGACCCGTGGCCGGATCACGGACTACTGGGACGAGGTGTTCACACCCGAGGGGTACGCCGGGCACGCCGCCGCCCTCGACGACCAGTCCGCCTTCATCGCCAGCCTCGGCAGCACGCGGTCGAGCCAGATGCGCGACGTGCTCGGCACCATCCAGGCCGACCAGGACGCCATCATCCGAGCGGGTTCCAGCGGGGCTCTGGTCGTCGACGGCGGTCCCGGGACGGGGAAGACCGTCGTCGCGCTGCACCGCTCGGCGTACCTGCTCTACTCCGACCCGCGTCTCGGTCACCACCGGGGCGGCGTGCTGTTCGTCGGTCCGCACCAGCCCTACCTGGCCTACGTCGCGGATGTCCTCCCCAGTCTCGGGGAGGAAGGCGTGCAGACCTGCACCCTGCGGGACCTCGTCGCCGAGGGCACCACAGCATCGACGGAGACCGACCCGCACGTCGCCCGCTTGAAGTCGTCCGCCGAGCTGGTGCAGGCGATCGAGAGGGCCGTCAGGTTCTACGAGGAGCCGCCCACCAAGGGCATGACGGTCACGACGGACTGGTTGGACGTCTGGCTGAGCGCCGACGACTGGGCCGAGGCGTTCGAGGCAGCGGAACCCGGGACTTCCCACAACGAGGCCCGCGACCAGGTCTGGGAGGAGCTGCTCACGATCCTGCTGGACAAGCACGACGGCGGCGTCTCGGCCACGCTGCTCCGGAGGTCGTTGGTGCAGAACCAGGAGCTGCTCACGGCCTTCAACAGGGCGTGGCCGCTGCTCGAAGCAGCTGATCTCGTCGGAGACCTGTGGTCGGTCCCCGCCTACCTGCGAGAGTGCGCTCCCTGGCTCAGCCCCGAAGACGTGCAAGCGCTGCAGCGCGAGGATGCCCAGGCCTGGACGGTGTCTGACCTGCCGCTGTTGGACGCTGCACGGCACCGGCTCGGAGACCCGGAGGTGGCGCGACAGCGGCGTCGGCGGGAGGCCGCCGTCGTCGCCGCGCGCGAACGCATGGCCACGGTCGTCGACGACCTGATCGCCACGGACGACTCCGAGATGCTTGTGATGTCGATGCTGCGTGGGGAGGACCTGCAGGGCGCGCTCGTCGACGAGGCCGCCCTGCCCGGCACCGACCCGGACCTGCTCGCCGGCCCGTTCGCGCACGTCGTCGTGGACGAGGCTCAGGAGCTGACCGACGCGGAGTGGCAGACGCTGCTGCTCCGCTGCCCGTCCCGGAGCTTCACCATCGTCGGGGACCGTGCCCAGGCCCGGCACGGGTTCGCCGAGTCGTGGCAGGAACGGCTGGAGCGGATCGGGCTCGACCGGATCACGCTGACTTCGCTGAGCATCAACTACCGCACGCCGGAGGAGGTCATGGCGGAAGCCGAGCCGGTGATCCGAACTGTGCTGCCGGATGCCAACGTGCCGATCTCCATCCGCAGCGGCGGTGTCCCCGTCGTACACGGGTCTGCGTCGGATCTCGGCTCGATCCTCGACACCTGGCTGGCCGAGCACTCAGAGGGGATCGCCTGCGTCATCGGCGACCCCACCTTCCGGGAGACGTCACGCGTCCGGTCGCTCCGGCCCGAGCTGGTGAAGGGGCTCGAGTTCGATCTCGTCATCCTCGTCGACCCAGAGGGGTTCGGCGAGGGCATCGAGGGAGCGGTCGACCGCTACGTCGCGATGACCCGAGCAACCCAGCAGCTCGTCATCCTCGCGACACCGTCGGCATCACCGGGGAGCTCGCGTGCACGGGGACGCGGAGGGCGACGAACGCCGTGAGCTCGTCCCACCGCTCCGGTTGCACAAGTCCACGTCGGGGAAGCAGCACGACTCCCGCCGAAAGTCGCGAGGGCGTGTAGCGCAGCACCAGGGCATCAGTCGCGACGAGACAGGAGCCCCATGTGCTCCAGGGGTAGGACCCCTCCCTACCTGCCTGAGTCATCCTTACTTCGGTCTCGCTGACAGCAACCGTGACAGGCGCGAGCGCCGACGGGTTGCTCTTCCAGTACAGCCGCTTCCGCAGGAGCCACATGAAGAGCAGCAGAAGCACGACGACGGCGTCGAGGACCAAGAGGAAGGTCGCGATCACCGCATCGCCGGACGCGAGGGCAGCTACCCCCACCAGCAGTCCCAGGGTCGGGACGAGCCGGAAGAACCAGATGCGACGGCGACCCTGCTGAAGCGCCCAGAGGCGATCGGAGTCCGCGACCGTCGGCGTGTGGGCGAACGTGAACTCTTCCGTCACGCGAACGAGCGTAGTGACAACACTCCGTGGCTCAGACGTAGACGCGGAGCTCCACCTGATGGCGTCCTCGAAGAACACCTTTGCACGGCCGACGGCGCGTCAGTACTCGCCCTTGATCACGAAGTACGAGCCCCGGATCGTGCCAGCGAGCTTTGACTTCTGGCGAGCGAACTTGAAGCGGTCGGCGAGCTCGTCCGGGACCTCCATCCCGTCGGAGAGCTTGAAGCCGACCGCACGCTTCCCTGCATCCTCGAGGGTGTAGAGCACGTTGATGGACAGCCCCGACTCGTAGAACACGTAGTCCCAACGGATGCCGTCGACCTCGAAGGACGTCGCTTCCAGCGGGCGTGAGCCGATGACGAGGTCTCGCTCCTCCTTGAGGATGCGGTGCACGCGGTCGACCGTGGTCTTCGCCTCCGAGGCCGGCTCGACCGTGAAGACGTGGTCGTACTTGTTCTTGAAGTAGCGCGCCTCGTTGGCCCGCAGGCCCGCGAGCGCCTCGGCGACGGGCGAGGACTCCAGGCCGGTGGTGGAGACGTTCTCGAAATCGACGACGTACGACACGTGCGCTCCAACGGGTTCCGACGACAGGAGGACCGTACGACAGGTACGCCGAGATGCCGGGCGCTACACGTTGAAGCGGAACTCCACCACATCGCCGTCCTGCATGACGTAGTCCTTACCCTCCATGCGCGCCTTGCCGGCCGCCCGCGCCGCCGCAACCGAACCCAGCTCCACGAGGTCGGCGAAGTGGATGACCTCGGCCTTGATGAAGCCGCGCTGAAAGTCGGTGTGGATCACGCCGGCCGCCTCAGGAGCAGTAGCCCCCTTGCGAATGGTCCAGGCCCGGGCCTCCTTGGGCCCGGCCGTGAGGTAGGTCTGCAGCCCCAGCGTGTCGAACCCGATCCGCGCCAGCTGGTGCAGCCCGGACTCCTCCTGCCCCATCGACTGCAGCAGCTCGAGCGCGTCGTCCTCGTCCATCTCGACGAGCTCGCTCTCGACCTTGGCGTCGAGGAACACCGCCTCGGCTGGCGCGACCATTGCGGCCAGCGACGCCCGCAGGTCCTTGTCGAGCAGCCCGTCCTCGTCGAGGTTGAACACGTAGAGGAACGGCTTCGCGGTCAGCAGGTGCAGCTCCCGAAGCGGCACACGGTCGAGGCCGGCGGCGAAGACCGTCGTACCGGCGTCGAGGACCTCGGCGGCGCGACGTACGGCCTCCAGCACCGGCACGACGTCCTTCTTGACCCGTGCCTCCTTCTCCAGCCGCGGCAGCGCCTTCTCGATGGTCTGCAGGTCGGCGAGGATCAGCTCGGTGTTGATCGTCTCGATGTCGTCCTTCGGCCCGACCTGGCCCTCGACGTGCGCGACGTCCGGGTCGTTGAAGGCGCGGATCACCTGGCAGATCGCGTCGCAGTCACGGATGTTCGCGAGGAACTTGTTGCCCAGCCCCTGCCCCTCGCTGGCGCCACGGACGATGCCGGCGATGTCCACGAAGTCGACCGTCGCGGGGACGATCTTCTCGGAGCCGAACACCTCGGCCAGCTTCCCCAGCCGCGGGTCGGGCACGCCGACGACGCCGACGTTCGGCTCGATGGTCGCGAACGGGTAGTTGGCCGCGAGGACGTCGTTCTTGGTCAGCGCGTTGAAGAGCGTGCTCTTGCCGACGTTGGGCAGGCC
This sequence comes from Actinomycetota bacterium, assembly GCA_046723735.1. Classification (GTDB taxonomy): domain Bacteria; phylum Actinomycetota; class Actinomycetes; order Mycobacteriales; family SCTD01; genus RYN-111. The sequence continues at coordinate 3,441 of JBKOVB010000110.1, read as the reverse complement.
GACGATGCCGAGGGAGAGGCTCACGTGCGTCAAGGCTACCGGCGGGCTTCGGCCTGTACCGGGCGAGGAACGGCGGAGCACGCCCTCGAACGCGTCCGCGTCCTTCTGGTTCAGCACGTGCCCGCCCCCGGGGCGGCTGAGCACCCTGCAGCCGCAGCGATCCCCTCCGCCACCGAGCGGTCCCACGCACCGGACACCGCCACCACCGGTACGCCGATGTCGACACCACGGTTCGCAGGTCGGCCTCGGCGAAGGCGCGGCCAGTTCTACACCCATCACGCTGCCCCACCGCACTCGGCGGCCTCCCGCCTCGGGCCACGGGCCCAACCTCTCGGACCAGAGCGACTGGTTTGGTGCGCCGCCTCTCCGACGCTCGCGGTTTGCAGTCAGTGGGTGTGGGCGTGGTGTTCGCTGCCGCCGTCGTCGTCGGGCGAACCGCCCATCATGGCCAGCATCTGGCGGCCGCCGGTCCGGAAGAACCGCCACAGCAGGGCCGCCGCGATGGCGAGGAAGGCCAGGTTCAGGACCGTGGTGTAGTTCCAGCTGATGGTCGGCTCGAGCACAGTCGCGTTGCGCTCGGTCGGCGTCAGGTTAAGTACGGCGAAGAGCAGCTCGACCGCGTAGCCGGCGGCGACCATCGTCGCGTAGAAGGTGCCGAGGATGAAGAGCATCATCTTCGCGCCGTAGTACTTCCGGTAGATCACCAGGATCGGGATGATGATCAGGTCGGCGAAGATAAAGCTGATCACGCCGCCAAAGCTGATGCCACCGTTCCACAACACGGCGGCGAGCGGCACGTTGCCGATCGAGCAGACGAAGCTCAGCACGGACACTGCCGGCCCGATGATCGGCCCCCAGACCTTGGACCACACTGGGTGGTCGGTCAGGAAGAGCTGCTGCCAGAACGACTCTGGCACCCACGCGGCCACGGCCCCTGCGATGAGCAGGCCGATGACGATGTCGCGGATGACCGCCGCCCATTCCATGACGAAGACGTGTGACACCGAGGTGTAGCCGGCGGGCGAGCGCAACCGCTGCCAAACGCCGCCTTCGTCCTGGATGCTCATGTCCATCGCGGCATGGCCTTCCATCGACCCGGCCAGTCCGCGGTCGGCCTGCGCCCGGGCGTCCTGGAGCAGGCGTTGGCGCAGGAACAGCCGGAACAGGACGGCCAACAGCACGATCATGATCGGGCCGCCGACGAACTCGCCAAGGGTGAACTGCCAGCCGAGCAGCAACGCCATGATGATGCCGAGCTCGATCACCAGGTTGGTCGAGGCGATCTCGAACGCCATCGCTGCGGCGAAGTTGGCCCCCTTGCGAAACAGGGAGCGTGCAAGGGCGACCGCAGCGTATGAGCATGAGGAGGAGGCCGCACCCAGCCCCGTCGCCATCGCCAAGGTCCTCGGACGGTCATCACCGAGCAGGCGGATGATGGCGCTGCGCCGGACGACGGCTTGGACGATGGCCGACAGCAGGAAGCCCAGGATCAGCGCCCAGAGGATCTCCCACGTCATCGCCCCAGCGATGGCCAGGGCGTGCCCTAGGGAGTGCAGGAGGGTCATCGCGCCGCCGTCGGCACGGCAGGCGAGCTCGTCAGCAGTTGTCGCGGGCAGCGCCGCAAGCGAATCGGGTCGGCCACCAGAGTGAGCAACTCAGCTAACCGCCTTGCCTCGTCCTCGCTGACCGAACCGTTGCGTGCAGACGCGACGCGGTCCGGGTCGACAGGGTGGTTGTGACCAAGGAGACCCGTGACCACCTCCTCTCATCCGTATGACAGCACGGGTGTGCGGAGATGCTCAAGGTCGCTCTACGAGCCCCCGAACACAGGAAGTCGCGACGACGCGTGTACTCCTCCGCGTCGATCTCACCCCGCGCGAAGCGCTCGGCAAGTAGCTCAGCAGCCCTCATCGCCGCCCCTGTGTCGGACCCCTCTGTCACGCTCCGCGCATGGACCTCGTCGCGTTGCTGGTCGCCCTGCTCGGGGGCGTCGCCCTGGGCTACCTGCTCTCCCGATCCCGTACGACGGAGCCGGCCCCCTCTCCCCTGGCCGAGCCCCTGGCCCAGCAGCTGGCCAAGGTCGAGCAACACCTGCACGCTCTCGACGTGGCCCGGGCGGCCGCGAACGCCGAGCTCCGCGAGCAGGTGTCGACGGTCGCGGCCGGCAACGAGCGGCTGTCCCGCGAGACCCGGGCGCTGGTTGACGCACTCCGCCGCCCGCAGGCCCGCGGCCGCTGGGGCGAGCTGCACCTGCGCCGGGTCGTCGAGCACGCCGGGATGCTCGACCGCTGCGACTTCACCGAGCAGCTCAGCCTGCCCACCCTGGACGGCACGCTGCGCCCCGACCTCGTCGTGCACCTGCCCGGCGGCGCCTCGGTGGTCGTCGACGCCAAGGTCACGCTGGCCGCCTACCTGGAAGGCCTCGAGACCGACGACGAGCTGGTCCGCGCCGAGCGGGTGCAGGCGCACGCCCGGCACCTGCGCCAGCACGTCGACCGGCTGGCCGACAAGGCCTACTGGCAGCAGCTCACCCCGGCGCCGGAGTTCGTCGTGCTGTTCCTGCCCGGGGAGGCGTTCCTCGCGCCGGCGCTCGAGGTCGACCCTTCGCTGCTCGAGCACGCGATGAGCCGCCGCGTGCACCTTGCGACACCCACCACGCTGCTCTCGCTGCTGCGGGCGGTCGCGTACGGCTGGCAGCAGCACCAGCTCGCCGACAACGCCCGCGAGGTGTTCCTGGCGGGCAAGGAGCTCTACACCCGGCTGGCCACCTTCGGCACGCACGTCGACAAGCTCGGCCGGTCGCTGTCGACCGCGGTCAACGACTTCAACAAGACGGTCGGGTCGCTGGAACGCACGGTGCTCCCGAGCGCCCGGCGGATGGCCGAGCTCGGCCTCGACGGCGAGCTGCCGTCGCCCACCCCCGTCACCGAGGCCACCCGAGCCCTGTCAGCTCCGCACCTGGTACCGCTGCTGCCTGAGACGGGTTGAACCGCTCGGACGTCAGCCGCATCGCGGAGACCTCCGCGTCGAAGTAGCCCGCCACGACCATCGGGTCGCCCGCGACCTCGGCCAGCACCTCGTCGAGGGTGAGCCCGTCGTACACGGCGATGCCGAGCTGGAAGTGCAGGCACGGGCCCGCGACCACGCACAACCCGCGGGCGGTCATGAGGGCCAGCCGGTCCGCGTGACCCTCCAGGGCCCGCTCCTCGTCGTCGCTGCGGTCCTGCGGCCAGTCCGCGCGGGTCGGCTGCACCGTGACGAAGAAGGTCCGATGGCCGTCCGGGCCGCGTTCGGTGACGGTCACGCCCATGCGGCACACCGTAGGTGAGAGGGACACGGTGCGGCACCCGCTTGCAGGTAGCGACACCGGGGTACCGTGCCGACCGTGACGTGGACGACTCCTCCCCCCGACGGCACCAGGGCGGCGCGAGCGGTCGAGCA
>JBKOVB010000047.1:0-21768 GCA_046723735.1 Actinomycetota bacterium | reverse complement strand
GCGGTAGGGCGCGGTCTCGAGGACCTTGCGTCGCGGGTCCGGTACGTCGAGCAGCCGGCCCCTGACCAGCGCGCGCAACGGCGCCATCCGCCTGTCGGCCAGCACGGCATCGACAGAGGTGCGGTCCCCGCCGAGCACGACGGCGTCGAGCGGCCGCGCGAGCAGGACCGTCGCGGCGGCGTCCGCGGCGGCCGCCATCGCCACCGCCGTCTGGCCCTCCCGTCGGCGCGCGAACCGCTGCTGCGACCAGCCGCCCGCCGCCGTGCGGCCCTGGACGTGCCGCTGCCCGGTCTTGGCGTTCACGAGCCGGCCGGCCTCGAACACCCCCGCGGCGAACCCGCCCCGTCGTACCAGCAGGACCCCGACGGTCCGGTCCCTGAGTGCGTGCTCGACCAGGGTTGTCAGAAGGTCAGCAGGCTCCGACCTGCCCCCGTCCTGACAGGCCGGCAGGGGCAGGGGCGGGAAGGGGATCTCGATGTCGGCGACAGCCCGGTCCGGGGCGGTGAGCACGACGGAATCCGGGCCGGTCGTGACGAGCGGGACCCCGTGCCGCGTCGCGAAGCCGTCGAGCCAGCGCTGCAGCCGCTCGGGCGCGACGGTGAGCCAACGTCCGCCCCCCGCCGCCGGGCGTGCGGGCACGTCAACGGACTCTGACGCGGCGGAACCCCTCGGCCAGCCGCCCCTCCGGCAGCCCGGCCGGCTCTGCCTGGCGCAGGCCCCAGGTCCGGAGCAGCTCCTCAAGGTCGTCCATGTGCGCGGTCTGGCTCTCGTGGGCGCGCAGGGCCGCGAGCTTGCGGTCGAACACGTCGGTGATGTCCACCCAGTGGTTCGGCTCGGGGACGCCCATGACCCACAGGTCGTGCACCGTCCAGGCCTCGAGCCCCTCGTCCTCGAGCAGCGAGACGTGGGTGAAGGGGTTGCGTGCGTCGGGGTAGACCGCGGCGAGCGTGGCCTCTCCTGCGGCGCGGTGGTCGGGGTGCGACGCCGGGAGCCGCTCCCAGCTGATCTCCGGGCTCTGCATGAGCACCCGGTCGGGGCGTACCGTGCGGATGACGCGTGTGATGTCCCGGCGCAACTCGAAGCTCGGCATCAGCTGCCCGTCGGTGTAGCTGAGGAACACCACGTCCTTCGCCCCGACCGCTGCCGCGGCGGCCCGCTGCTCGGCCTGGCGGATCCCCGCGATGGCCTCGCGCGGCACGTCCCGGTCGAAGCCACCCGCGTCGCCGTTGGTGCACAGGCAGTACGTCACGTCGATGCCTTCGTCGGCCCAGGTCGCCACGGTCCCGGCTGCGCCGAAGTCCACGTCGTCGGGGTGCGCGACCACCACCAGCGCCCGTTCGATCTCGCCCATGCTTCGCAGCCTCTCACGAGGGAAGCGGAGGCGATGTGCGAGCGTTGGGCTCGGCAGGGGAGGATCGAGGCATGCGCAAGCTGGACCCGTCGGAGCTGTACGACCTGGACCCGGACCGTCCGGAGCTCTCGGGCATGGTGCTCGTGCAGGCGCTCGACGGCTTCATCGACGCCGGGGGTGCCCGTCGGCTGGCCGCCGACCACCTGCTGGACACGCTCGAGCACCGGGTGCTCGCGCGTTTCGACCACGACCAGCTCTACGACTACCGCGCCCGACGGCCCGTGATGGTCTTCGCGAAGGACCACTGGGAGTCCTACGCCGCGCCGGAGCTCGCCCTGCATCTGCTGCACGACGACGCGGGCACGCCCTTCCTCCTGCTCGCCGGCCCTGAGCCGGACGTGCAGTGGGAGCGGTTCGTGACCGCGGTCGAGCAGCTGTGCCGGACCCTGGGCGTACGCCGGTCCATCGGCCTCAACGCGATCCCCATGGGCTTGCCGCACACCCGGCCGGTGGGCGTCATCGCCCACGGCACGCCGCGGTCGCTGGTGGAGGGCTACGAGCCGTGGGTGGAAACGGTGCAGGTGCCCGGCTCGGCCGGACACCTGCTCGAGCTCCGTCTGGGCGAAGCCGGGGTCGAGGCCATGGGCTTCGCGGTGCACGTGCCGCACTACGTCGCGCAGACCGCCTACCCGGCTGCAGCCGCCCAGCTGCTGCGCGAAGTGGCCAAGAACGGCGGCCTGCACCTGCCGTTGGAGGCGCTCGACGAGGCGGCCCAGCAGACCCGGGAGGCGATCGACGCCCAGGTCGAAGGCGCCCCCGAGGTGGCCGAGGTCGTCCGGCAGCTCGAGGCGCAGTACGACGCCTTCGTGAGCGGCCGCGGTCGGTCGCTGCTCGCCACCGACATCTCCGAGGACCAGCTCCCGACCGCCGACGAGCTCGGCGCGGAGCTCGAGCGGTACCTGCGCGAGCAGCACAAGCCGGAGCAGTAGCCCCGTCGTACCGGCCCTTCCGTGCCGATCATGGACTTCTGGTACGCCCCCTGAGCGTGAAAGACCGTGCCACAACTCCATGATCGGCGGGGTGAAGGGGTACGGCGGGGAGAGGACCGCGGGGTGTCGGTTGCCCGCCTAGGATGAAACGGATGTTCGAGATCCCCACCCCGGTCGCCCCTGCCGCCGAGCGGCTGCTCGAGGGGCTCAACCCGCAGCAGCGGCTGGCCGTGGTGCACGAGGGGTCGCCGCTGCTCGTGGTGGCCGGTGCCGGCTCGGGCAAGACCAAGGTGCTCACCACTCGGGTCGCCTACCTGCTCGCGGCCCGGGGCGTGCAGCCCGGCGAGGTCCTCGCGATCACGTTCACCAACAAGGCCGCGGGCGAAATGAAGGAACGCGTCGCTGCCCTCGTGGGCGGCCGGGCGCGGGCGATGTGGGTCAGCACCTTCCACTCCGCATGCGTGCGGATCCTGCGTGCCGAGGCGAAGAAGCTCGGCTACACGAGCACGTTCTCGATCTACGACCAGGCCGACGCGCAGCGCCTCATGACGCTGGTGTGCCGCGACCTCGACCTCGACCCGAAGCGGTTCCCGGCGCGGGTGATGAGCAACCAGATCAGCGACCTGAAGAACGAGCTGGTCGACTGGGAGAGCGCGGCGTCGAAGGCCAGCAACGTCCATGAGCAAACGCGCGCGGAGGTCTACCGGGAGTACCAGCGGCGGCTGCGCGAGGCGAACGCCTTCGACTTCGACGACCTGATCATGACCACCGTCGAGCTGCTGCAGGCGTTCCCGGACGTCGCGGAGCACTACCGGCGGCGGTTCCGGCAGGTGCTCGTCGACGAGTACCAGGACACCAACCACGCGCAGTACACGCTGGTCCGCGAGCTCACCCAGCCCGTCAGCGGAGACTCGGCGCTGCCGTCCGCAGAATTGTGCGTGGTCGGCGACGCCGACCAGAGCATCTACGCCTTCCGCGGCGCAGACATCCGCAACATCCTCGACTTCGAGGTCGACTACCCCGACGCGGCGGTCGTGCTGCTGGAGCAGAACTACCGCTCGACGCAGCGGATCCTCACCGCGGCCAACGCGGTCATCGCGAAGAACGAGGGCCGCAAGGACAAGCGGCTGTGGACCGACGCCGGCGACGGCGAGCTGCTCGTCGGGTACGTCGCCGACAACGAGCACGACGAGGCCGCCTTCGTCGCCGAGGAGGTCGACCGGCTCGTCGACAGCGGGGCGGTGCGCCCCTGCGACATCGCGGTCTTCTACCGCACCAACGCGCAGTCCCGCGTCTTCGAGGAGGTCTTCATCCGGGTGGGGCTGCCCTACCGGGTCGTCGGGGGCGTGCGCTTCTACGAGCGCAAGGAGGTCCGCGACGCGCTGGCCTACCTGCGGGTGCTCGCCAACCCCGCGGACACCGTGTCGCTGCGCCGGATCCTCAACACGCCGCGGCGGGGGATCGGCGACCGTGCCGAGGCCTGCGTCGAGGCGCTCGCCAGCCGGGAGCGCATCAGCTTCAACGACGCCCTGCACCGTTGTGAGGAGGCGCCCGGCATGGCGCCGCGGTCGGTCGCCGCCGTACGCGCCTTCGTGGACCTGCTCGACGAGCTGCGCGCCCTGGTGGCCGGCAGCACCCCGCCCGCGGAGGTGCTTGAGGCGGTGCTGGACCGCAGCGGCTACCTCAAGGAGCTCTCGGAGAGCACCGACCCGCAGGACGAGTCCCGCATCGAGAACCTCTCCGAGCTCGTCGGAGTGGCCCGTGAGTTCGAGGAGCGGGTGCCGGACGGCGGACTGCACGAGTTCCTCGAGCAGGTGTCGCTCGTGGCCGACGCCGACAGCGTGCCCGACCCGGACGGCAGCGGGGGCGTGGTCACGCTCATGACGCTGCATGCTGCCAAGGGCCTCGAGTACCCCGTGGTCTTCCTCACCGGCATGGAGGACGGCGTCTTCCCGCACCTGCGCACCCTCGGGGACACCGCGGAGCTGCAGGAGGAGCGGCGGCTGGCCTACGTCGGGATCACCCGCGCCCGGGAGCGGCTGTTCGTCAGCAGGGCCGTGATGCGCATGGCGTGGGGGCAGACGACGTACAACCCGGCCTCCCGTTTTCTCGAGGAGCTGCCCGCTCACCTGCTCGACTGGCGCCGGCTCGGCGGGATCAGCACCCCGGCGACCAGCCGGGCGGCGGACCGCGTGGCGGCCTCGCCGACGCTGGCGCGGCGGGCGCCCGGGCTGCGGCCCGTGCCGGATCTCGCCGTCGGCGACAGGGTGAGTCACGACGCGTTCGGGCTGGGCACGGTGACGGCCACCCGCGGGGTGGGGGACCAGGCGCAGGCCGAGGTCGACTTCGGGGGTACGGCGGGGGTCAAGTGGCTGCTGCTCCGCTACGCCCCGGTGGAGAAGCTCTAGCTCCTCTGCAACGCTGCGGCGAGCCGCGGCATAGGAGGGGTGTGAGACCTGACGAGCTCTCGGACGCGGATGTCCTGAGCCGGGCCCGGGTGCGTCCCGAGCTGCTCGGCGTCCTGTACCAGCGCCATGCGGCGGCGGTGCACCGTTACCTGGCGCGTCGGGCAGGCGCGGGTGCCGACGATCTCCTCGGCGAGGTGTTCCTCGCCGCCGTGGAGGCGCGCCTGCGGGTACGGCCGCACCCGAGCGGCTCGGCGCTGCCCTGGCTCTACGGCATCGCGGGCAACGTCCTGCGCTCGTCCAGGCGGCAGACGCCAGGGGTGGCACAGCAGCCCGCCGTACTGCCCTTCGACTGGGATGCGGTCGACGCGCGCCTGGACGCCACCGCCCGCCGTGGCGAGCTCCGGGCGGCCCTCGCCGTCCTGACGGACGCGGAGCGTGAGCTGCTGCTGCTCGTTGCCTGGGAGGGCCTCTCACCCTCCGAGGCAGGTGAGGTGCTCGGTCTCACGGCAGTGGCGGCGCGCTCCCGCCTGTACCGGGCGCGTGCCCGCGCCCAGGCCGCGCTCGACGAGCTCACGAGCGCCGACGCGTGAAGGAGACCGCGATGGACCTTGACAGCCTGCTCGCCGAGGCAGCCTTCGTCCCAGACCCCTCCTCGGCCGTCCTCCTCGTCAACCGGGAGGTGTTCGAGCGCGCGCTCGTTCCCGCGGCCTCGGTGACGGCCCGCAAGGCCGTACGGCGGCGAAGGGCCCGCCGGGCTGCGCTTACGGCGCTCGTCGCCACTGCCGCGAGCCTCGCGCTCGTGCTCAGCCCGACCCTGCCCTGGGACGGCGCGCCGCGAGACAGCGCCGGCGCGGGCCCGGTGCTGCTGCGGGCGGCCGCCGCCGCGGGTGCCCAGAACGGCGATTGGCAGGACGCGCCCTACTGGCATGCGGTGAGCCACTACCTTGACCCCTCGCCAGTCGGGCGCCGCGAGGCCACCCGGGAGATCTGGATCCGGCACGACGGCACCGGGGTGCTCGTGGACCCGGGGCTTCAGATCGGCGTGCTGGCCCTGACGGATCCTCACGGCTTTGCCATGGGCCAGGCGAGTGTGACGTGGGACGGTCTGTGGCAGCTGCCCACCGATCCCGGCGAGCTGGAACGACGGCTGCGCGCGGGTGTCCAGGGAGCAGGTCCTCACGAGGACTCGGAGCTCTTCACGATCGTCGGCGACCTGCTGCGCGAGAGCCCGGCACCCCCGGCCCTGCGTCGGGCCCTGTGGCAGGTCGCGGCCCGCATCCCGGGGCTCGCGCTCGTCGGCGCCGTGACGGACCACGCAGGCCGCTCCGGGATCGCCGTGGAGGAAACGTCGACCGGCCGTCGGTACGTCCTCGACCCCGACGACGGTCGGCTCCTCGAGGAGAGCATTCCCAAGGGCTGGCTCTCCACGTACTTGGAGGAGGGACCGGCCTGGACGGCGCCGCGGGCGACCGTGCGGCCGACCCGGGAGAAGCCCTAGACGCGGATCCCGTGGGCGCGCAGCCACGGCACCGGGTTGACCTTCCGGCCGCCGAGGCGTACCTCGAAGTGCAGGTGGGGGCCGGTGACGTGGCCGGTCGCACCCACGCGGCCGATCACGTCGCCCGCGTGCACCCGCTCCCCGGCATGGACGAGGAGCTTCGAGGTGTGCGCGTAGGCCGTCACGACGCCGCCGGCGTGCCGGATCAGGATGAGCTGCCCGTAGCCGCTCTCACCCGCCAGGTACCCGGCTCCGATGACGACCCCGTCGCCGACCGCGTGGATCGGTGCGCCGTACCGGGCGCCGAAGTCGACGCCGGGGTGCAGGCGACCCCACCGCATGCCGTACGGCGAGACGACGCCGGCCGCGACCGGCCGCACCCAGCGCGGGCCGGCCGGACGGGACCGCGTGGCGCGGGCCACCCGAGACCGGGGGCGTGCCGCCGCGGGGACCACGGCTCGCTGGACGACAGGGGGGTGTGGCAGGGGCTCAGCCTCGACCGCTGCCACCGCGGTGACGACGGACGGGGCCGGAGCCACCGCGCCACCCGGGAGGGCGAGGCCGGCCAGGCCGGCGCCCAGGGCACCGAGCAGCACCACAGGGGTCCGGCGGCGGGACAGGGGCGCACGCGTGTCGGCAGCGGCGGGCACGAGAGAGCGTCTCCGGGGGTCGGCGGCGCTGCGTGCTGACAGGGCTGGGGAGCCGCACGCAGCGTCGACCAGATCCCCGGGGCAGCGGGGAGCGGGTCTGAGACCCCAGGTTATCCGGAATGGCCGCTTGTCGACCAGCCCGGGTCAGCGCAGGCCGGTCGTCCCCGCCTGCGGCGGCGTGGAAGGGGCCGCCGGTGCGGGCGCCGGGGCGGGCGGCGTCGCGTCGATCGAGGTGACGCCATGGGTCAGCGTGTGGCCCTCGTGGTCGAGGTGCGCGAGCAGCGTGGTGATCTCCCGGACGACTCGGCCGTGGATCGGCAGCGCCATGTGGCCGACGCCCCGGAGAAGGACGTTGCGCGCCGACAGGTCGGGGTGGTCGATGCGCGCCGCCCGCTTGGGGATGATCAGCTCGTCCAAGTCGCTCCAGAAGGCGACGAAGCGGGTGGCCACGCCCGGGGCGGCCTCGGCGAGCTCCGTCATCACGTCGGAGCGCGGCCGGAGCTGCTTGACGACGGACTGCGGCAGCAGGTGGGCGGCCAGCGTGCCCGCGTGCGGCGAGCCGAGCGTGCAGACGGTGTGCACCCTCGCGTCGCCCCCGAGCTTCTGCACGTAGTAGCGCGCGATCAGGCCACCCAGGGAGTGCCCCACCACGTGGACCTTCTCGTAGCCCGTCTCCTCGCAGGTGCGCTCCACCAGCGCGGCGAGCCGGTGCGCCACGTCCCGGACGTCGTGCGTGAAGGGGCTGTAGTTGAGCGTGATGACGCGCCCGAAGCCGCGCCGCCGCAGCGCCCGGCGCAGCCCCACGAAGATCGAGCCGTTGTCGACGAGACCGTGCAGCAGGATGATCGGAGTGCCTGCCGCTACGACGTCGCCCATGATGAGACCGCGCTGGACGGGCGGCAGGTCCGAGAGGGTGAAGCGCTCGAGCTCCTCCCGGTGGACGCGGCGGCCCTCGCGGCTCAGCGCACCCCACGGGTACATCGCCCCGTGCGCCGTGATCCACGCGACCTCGGTGAGCGTGCCTTTCAGCCCCGCGGGCGAGAGCACCGTCCGCACGCCGCGGCGAGTGGTGCGCGCGACACGCGCGACGTGGGCACGAGGGTCCGGCACGGACGGTCTCCTCACCGCGGAACCGCCTGGGGCAGCAGGCTTCTTGTGACACTACGCGCTCGGCCGGTTACAGGTGACGTAGGACACACGAACGGGTGACCCGGCGTGTCGCCGGATGAGGTAGCCCGCTCAGAGCTGTCCGGGCAGGGGGCCGCTCCACCGCGTCAGGCGCGCGGCCAACCGCTCCCGCTCCGGTACGGCGGACAGCCGCGCCAACGCCGGCAGCGCCCCCTCGGGGCCGACCACGGCGTCCGCGAACCCCAGTGCGAGCAGGTCGGCGGGCGTGATCCGCATCTGGTCCGCGACCTCCTCCTTGGGCCGGCGCAGCGCGGCCTGGGAGCCCTCAGGACCCATCGGCGCGAAGTAGGAGTCCGGGGTCATGAGCACGACGTCCGCGGCCGCACCGGCGAGGGCCCCGCCGGAGCCGCCCTCGCCGTGGACGAGAGCCACCGTCGGGGAGGGGCAGCGAAGGAGGGCGTCCAGCGCCTCCGCCATCGCGGGGGCGATGCCGTCGCGCTCGGCTGCCGGTCCCGGGTCGGCGCCGGGCGTGTCCACGAGGCTCAGCACGGGCAGCCGCAGCCGCGCCGCGAGCCGGTAGGCGCGGGTCGCGAGCCGGTAGCCGTCCGGGGTGGGCTTCCCGCCGAGCTCGGCGGCCAGCGCGACCCCGACCACGGGCCGGCCCCCGAGCCGGCCGAGGCAGGCGAAGACGGTGCTGTCGCCGTACCGCGCCTGCAGCGGGACGCGCTCGGTGAGCAGCGCGCCGAGGAGGTCCTTGCCCGAGGTCGTGCGGCGGCGGCTCCGCTCGACCTGCGCCCACCCGGTCGGCTCGCCCTGGTCGTCCGAGGGCTCGAGCTCCACGGGGGCGCCCGGCTCGGCAGGCACGAGGGTCGCGAGCGTGGCCTCAAGCCAGGCGGGCACGTCCTCGCGGGGCAGCACGGCGTCCACGAGGCCGGCGGCGTGGGCGCTCTCGGCGGTGTGGCTGTCCGGTCCCGGGAGCGATCCCGTCAGCGCCTCCACCACCCGCGGGCCGGCGAAGCCCACCGTGGCGTGCTCGACCGCGACCCGGACGTCCGCGCCGCACACGACCGAGATCCAGACGCCGCCCGTGGTGGGGGCGTCCGCCACCGACAGGTGCGGCAGCCCCGCCTCGCCGAGGCGCCCGAGGGCGAGCGCGGCCCGAGGGATGCCGACGAGCGCCGCCATGCCCTCCTGCAGCCGGGTGCCGCCCGTGCGCACCAGCGTCACGAGCGGGACCCGCGAGGCGATGGCGTGGTCGACGGCCTTGCCGAGCACGGTGGCGTCGTCCTCGCCGAACGAGCCGCCCTGCACCGTGAAGTCCCAGGCCAGCAGGACGGCGCCCGGCCGCGCAGGTGACCCAGCGAGCTGGTAGGCCCGCACGGCGGGCTGCGTCTCGTAGCCGGGCCACCCCACTGGGTCGCGGTGGCCGAGCCGGACGTCGAGCCGGGTCGCGCCTGCGAGCAGGGGCTCGCGCCAGTCGCCTCTCACGGCCGCGTACTCTCCCACCCGCAGGATTCGTGCAGCGAGGAGGACCCCACGTGAGCGGGCGAGTACGCGTCGTCGTCGCCAAGCCCGGCCTCGACGGCCACGACCGCGGCGCCAAGGTCGTCGCGCGCGCCCTCCGCGACGCCGGCATGGAGGTCATCTACACCGGCCTGCACCAGACGCCGGAGCAGATCGTCGAGACGACGATCCAGGAGGACGCCGACGCCGTCGGCCTGTCCATCCTGTCCGGCGCCCACCTGACCCTGCTCCCGCGCGTGGTCGAGCTGCTGCACGAGCGCGGCGCCGACGACGTGGTCGTCTTCGGCGGGGGGATCATCCCCGAGGACGACATCGCGCCGCTCGAGGCGGCCGGCGTCACCAAGATCTTCACCGCGGGCGCGTCCCCGACGGCCATCGTCGACTGGGTCCGGCAGAACGTCGGCGCCTCCGCCTGACCTTTCCCGGCGGGCGGTCAGCCCGCCGGGAACGCCCGCCGGTCGATCCGGCCAGGCAGCGTGAGCGTCGTCGGGGCGGCCTGCGACGTCGTGACCTTCAGCACCTGCCCGAGGGTGTTGCCGCGGTAGGCGAAGTCCGTGAGGGCAACCACGAGCTGCATCCGGTGACCCTTGGCGAACCGGTGCACGATCCCCGGCAGGGCCACCTGCACCGCGCGCGAGAGGTCGGCGACGCGGATCGGCGCGACGAGCCGGTTGGACAGCGTGATGGTGCCGTCCGGCGCCACGTCGTACAGCTTGACGAACGCCACCAGCATCGACTCCGGTCGCACGCCGCTCGCGGTCGGGGACACCAGCTGCAGGGTCGCCGTCGGCGCGCCCACGACGTCCACGTCGTGCAGCAGCGGGCCGGTGCTCAGAACCGCGCTCGTGCCCGGCCCGTCCTCGACCGCCATCGACTGGTCGAGCGCCGAGGTCTCGGTGTAGCTCAGCGGCGCCTGCCCCGGGGCGGCCGCGATCAGCGTGCCCGTGGTGAGGCCGCTGCGGCGCGCGACCAGCACGTCGCCGGAGCCGTAGAGGGTCGTGGTCCCCGGCAGCGGGTACGACGGGGCGCTGGCGAACGCCTTCGCGACGTCGCCGTGGTCGGCCCAGGGCCGGTAGTACTCGAAGCTCAGGTCCGGCGTCGGCCCCTTGCCCTTGAGGTAGTGGTCGAACCACGCAGCGATCGTGCGGCCCTCGTGGTTGGCCATCGGGTTGGCGAGGTCGAGGTCGCCGGGCTTGGCCCCGACACTGTGGCCCCAGCGCTGCCAGACCATCTTGACCGGGACGTGCCGGGCCTTGAGGGCGGCGTAGGTCGCGGCCGCCTCGCGCAGCGTGAAGAGCGTGTCGCCCTGGCCCTGGCCGAGCAGCACGGGGATGCGGATGCTGTCCAGGTACGACGACACCGACGCCTGACGAGCGAACGCCACGCCGGCTTCGTCGGGGTAGCCGAGGGAGTCCATCGTGAGCTTGATCCGGCAGGCCTCGTCGGCGAAGTTCGGGCACGGCCCGAGGCGCGTCGCGTCCTGGTTCTCCACGGCGCCCTGGACCCCGCGGGCGATGCCGAGGGCGAAGAACAGCGTGGTCCAGTCGACCTTCTCGGCACCAGGCGTGCCGGCGGTGACGGTGCCCGGCCGGAGGCTCGTGTTGTTGGGCGCCAACGAGTACGACAGGTCGTTCCAGGTGATCAGCGGGACAATCGTGTCGACCCGCGGGTCGACGCCCGCCACCGCGAACTGGATCTGCCCGCCGTACGAGCCGCCGACCATGCCGACGCGCGGGTCGCCGGCGTGGACCTTGCCGTCGTGGGCCACGCGGTCCTTGAGGACGTAGTCGACCCGCGTGCCGTCGTCGGCTGCCTTGATGCCTCCGAGGAAGTCGACGAGCTGCTTGCCCGCCGCGCCGTCGTGCGCCCGGTCGTCGAGCGTGATCTTGCAGTCCGAGCCCCGGACGCCGTTCTGCGGGTCGGAGCCGAACCCGAGACCGGAGTAGGACAGGACGGCGTAGCCGCGTGCCACGAACGCCTTCGCCATCCCGGCCTGGTCGGCCTTGCTGCCGCCGAACCCGTTGGTCGTGAGGATGGCGGGCACGGGATGCGCCTTGCTGGCATGCGCGGGCGTGTAGAGGTCCGCGTCGACCACGCACCTCGTGACACCGAGCGCGCCCTCGGGCGCGACGGTCGTGGTGATGGTGAGCGCCTTGACGGTGTAGCCGGCGGTGTCGGCGTGCGACACGACCGTGAGCACCGGTACGGCGGCGACGAGCGCCACGGCGAGGGCAGTGCGCTTCACGGGTCAGCCCTTCTGGACGGGGAGGGTGAAGGAGGTGCCGGGGCCTGTGAGCAGGGTGATCACGTCGGGCGCCGGGTTGTTGAACGACGCAGCGTCGGTGGTCGCGAGCGTCAGCCGGATCTGGTGGCCCGCGTCGAAGCGGTGGGCGAAGCCGAGGAGCTTGACGTCAACCCACGGCGTGAGCCGGTCGGTGGGGACGCGGATCGGGGCGACCAGCCGGTTGACCAGCGTGGCCGTGCCGTCGGGGGCGACGTCGTAGACCTTCGCGTAGAGCACCAGGTCGGTGGGGGCGACGTGCGACAGCCGCAGCCGGGCGCTCGGCACGCCCACGGACACGACCGGGAGGCGCAACGGGGCGCTGGAGAACGACGCCGAGGTCCCGGGACCGTCCTGGGCGGGGAGCTGGTACAGGCTCGGTGAGGCGTCCGGGCCGGTGAAGTTCGGCACCTCGCTGTAGGAGCCCGCCGGCGCGTTCAGCACGGTGACGGAACCGGCCACGGGGTGCGTGACCACGAGGTCCTGCGAGCCGGACAGCGTGTACGTCGTGCTGCGGCCCGTCGGGAAGGCGGGCGCGTCGCCGTACTGGTTGCTCGCGCCCTCGCCGTCGTACGGCACCCAGTCGCGGAAGTACGAGAACCCGGGGCTGCCGTCGGGCTTGCCCCGCAGCCAGTGGTCGAGGAACGCGAGCGTGCGCACCGGCAGGTAGCAGTCGTCGAGCACGGCGGGGTTCACGCCGCCGAAGCTGCCGTCGAAGACCTCGCACTCGCCGGGCGCCGAGCTGTAGCCGCCGTGCCCCCCGGAGTTCCAGATCATCTGCACGGGGACGCGCTGGCGGCGCAGCTGGGTGTAGGTGGCGACCGCGTCGTTGAGATTGAACAGCGTGTCGCTCTCACCCTGCACGAGCAGCGTGGGTACGCGCAGCCGGCCGATGAGGGTGGCGCCGGAGGAGTCCGCCACGAGCTTCTTGTCGGCGGCGTCGGCCATGCCGGTGGCCGAGAGCTTGGTGAACGTCTCGCACAGCTCGACCCGGAACCCGCTGCAGGCGAGGCCGGGGACGGTGGCGGGGCTGGCCAGCTTGTCCTGGGGGCACGCGCCGTTCTGCTTCCCGTTCGGGGGCAGGCCGCCGACCGGCTGGCTGAGCCCGCTGCTGAACAGCAGCGACGTCCAGGTGCGCTTGAACACCCCCTGCGGCGCGAGGGTGTGGGTGAACCCGGTCGGGTCGCCGGGGACCACCCAGTTGTTGGGATCGAGCGAGTACTGCAGCGCGTTCCAGGTGCGGTACGGCACGATCGCGCGGACCCGTGGGTCGGCCTCGGCGAGGTTGAGCTGGATGCCGCCGCCGTAGGAGCCGCCGACGGTTCCGACGAGCGCGCCCGTGCGGTCCCGCTTCACGAAGGGCTTGGTCTGCAGCACCTTGGTGATGAGCTGCTGGGCGTCCTTGACGTCGTAGTCGCGGGACTGCAGCGAGATGCAGCCGGTGCTCTCGCCGAAGCCCTGCGAGGTGTAGGTCAGGACGACGTAGCCGTGCCGGGCCAGGAAGGCCGCCATCGACGTGACCTCGGCGCTGGCCTTCGTCAGCCCGAAGCCGTGGGTCATGAGGATCGCCGGCTGCGGCGAGCGGGCCGTGGCGTTGTCCGGGACGTAGAGCCGCGTGTCGATCGTGACGTGGTGGTCGTTCGCGGGCCCGTCGACGACGGCGACCTTCGCATCGGCCGTCGTGTAGCGGTGCGTCCCCCTGCTCGCGTGCACGGCGTCGGCCTGCGCCACGACGGTCAGCGCGGTGGACGCGGCCACGAGGGCGGTGGCGAGGGCGAGGCGGCGCACGGAGGCTCCCGTCGTGCTGGGCAGTAGCGGCACGTGCTGTCTTCGTGACGAACGAGCCAGCACCTGCCGGGGATGTGACCTGCCTCAATGCCGTACGTCACAGGGGCCGTCCCCGCTGCGTGACCCTCTCGTGACCCTGGCTACCCTCGATGGCCGGATCACTTCCCACCGAGACAGGACCCTTCCGTGGATCTCATGGAGTACCAGGCGAAGGAGCTCTTCGCCAAGCACGGCGTCCCCGTGCTGCCGGGCGAGACGGTCGACACCGCAGAGGCCGCCCGCGCCGTCGCTGCGAAGATCGGCAAGGCCGTCGTCGTCAAGGCCCAGGTGAAGACCGGCGGTCGCGGCAAGGCGGGCGGCGTGAAGCTCGCCGAGACCCCGGACGAGGCCGTCGAGAAGGCCCAGGCGATCCTCGGCCTCGACATCAAGGGCCACGTCGTGCACAAGGTGCTCGTGACCGAGGCGAGCGACATCGACACCGAGTACTACGTGTCGTTCCTGCTCGACCGGGCCAACCGCTCCTACCTCGCGATGGCGAGCGTCGAGGGCGGCATGGAGATCGAGCAGCTCGCGGTCGAGCGTCCCGAGGCGCTCGCGCGCGTCGCGGTCGACGCCGTGAAGGGCGTCGACGAGGCCAAGGCCGCAGAGATCGTCGCCACCGCAGGGTTCCCGGCCGACGTCGCCGACGAGGTGGCGCGGATCCTCGTGCAGCTCTGGGAGGTGTTCGTCGAGGAGGAGGCCACGCTCGTCGAGGTCAACCCGCTCGTGAAGACCCCGGACGGCCGCATCCTCGCCCTCGACGGCAAGGTCACCCTCGACGGCAACGCTGAGTTCCGTCACCAGGAGGTGTTCAACGCCTACGCCGACGCCGTCACGCCGGACGACCTCGAGGGCCGCGCGAAGGCCAAGGACCTCAACTACGTCAAGCTCGACGGCCAGGTCGGCATCATCGGCAACGGCGCCGGGCTGGTCATGTCCACGCTCGACGTGGTCGCCTACGCCGGCGAGAAGCACGGCGGCGTGAAGCCTGCCAACTTCCTCGACATCGGTGGTGGCGCCTCGGCCCAGGTCATGGCCGACGGCCTCGAGATCATCCTCTCCGACCCGGACGTCAAGTCGGTGTTCGTCAACGTCTTCGGCGGCATCACCGCGTGCGACGCGGTCGCCAACGGCATCGTGCAGGCCCTGGCGATCCTGGGCGACAAGGAGACCAAGCCGCTGGTCGTGCGCCTCGACGGCAACAACGTCGAGGAGGGCCACCGCATCCTCGCCGAGGCCAACCACCCCCTCGTCACCGTGGTGGACACCATGGACGGGGCCGCTGACAAGGCCGCCGAGATCGCCGGGAGCGCGAAGTAATGGCCATCTTCCTCACCGAGAACAGCAAGGTCATCGTCCAGGGCATCACCGGCTCCGAGGGCACCAAGCACACCCGTCGCATGGTCGCCTCCGGCACCAACGTGGTCGGTGGCGTGAACCCGAAGAAGGCCGGCTCCGACGTCGACGGCATCCCCGTGTTCGCCACGGTCGCCGAGGCGATGGAGAAGACCGGCGCGGACGTCACGGTCATCTTCGTGCCGCCGGCGTTCGCCAAGGGCGCGGTGATCGAGGCGATCGACGCGGGCATCGGCCTCGCGGTGGTCATCACCGAGGGCATCCCGGTCCAGGACTCGGCGTACTTCTGGCAGTACAACGTCGACGCAGGCAGCAAGACGCGGATCATCGGCCCCAACTGCCCCGGCCTCATCAGCCCGGCGAAGTCCAACGCCGGCATCATCCCGGCCACCATCGCGCCGAACAGCGGCCCGATCGGCCTGGTCAGCAAGAGCGGCACGCTGACCTACCAGATGATGTACGAGCTGCGGGAGTACGGCTTCTCGACCGCGGTCGGCATCGGTGGCGACCCGGTCATCGGCACGACGCACATCGACTGCCTCGCGGCGTTCGAGGCGGACCCGGAGACCAAGGCGATCGTCATGATCGGCGAGATCGGCGGCGACGCCGAGGAGCGCGCGGCCGAGTACATCAAGAACCACGTGACCAAGCCGGTCGTCGGCTACGTCGCGGGTTTCACGGCCCCCGAGGGCAAGACGATGGGCCACGCGGGGGCGATCGTGTCCGGCTCGTCCGGCACCGCGCAGGCGAAGAAGGAGGCCCTCGAGGCCGCCGGTGTTCGCGTCGGTAAGACGCCGTCCGCGACCGCCGAGCTCATGCGCGAGGTCATGAAGAACCTCTGACCCCTGTGAGGCAAGACGGGGTACGACGGCGGCCCGCCCTCTCCGGAGGTGCGGGCCTTCGTCGTACTTGGGTCGTGTGACCTCCGGTCCCGCTCTTCACAGCTGGCGGTTGATCCGTCGGCTGAGCACTCCGACCCGCGGCGCGGCACACCTGTCACACCGGCATCTCCTGCCACAGTGGACGCGATGACCACGACGCTCGACCGCCCCGCACTGCCGCGCCCCCGCCCGCGGGCTGGGCGCACCGTGGTCGAGCGCAGCCCACTGACCCCCGGCCTCGTGGCCGCGGGGTGGGCGGCCGGCGCCGGCCTCGTCATGCTCGGGATCCCGGTCCTGCTCGCCTGGGCGGCCGACTCGCGGTCCGGCTCCGGCGCGGCGGCCGCGACCCGTGCGGTGGGGCAGCTCTGGCTGCTCGCCCACGGCGCCTCCCTCACGGTCCCGGGCGGCCCGGTCGGGCTGACCCCGCTCGGCCTCGTGCTCGTGCCGCTGGCGCTGCTCCACCGCGCCGGTCGGCACGCGGCGCGGTCGGCCGGCATCACGTCGCTCGTCCAGGCCCTCCGACTGGTGGTGGCCGTGGCGTTCCCGTACGCCGTTGCCGGTGGTGTCCTCGCCGCCGCCAGCACGAGCGCTGCGGTCCGTCCCGCGCCCGTCCAGGCTGTGCTCGCCACCCTCGTCGTCGGCGCGCTCGGGTCCTCGAGCGGGGTGCTGCGCGAGGCCGGCCTGCTCCGCTCCTTCGGTCGCCTCCCTGCTCAGGTACGGCGACAGCTGGTCGCCACAGCCGGCGCCACCTGCGCGCTGCTGGGTGCGGGGGCCGCCCTGGCCGGGCTCTCCTTGCTCCTGCACGCCGACCGGGCCACGTCGCTCGCGACCGCGACCGACCCCGGTGTCATGGGCGGGCTGGGGCTGCTGCTGCTCGGGCTGGCCTGCGTGCCGAACACGGCGGTGTGGGGTGCCGCGTGGCTGACCGGGCCCGGGTTCGCCGTCGGCGCCGGCACGGCGGTCGGGCCGTTCGGCACGCACCTGGGCGCGGTACCGCCGTTCCCCCTGCTGGCAGGGCTGCCGACCGGCTCGGCACCCGCCTGGCTGGGCGTCCTGGCGCTCGCGCTGCCGTTGGCCGCGGGCGCGGTCGGCGGCGTGCTGCTTGGCCGACGGCTCAGCTGCGACGCCCGGACCGCGGCGCTCGAAGCTCTCCCGACCGGGGCCTGCACCGGGGTCGTGCTCGCGTTTCTGGCCTGGCAGTCCGGGGGCCCCCTGGGATCGGGTCGGCTCGCCGAGGTCGGGCCGTCGCCCTGGCGCGTCGGCCTGGCAGTAGCCCTGGAGGTTGGGCTCGGCGCGGTGGGCGCGGCGGCCGTCGTACGACGTCGGTAGCCGGCTCCGTCAGAGGAAGCCGAACCGGTGGAGCTGCCACAGCTCCGAGACGACGGCCACGGCGAGGAGGACCAGCCGGGTGCGCGTGCTGCTGCCGATGACGACCTGTCGCCCGGTCAGCAGCGGGACCGTCAGGAGGAAGGCCAGGCCGAGCACGAGCAGCGGCGACGCGGCCAGCGCGGCGCCTAGGTGCCCCTGCCCCAGCTCCACCGCTGCCGTGGTGCCGCCGCAGAGGGGACACGGGACACCCGTCAGGGCCCGAATTACGCAGAGCGTGGGCGGGCGGGGCACGTCGACGTGGGCCAGGGCCACGGCAGCCGACGACGCCGCGGCCGTCGCGAGGAGCATGCTCCTGCGCGGGACAGCGGTCGTCGGCAGCGCGAGGGGGTTCAGCAGGTCGCTCCCGTGCAGGCAGCCATGGAGCTGGTGTCGGTGGCAGCGCCCAGGGCCACCAGCCCCACGAAGGCGAGGAGGGACACCGCGCTGATCGCGATGCCCGCGATGGCGAGGCCGCGGCCGCGCTCGCCGGTGCGCTTGATCTGGTTGAGAGCGATGATGCCGCACGCCAGCGAGGCCGGCGTGCAGAAGAACGCCGTCACGAGGCTGATGATCGCGAGCGTGTTGGTGCGCCCCGAGGGCGTGGGCTGCCCGTACGGCGGGGGGTAGGGCTGCCCGTAGGGCGGCTGGCCGTAGGGCTGGCCGTAGGGCGCCTGGCCGTAGGGCGGCTGGCCGTAACCGGGCGGCGGGGCGCCGTACCCGGGTGGGGGTGCGTACCCCGGCGGGGGCGCGCCGTACCCCGGAGGCGGCCCCGCGGGGGGCTGTTCGCCCGCGGGCGGCTGGCCGGGCTGCTCGCCCGGCGCGGCGAACGGGTCCTCGGGACCGGTCACGGCTGTCCTCCGTCGAGGGGTCGGTTGACCTCATCCTGCCCCGACCGGCCCGGGTGACGGGGGAGGCCCTCCCGGTAGGCTGATCGGGTTTCGAGGAGGAGGCCCACCTGTCCGCGCGTCTGGTCGTGCTCGTCTCGGGGACGGGCACCACCCTGCAGGCCCTGCTCGACGCCTCCGACGACCCCGCATGGGGCGCCGAGGTGGTCGCAGTCGGCGCCGACCGCGAGGGCACCCTCGGCGAGCAGCGCGCCCGTGACCGGGGCATCCCCACCTTCGTGCTGAGGGTCTCCGACTTCCCGAGCCGCGAGGACTGGGATGCCGCGCTCGCCGCCACCGTGGCCGGCTACGAGCCCACGCTCGTGGTCAGCGCCGGCTTCATGAAGCTCGTCGGCAAGCACTTCCTCGAGCGCTTCGAGGGCCGCTTCCTGAACACCCATCCGGCATTGCTGCCGAGCTTCCCCGGCATGCACGGCGCCCGTGACGCCCTCGAGCACGGCGTCAAGGTCACCGGGTGCACGCTCTTCCTCGTCGACGCCGGCGTCGACTCCGGTCCGATCGTGGCGCAGGCCGCCGTACCGGTCCTCGACGGGGACGACGAGGCCACCTTGCACGAGCGGATCAAGGTCGCGGAGCGAGAGACCCTCGTCGACGCGGTCGGCCGCATGGCCCGCGAGGGCTTCACCGTCACCGGACGAAGGGTCACCATCCCGTGAGCGTTGTTCCCGTCAAGCGCGCGCTGGTCAGCGTCTACGACAAGACCGGCCTCGAGGAGCTCGGCCAGGGTCTCGCGAAGGCCGGTGTCGAGATCGTCTCGACCGGCTCGACCGCCGCGCGGCTGCGCGACGCGGGCGTCGAGGTGACGAGCGTCGACGCGCTGACCGGCTTCCCTGAGTGCCTCGACGGCCGGGTCAAGACGCTGCACCCGAAGGTGCACGCGGGCGTGCTGGCCGACCGCCGGCTGCCCGAGCACGTGAAGCAGCTCGAGGAGCTCGGCATCGAGCCGTTCGACCTCGTGGTCGTCAACCTCTACCCGTTCAGCCAGACCGTCGCGTCCGGGGCCTCGCCCGACGAGTGTGTCGAGCAGATCGACATCGGCGGGCCCACGATGGTCCGGGCCGCCGCCAAGAACCACCCCAGCGTCGCCGTGGTGGTCGACCCGTCGTCGTACGGCGACGTGCTGGACGCGGTGGAGGGCGGCGGGTTCACCTTCGAGCAGCGGCGCGCGCTGGCGGCCAAGGCGTTCGAGCACACCGCGGCGTACGACGTGGCGGTGGCGTCGTGGTTCGCGAGCTCGTACGACGCCAGTGACGCCGTCGAGGTGTTCCCCGCGTGGATCGGCGGCACCTGGGACCGCGCGGCGGTGCTCCGGTACGGCGAGAACCCGCACCAGAAGGCGGCGCTGTACAGCAACGGGGAGCCGGGCCTGGCCTCCGCGGAGCAGCTGCACGGCAAGGAGATGTCCTACAACAACTACGTCGACGCGGATGCCGCCTGGCGGGCCGCGCACGACCACGGCGACCAGCCCACCGTCGCGATCATCAAGCACGCGAACCCGTGCGGCATCGCGGTCGGCGCGGACGTCGCGGAGGCGCACCGCAAGGCGCACGCCTGCGACCCGGTGTCGGCGTTCGGCGGCGTCATCGCCACGAACGTGCCGGTCTCGCTCGCGATGGCGGAGCAGGTGGCGGACATCTTCACCGAGGTCGTGGTGGCGCCCGGGTACGAGGACGGCGCGGTCGAGCTGCTCGCCAAGAAGCCCTCGATCCGGCTGCTCACGGTGGCCGGCGCGACCCGCAGGCCCATCGAGCTGCGGCCGGTGTCCGGCGGCGTGCTGCTGCAGGAGGCGGACCGGCTGCACGCCGAGGGCGACGACCCCGCGAGCTGGACGCTGGTCTCGGGCGAGCCGGTGGACTCGCTGGACGACCTGGCGTTCGCCTGGCGCGCGGTGCGGGCAGTGAAGTCGAACGCGATCCTGCTCGCCTCTGGTGGTGCGACGGTCGGCGTCGGCATGGGGCAGGTCAACCGGGTCGACTCGGCGAAGCTCGCCGTCGCGCGGGCCGGCGACAGGGCGGCCGGCTCGGTGGCCGCCTCCGACGCGTTCTTCCCCTTCCCCGACGGGCTGCAGGTGCTCGTCGACGCGGGTGTGAAGGCCGTCGTGCAGCCCGGCGGGTCGGTGCGGGACGAGGAGGTCGTCGCGGCGGCCAAGGCGGCCGGCGTGAGCATGTACCTCACGGGCGCGCGGCACTTCTTCCACTAGGCCCGGGAGGTCAGCGGGAGCGCAGCGCCAGCAGCACGAGCGCGGCAGCCACGAGGACGACCGTGGCCGCCGCCCCCCGCACGTTCAGCCGGCGGCGGGCGGTGTTGTCGTCGTACCAGGGGGCGGTCGGCGTGCCGTCCGGGCGCAATCCCTGGTGTCGCATCGCGCGTTCCTGCAGCGGCTGGCGGAGGAACGCGCCGACCCCGGCCAGCACCGCGAGCAGGGCCAGCAGACGAGCGGGGCTGCCGCCGAGGGCGAGCTGGAGGAGCACACCCACGCCGTACACCGCCGCGAGCACGGGAGCGCCGGCGCGGACGAGCCAGCCGCGGCGGGTGAGGTCGGCGAGGACCCAGTCCCGGTACGCCGGGCCGAGCCGCCACCCGAGCAGCCGGTACGCGAGCAGCAGCAGGGGGGCCGGACGGTGCACGCGCCGACACTAGGCTCTCGCCCATGACCGCCCGCATGCTCCCCGGAGGCCCCGTAGCCGAGGCGGTGTTCGCCGACCTCGCCCCCCGCATCGACCGGCTGAAGGCCGCCGGTCACACGCCGGGCCTGGGGACGGTGCTCGTGGGCGACGACTCGGCGAGCGCCGGCTACGTGGGCATGAAGATGAAGAAGGCGGAGGAGCTCGGCTTCGCGAGCCCGCACGAGCGGCTGCCTCAGGACGTCACCACGGCCGACGTCATCGCCGCGGTGCGGCGCCTCAACGACGACCCCACCTGCGACGCGATGCTCGTGCAGCACCCGACGCCGCCGCAGGTGGACTTCGAGGCGGTCCTCATGGAGATGGACCCGGACAAGGACGTCGACGGCCTGCACCCCACCAACATGGGTCGGCTTGCGCTCGGGATCCCCGGCCCCGTGCCGTGCACGCCGGCCGGGATCGAGGCGCTGCTCGCGTTCCACGGCGTGCCGGTGGCCGGGCGCGAGGTCTGCATCCTGGGCCGCGGCACCACGCTGGGCCGACCACTCTCGCTGCTGCTCACCCAGAAGCGCGACACCGCCAACGCCGCGGTCACCGTCGTGCACACCGGCGTCAAGAACTGGGCCGACTACACCCGCCGGGCGGAGATCGTCATCGCGGCCGCGGGGGTCCCGGGGATCCTGCAGCCCGAGCACATCACCCCTGGCTGCACCGTCGTCGGCGGCGGCGTGCGGTACGAGGGCAAGAAGCTGCTCCCCGACGTCGACGAGGCCTGCAACGAGGTCGCGGGCGCCATCACGCCGCGCATCGGCGGGGTCGGGCCGACGACGATCGCGATGCTGTTCAAGAACTGCGTCGAGGCGGCGGAGCGCAGAGCCGGAGTTGCGTAGCAACGACGGTCGGAGCGACCGGTGTGACCGAGCGCAGAGCCGGAGTTGCGTAGCAACGACGGTCGGAGCGACCGGTGTGACCGAGCGC
>JBKOVB010000143.1:0-7806 GCA_046723735.1 Actinomycetota bacterium | reverse complement strand
GGACGACGTCGTCGTCATCACCGGAGTCGGCGCCGGCCTCGGCGCGAAGCTCGCCAAGCGGGCCGTCGACGAGGGCGCCAACGTCGTGATGGCCGCGCGCTCGACGAACGTGACCGAGCAGGTCGAGAAGGAGACCGACGGCGCGGCGGTCGCCGTCACCTGCGACGTGCGCAAGGAGGAGGACTGCCAGCGCGTCGTTGACACGGCGATCGAGCGCTTCGGCAAGGTCACGGGCCTGGTCAACAGCGCCTACGCCCACCCAGGCTTCCACGACCTGCTGGCCACGCCCGACAAGGCGATGCGCCGCGGCTTCGACGTCATCGTGCACGGCGCGCTGCAGATGAGCCGCCTGGTGGTGCCGCACATGGTCGCGGCGGGCGGCGGCTCCATCGTCAACGTCGGCACCATGACGACCCGCAAGCCGATGAAGGGCGAGGGCGGCTACGCGATCGCCAAGGCCGCGATGAGCTGCGCCACCCAGTTCATGGCGCTGGAGCTCGGCGACAAGAACATCCGCGTGAACCAGGCGATCATGGGCTGGCTCGACGGCCCCGGCGTCCGCTTCTACCTGCAGATGACCTCGCAGGAGAAGGGCATCACCGAGCAGGACGTGTACGACGACATCGCCTCGCGCAACCCGCTCGGCCGGATCCCCACCGACGAGGCCTGCGCCGGCGCGATCCTCATGCTGCTGTCGAAGTACAGCTCCGAGGTCACCGGCCAGACGCTGGACGTCAACGGTGGGGAGTACATGGCCCCATGACGACCACCGAGTCGTACGTCGTGGCGTCGGTCACGGTGGAGATCGACGCCCCGCCCCAGGTCGTCTGGGACGTGCTGGTCGACTACGCCCGCTACCCCGAGTGGAACCCCTACACCGTGCGGGTCGAGACCACGCTGCAGATCGGGTCGGTCATCGACCTGTACCTGCCCGACCCGGCCAAGCCCGGGGAGACGTTCCTCAACCGCGAGTACATCCGGGTCCTCGACGCGCCGCACCACCTGCAGTACGACACCGCGGAGGAGCTCCCGGGCATCCACGCGGTGCGCGACCAGTGGGTGGAGGACCTCGGGGGCGGGCGCTCGTCGTACCGGACGACCGACGTCTTCACGGGGACGGTCGCGAAGACGGTCATGGACCTTCAGGGCCAGTGGGTGAAGGACGGCTTCGACTCCGTCGCTCACGCCCTCAAGGCCCGGGCCGAGGCACTGCACCGGGGCTGACCCACCTATCCTGTATTCCCTACCCCGACGCGGGGTATTGCTCCACCGACGAAGGACCGGCACATGACTTCGCTCACCCACCTCCAGCGCCTGGAGGCCGACAGCATCCGCATCATGCGAGAGGCTGTCGCGGAGTGCGAGCGGCCCGTGATGCTGTACTCGGTGGGCAAGGACAGCGCGGTCATGCTGCACCTCGCGCGCAAGGCGTTCTACCCGAGCAAGCCGCCGTTCCCGCTGCTGCACGTGGACACGACCTGGAAGTTCCGGGACATGTACGCCTTCCGTGACGAGCGGGTGGCGGAGTACGGGCTCGAGCTGCTCGTGCACCAGAACCCCGAGGCGATCCGGCTCGGGATCAACCCGTTCGACCACGGCTCGGCGGTGCACACCGACGTCTGGAAGACCGAGGGCCTCAAGCAAGCCCTCGACAAGCACGGCTTCGACCTCGCGTTCGGCGGCGCCCGCCGGGACGAGGAGAAGTCACGAGCCAAGGAGCGGGTGTTCAGCCTGCGGTCGGCGCAGCACCGCTGGGACCCGAAGATGCAGCGCCCCGAGCTGTGGGGCGTCTACAACGCCCGCACCAACCCCGGCGAGAGCGTGCGGGTGTTCCCGCTGTCGAACTGGACCGAGCTCGACGTGTGGCAGTACATCCACCTGGAGAGCATCCCGATCGTGCCGCTGTACTTCTCGGCCAAGCGGCCGGTGGTGGAGCGTGACGGCACGCTGATCATGGTCGACGACGACCGGATGCCGCTCGAGCCCGGAGAGGTGCCGGAGCTGCGGAGCGTGCGGTTCCGCACCCTCGGCTGCTACCCGCTGACCGGGGCGATCGAGAGCACGGCGGCGACGCTCACCGACATCATCCAGGAGATGCTGGCGACCCGGGTGTCGGAGCGGCAGGGGCGAGTGATCGATCAGGATGCGCCCTCCTCGATGGAGAAGAAGAAGCAGGAGGGCTACTTCTAGCCATGGCCCACGTCTCCGACCTCATCGCCACCGACATCGACGCGTACCTCCACGCGCACGAGCACAAGAGCCTGCTGCGCTTCATCACCTGCGGCAGCGTCGACGACGGCAAGAGCACGCTGATCGGCCGGCTGCTCTACGAGTCGCACATGGTCTTCGAGGACCACCTGGCGGCGCTCGAGGTGGACAGCAAGAAGCTCGGCACGCAGGGCGACGAGCTCGACTTCGCGCTGCTCGTGGACGGCCTGGGCGCCGAGCGCGAGCAGGGCATCACGATCGACGTCGCCTACCGGTTCTTCTCCACGGAGACGCGCAAGTTCATCGTCGCCGACACCCCGGGCCACGAGCAGTACACCCGCAACATGGTCACCGGCGCCTCGACCGCCGACGTGGCGGTGATCCTCGTCGACGCGCGGTACGGCGTGCTCACCCAGACCCGCCGGCACAGCTACCTCGTGTCGCTGCTCGGCATCAAGCACGTCGCGGTCGCGATCAACAAGCTCGACCTCGTCGACTACAGCGAGGACGTGTTCCGCCGCATCGAGGCGGACTACCGCGCATTCGCCGCCGAGATCGGCATCGAGCACATCACGTGCATCCCCATGTCGGCCCTGCGCGGCGACAACATCACCGCGCGCTCCGAGCACACTCCCTGGTACGACGGGCCCACCCTGATGGGCTACCTCGAGACGATCGAGGTCGACGACGACCGCGAGCACGGGCCGTTCCGCCTGCCGGTGCAGTGGGTCAACCGGCCCGACCTCAACTTCCGCGGCTTCTCCGGGACGATCGTCGGCGGGACCGTGCGCGTGGGCGACGCCGTCCGGGTCGTCCCCGCCGGCACCACGTCGGCGGTGGCGCGGATCGTCACGATGGACGGCGACCTCGAGCAGGCCGTCGCCGGACAGTCGGTCACGATCACGCTGGCGGACGAGATCGACTGCAGCCGCGGCGACGTGCTCTGCGCGGCCGACGGCCCGGCCGAGGTGGGCGACCAGTTCCGCGCCCACCTGGTCTGGATGAGCGAGGACGAGCTGCTCCCGGGGCGGGCCTACCTCGTGAAGATCGGCGCCCGCACCGTCGGCGCGTCGATCTCCGGACCCGAGTTCCGGATCGACGTCAACACCCTCGAGCAGCTGCCGACGCCGACGCTGCACCTCAACGAGATCGGCGTTTGCGACGTGCGGCTCGACCGGCCGATCGCCTTCGACCGGTACGTCGACAACCGCGACATGGGCGGCTTCATCGTCATCGACCGGCTGACCAACAACACCGTCGGCGCGGGCATGCTGCGCGCTCCGCTGCGGGCCTCGCACAACGTGCACTGGCAGGCCCTCGAGGTCACGAAGGACTCCCGGGCCGAGCTGATGCGGCACAAGCCCGCGGTGCTGTGGTTCACCGGACTGTCCGGCGCGGGCAAGTCGACGATCGCCAACCTGGTGGAGAAGCGCCTGCACGCCCTCGGGGTCCACACCTACCTGCTCGACGGCGACAACGTCCGGCACGGCCTCAACCAGGACCTCGGCTTCTCCGAGGCGGACCGGCACGAGAACATCCGCCGGGTCGCCGAGGTCAGCCGCCTCATGGTCGACGCCGGCCTGGTGGTCCTCACCTCGTTCATCTCGCCGTTCCGCACCGAGCGGGCCATGGCCCGGGCGCTGCTGGAGGAGGGCGAGTTCGTCGAGGTGCACGTCGACACCCCGCTCGACGTGGCGGAGGCGCGCGACACGAAGGGCCTCTACGCCAAGGCTCGTCGCGGCGAGCTCCCGGACTTCACGGGCATCGACTCGCCGTACGAGGCACCGGAGAACCCCGAAGTGCGCATCGACACCACGAGCTGCTCGCCCGAGCAGGCGGCGGAGGCGGTGGTCGCGGCGCTGCGCGAGCGCGGGCTCGTTCAGTGACGTCTGACGCACAGCTCGCTGCCGAGCTGGCCACCCAGGCCGGTGAGCTGCTGCTGCAGGTGCGACGAACAGTCGCGCCGGAGCAGCGCAAGGACGAAGGGGACCGCCAGTCTCACGAGCTGCTCGTGGCAGCGCTGGGCAAGGCCCGGCCGGGCGACGCCGTCCTTTCCGAGGAAGGCAAGGACGACAAGGCGCGACTGACCGCGGACCGGGTCTGGATCGTCGACCCGCTCGACGGCACGCGGGAGTTCGGCGAGGAGGGCCGCACCGACTGGGCCGTCCACGTGGCGCTGTGGGAGCGCGGCTCGTTGGTCGCCGGCGCCGTGGCGCTCCCCGCACAAGGTCTGACGCTGTCCTCCGACGCGCCACCGGCGCTCACCCCGGTGGTCTCGCCGCTGCGTCTGGTCGTGTC
Organism: Actinomycetota bacterium; assembly: GCA_046723735.1. GTDB lineage: Bacteria > Actinomycetota > Actinomycetes > Mycobacteriales > SCTD01 > RYN-111. Next base: position 3,300 of record JBKOVB010000143.1, on the reverse strand, counting down.
GCGCAGCCGCCCTCCGGCGCTGGTCACAGCGCTGGCCGAACGACTCGGGGCGGATCTGGTGCCGATGGGATCCGCAGGCGCCAAGGCGATGTCGGTGCTGCAGGGCACCTCGGACGCGTACGTGCACGGCGGCGGCCAGTACGAGTGGGACTCCGCCGCGCCGGTCGCCGTCGCCGCCGCTGCGGGGCTCCACACCTCGCGGCTCGACGGCTCGCCGCTGCGCTACAACCAGGACGACGTGCTGCTGCCCGACCTCGTGATCTGCCACCCAGACGTGGCCTCACGGGTGCTGACGGCCATCGAGGAGGTCTCGTGAGCACGTACGTCATCAGCGGGTCAGCCTCCGGGATGGGGGCAGCCACGGCGGCGCTGCTCCGGGCCCAGGGGCACGAGGTCATCGGCGTCGACGTGCGCGACGCGGAGGTGGTCGCGGACCTGTCCAACCCGATGGGTCGCGAGGACGCGCTCAGCGAGATCGGCGCACTCTGCCGCGGTCGGCTGGACGGCGTCGCACTCTTTGCGGGCCTGGTCGGGCTCACGGACCGACCCGGCCATCTGCTCGCCTCCGTCAACTACTTCGGCTCGGTGCGGCTGTTCGAGGGTCTGCGCCCGATGCTCGCCGCGTCGGGGACGTCGTTCGCCCTGGCCGTGTGCTCCAACTCCATGACCTGCCAACCCGGCATCCGGGAGAAGCTGGTGGAGGCGCTGCTGGCTGGGGACGAGGAGCGCGCCCGAGCGATCGCCGACGAACGCGACTCGATGGCGGCCTACCCCGCGACGAAGACGGCACTGGCGCGCTGGCTGCGCCGCGCGGCCCCCAGCGAGGACTGGATCGGTCAGGGCATCCGGCTCAACGCCATCGCGCCCGGCGTCGTGGAGACCTCCATGGCAGCGGAGACCCGCGCCGACCCCGTGCTGGGGCAGTTCATCGACGCCTTCCCCGTGCCAATCGGCCGCGGCGCCGAGGCGCAGGAGATCGCCGAGCTGGCGACCTTCATGCTCACCAATGCCACCTTCATGGTCGGCTCCGTCGTGCTCGCGGACGGCGGCACCGAGGCCCAGCTGCGGCCGGACGCCTACCCCACGCCCTGGCAGCTCTGACCCCGGAGCGACCCCGGCCTCACGGCAGAGCGACCGGTCATTGGCCCGGTCGCTGTGGCCCAGGTCATGTCCGCGAGGCATCGCTTCTGCGCAGCCATGGGTACGTCCCGTCCCGCAAGCGATCCCCAGTACGGCGAGCAGCCGTGGCAAGGAGATGACCGTGTCCGAGAGCGGAACGGGCGGCTTCGTGGAGCACGTGAAGGGCACCGCCAAGCAGGTGGCCGGCGCAGTGACCGGCAACGAGGAGCTGGCGCGGGAGGGCGAGCTGCACCACGACAAGGCGGAGGCCGAGCGCGAAGCGGCGCTGGCTTCTCGCGAGGCCGAGCGCGTCGAGACCGAGGCCGACCTGGCCGAGCGTGAGCGCGAGATCGAGGCCGAACGGCGACGGCTGGCTGCCGAGCAGGCGGCGGAGGAGGAGGAGCAGCGCCTCGAGCGCGAGCGCATCGTCGAGGAGCAGCGGGTGCAAGGCGACGCGGCCCGCCAGGAGCTCGCTGTGGAGCGGCAGCAGCGTGCACAGGAGGCGGTCGCCGACCAGCAGGAGGAGGCCGCCCGGATCCGGCGTCTGGAGGCGGAGAAGGAGGCGGCCCGGCTGGAGAGGCAGGCCGGCCAGGCGGAGCAGACGGCAGCCTCGCTCGCCGAGCAGCGGGAGGAGAACCGATGAGCACGACGACCGCCGTACGGGCCGTGCCCCGCGCCGTGGTCGACGTCTCCCTTCGAGCGGCCCGGGTGCCGTTGGACGTCGCAGGACGGGTCACAGGCCAGAGCGGCAACGAGGAGTGGCCGCCGGCAGTGGCTTTCGACACGTTCCAGGCGAACGTCGAGAGCGTCCTCGGCGCCCTGCTGAAGGACGAGGAGCTGCAGGACCGCGGGCGGGTCCAGCACGCCCGGGTCGCGCAGCTGCGCCACGCCGCCGATCTGCGCGCCGTCGCGGACCAGCAGCGGCTCCAGGCCGACCGCACGCTCGAGCAGCGGGAGCAGCAGGTGGAGCGCGTCCGTCAGGAGGCCGAGCGACGGGCGGAGCAACGCGAGCAGGAGGTGCAGCAGCACGCAGAGCAGCGCCGCACCGAGGTGCGGCAGCGGACCGCGAAGAAGGCTGCCGCGGCGCATGAGGTACAGCAGGCGCAGAAGAAGGCGCAGACGCAACAGGAGCGCCGCGCGCGGCAGCAGTCGCTGGAGCGTGAGGCGGAGGCCGTCGACGCCGCGAAGAGCGCGGTCGAGGCGCGGGAGACCACGGCGCGCGTGACCGACGCGATCGAGGGCAGCAGGGCCGCCCGCAAGAGCCACTGACGCCGTACCCCGAAGGCCCTGTATCTCGCGCACCCGCGCGCGCGTCATGTCAAGGAAGGAAGCACCGTTTCGGGGGAGATCTCATGCATCGAGCACGCACCTGCGCCATCATCGCCGCCGTCGCGGGCGGCGCGATCCTGACAGGCGCCGCGCCAGCCGGCGCCGCCCCCCACCTGGAGACGGTGACGTGCGGCGGCCAGGACCTGTCGATCCGCGTCGCCGACAACCACAGCAGCGACAACGGCGGCTGGGGCGCGGTGCAGATCGTGGCGGGCGGCTCCGGCACCCTGATCCCCGTGTCCTTCAGCGGCACCGCCGTCGACACCACGATCGGTCAGACGATCTTCACCTTCGACAGTGCGAAGGGCGATGGCAACGCCAACCACAACCAGAGCACCGTCACGTGCACGCAGACCTTGACCGCGACCCTGGCGGACTTCCTCGAGCCCGGGGAGCAGCCACCTCCCGGGACGTCGCTGACAGACCAGGTGGTCTTCACCCTCACCGCGACCGTCGTGCAGAAGTAGGTCAGCCCCTGACCAGCCGGCCGGGGCGCGCGCCCGTCTGCTCGCCGTACGCGTAGGTGACGACGCCACGCTTGACGGTGGCGACGTAGCCACGCGCCTTCTGCACGATGCGGCTGCCGCCCGCCGGCAGGTCGCGTACGACCTCGGGCGGCTGCAGCTGCAGGTTGTCGTAGTCGATGAGGTTGAGGTCGGCCAGCATGCCGGGCTCGAGGGTGCCGCGGTCCGACAGGCCGAACAACCGCGCCGTGTCGTGGGTCTGCTTGCGTACGACGAGCTCGAGCGGCAGCGTCTCGCCACGTACGCGGTCCCGCGTCCAGTGCGTCAGCATGAACGTCGGCATGGACGCGTCGCAGATGACACCGCAGTGCGCCCCGCCGTCGGACAG
>JBKOVB010000154.1:0-18535 GCA_046723735.1 Actinomycetota bacterium | reverse complement strand
GCGGGACGGTGCCGAAGTACCCGTCGGGCACCGACGGCGGCTGATTCGCGTCCACGTGCAGTCCTCCCCGAGTGTGGGTGTCGCCACAAGGCTTCGACCGTGCGAGCACCCCGCTTGAGCCGAACGGCGCAACTCCCGTCGCACGAGGAACTAGGCCACGACGCGGAAGATCTCCTCCACGGAGGTGATGCCCGCCATGACCTTCAGAAGGCCGTCGTGGCGGAGGGTGATCATCCCCTGGTCGATGGCCACTCTGCCGATCGCCATCGAGGAGGCGTGCTCGACGGTGAGCTTCTCGATGTCCTCGGTCACGGCCATGACCTCGTGCAGCGCGAGTCGGCCCTTGTAGCCGGTCTTGGAGCAGGCGGAGCAGCCGACGGGGCGGTAGAGGGTCGGCAGGTCCATGCCGTCTTCCCAGGGGAAGCCGTTCTCGCGCAGCGCGTCGCGCGTGGGGATGTAGGCCTCCTTGCATTTCGGGCACAGCCGACGCGCGAGTCGCTGCGCCAGGACGCAGTCGAGCGCCGACCCCACGAGGAAGGGCTCGATGCCCATCTCGGTGAGCCGGACGATTGCTGACGGCGCGTCGTTGGTGTGCAGCGTCGAGAGCACGAGGTGACCGGTGAGGGCCGCCTCGACGGCGATGTGGGCCGTTTCGCCGTCGCGGATCTCACCGAGGAGCACGATGTCAGGGTCGGACCGCAGGATCGAGCGGAGCGCGGCGGAGAAGGTGAGACCCGCCTTCACGTTGGTCTGCACCTGGTTGATGCCGGGGAGCCGGTACTCGACCGGGTCCTCGACGGTGATGACGTTGACCTCGGGGCGGCTGACGATGTTCAGCGTCGCGTAGAGCGTCGTCGACTTCCCGGAGCCGGTCGGCCCGGTCACGAGGATCATCCCGTAGGGCTTCACAAAGCTTTTGGAGTAGGTCTCGTAGTTGGGGTCCGAGAAGCCGAGGTCGGACAGCTTCAGCATGGCCGTGGAGTTGTCCAGGACACGCATGACGATCTTCTCGCCCCACACCGTCGGAAGCGTCGCGACACGGAGGTCGATCTTCTTGCCGTTGGCGTTCACCGACAGCCGCCCGTCCTGCGGGATGCGGCGTTCGGCGATGTTGATGTCGGCCATGATCTTCAGGCGGGACGTCACTCCTGAGGTGATGGTCTTCGGGGAACGCATCACCTCGTGCAGCACGCCGTCGATGCGGAACCGGACGCGGAGGTCGCGCTCGGTCGGCTCGATGTGGATGTCGGACGCGCGGTCCTGGATCGCCTGCGTGATGAGCAGGTTGACGAACTTGACGATCGGGGCGTCCTCGACGATCTCCTTGACCTTGGAAAGGTCGTCGTCGTCGTCCGCCGACGAGTCGAGCGCCATCGTGAGGTCGTCGAGCTCGGCGTCACCGCGATGGAAGCGGTTGATGGCCGCGAGCACGTCCGCCTTGGTGGCGACGACGGGCAGGACGTCCATGCGCGTCAGCGACTTCACGTCGTCGAGCGCGAAGATGTTGGCGGGGTCCGCCATGGCGACCAGGAGCTTGCCCTCCTCGTAGCCGATGGGCAGCAGCGTGTGCCGGCGGCAGACCTGGTCCGGCACCTTCGCAACCGCGGACCCGTCGACTGGGAAGTCGGAGAGGTCGACGAACCGCATCCCGATCTGCGTGGCCAGCGCGGCCACGAGCTGCGCCTCGGTCAGGACACCCTGCTCGACGAGGACGCGGCCGAGGCTGCGACCGAGACGCTGCTGCTCCTCGACGGCCTCGCCCAGTTGGGCGGGCGTGACGAGACCACCCTCGAGCAGGATGTCTCCGAGCTGCTTCACGCCTGTCCTCCCAGCGGGCCTGTAGGGAGGCATGCCCCCACCACGTTGCTCCATCGGCGTGTGGCGCGGCGTCCTTGACCCGTTCGGCCCAACGCGCCCTCACTGCTCGACGGGACGCGCCCCCACGAGGTCGAGCACGCGCCGGCTGCGCCCCAACGCGGTCCGCGTCAGTACGCCGAGCACGAGCAGCCCGGCGACGACGGCGGCGATCCATCCGCCGGGCAGCTTGCCGCCGAGTGCGGCAAGGTCGGCAAGCAGCAACGCGAAGCCGCACAGCGCGGCGGACACGAGCGCGGCGCGGAACCTGGTCCACGCCTCGTGGAACACCTCGCGGCGGTAGAGCCCCGCGGTGCGCGACAGCAGGACCCAGGACACGACCAGCCCGATGCCGGCGGCGCGCAGGCGCTGCACGTCGTCGTGCGCCAGCGGCAGGTCGCCCGCAGCGCCCAGTCGGTAGGCCAGCCAGCACGCCAGAGCAGCGCACAGGGCGTCGACGACGACCAGCAGCGGGTCGTAGCGGCGCCGGAACCGCAGCCAGGTGGGCACCTCGTGAATCTAGCGATCAGTCCCGGCGCGTCAGCACGTCGGCGATCGCCGTCAGCGCGCGTGCCTGGGCGGAGTCAGGCGCCAGCGCCGCCGTGGAGCCGTCCCGGAAACCCAGCTCGACGCGCGGACCGGGCGGCGCGTTCCACGCCGGCGGAGCGGCTTGTGAGGGCACGGGAACCACGGGCGACTCCCCCGGTGCCGGGACCGCTGCAGACCAGCCCGGCTGCTCCCAGGGAGGTACGGCGACCGGCGCCACCCGACCCGCGGAGGCGGCGTGCCGGCCCGGCGGGCGACGCCGGAAGAGGCCCATCAGGCCCGCGCGGAGGCCGCGTCGTTGACGGGTTCGTCGAGGGAGTCGGCAACCGAGTAGAGCAGCGCCAGCAGCACGGCCTTGACCGACTCGCGGTCGGTCGCGTCGCACGGCACGAGCGGCACCTCGTCGCCGAGCGCCAGCACGGAGCGCACGTGCTGCTCGTCGGCCGGCGCGATGCCAGCGGAACGGTTGAGCGCCACCACGAACGGCACGCGGGCCATGCGCCGGAACGCGCCCAGGATGCCCACGGCCTCCTCGAGGGAGTCGGGCCGGTCGGCGTCGACGAGCAGGATGTAGCCGAGCATCCCCTCGCCGAGGATCTCCCACATGAAGTCGAACCGGTCCTGGCCCGGGGTGCCGAACAGGTAGAGGACCAGGTCGCGGTCGATGGTGATGCGACCGAAGTCCATCGCGACGGTGGTCTCGCTCTTGCGCGAGCGCGTCTCGTCGGTGATGTCCTTCTCCGTGGACAGCACCGTGATCTCGCTGATCGTGCGGATCAGCGTCGTCTTGCCGGCGGCGAACGGGCCGGTGACGACGATCTTGACCGCCGTACCGCCGTGCTTGCGGCGTCCTGGGGTCCGGGCGCTCACTACAACCCCCTCACGCCGGCGATGAGCCGCAGGAGCAGGCTCTTGTTCACCGCTGGGTCACGGTCGATGAAGGACGAGGGCGAAGCCTCCGGCGCGAGGGCGTGCGCCCCCTGCACCGCGCCGACAGCGGGCGCGGCAGGGGCCGTGGGGGCCGCCGACGTGCCCGCCTGGGCGGCCGCAGAGTAGCGCGCAAAGGTGGGCGCAGGCTCCGCGTGCTCAGGGCGACGCGCCGGGGTGAACGGCTCGGGTCGCTCCGGCACGACGGGACGCCGCTCGGCGGCGGGCGGCGCGGCCGGGGTCGGGACGGCGAAGGCGGGCGCGGTGAACGCCGACGCGGCAGGGCTGCGTCCCTCGAGAGCGGCCAGCAGCTGCAGGCGCTGTGCGTGGGGGTCCTCGGCGGCCGCCCGCTCCCCCACGGTGACCAGGCCGCGCTCGGCGAGGTCGGCGAGCGCGGTCGCTACCACGAACTCGCTCATGCCCACCAGCGCCACGAGCTCGCTGACGGTACGGCGGCCGTCGACCAGCGCGAGCAGGCTCCACTCCTCGCGGCTGAACGCGGGCTCGGCGTCGGGCGAGGCGACCAGTGCGACGACGTCGTCCAGGGACGGGACCCGGTCGGCCAGCTCGGCCCAGGCCGCGAGGCGGCGCTGGCCCTCGGCCACGACCTCCTCGACGGGCACGGCGTGGCCGACGTCGTCGGGGTCGTCCTCGTCCATGACGAAGGCGAACTCGCCGCCGGGCCAGCGCAGCAGCTCGAAGACGGCGTCGCTGACCTGCTCGGCGGCGAGTGCACGGGCGGCAGCGGCGTCGACGTGGCCGGCGTCCACGAGCGTCTTGCCCAGCCCGAGGCCTGGGGTGTCGAGGACGCGCTCCGCGGCGTCGGCCAGGGCCTCGTCGGGCACCAGCCCGGCGCCGACCAGCCGGCGACCCAGCGCCTGCTGGCCCGCGTCGCCGCGGCCACCGGTCACCGCACCGTCGCGCAGGTGCACGACGCCGTGGTGGCCGTCACGACGCAGGTGCAACGTCCCGGTCTTCTTCGTGTAGCTCAGGAGCTGGAAGATGTCCGGGAGGCTGAACGCGTCGAGCGTTCCCTCGAGTCTCACGACGGTCCCAAAGGCTCAGGTGGGCTGGGGTGGGCGGACGCTCAGGACCAGTGCGGGTTGTCGACCGCCGTGGCCTGGGGCGCGTAAGGGGGCCAGGTCTGGGCCTCGCCCACGGGGGCGGCGTAGGTCGCCGTCTCGTCCTGCAGCGGGGGTACGGCGGCGAGCAGCGGCTCCGGGGCCTGCACCGGCACCTCGGCGGCCACGGCCACCACGGGGGGCTCGGCGTCCTCCGCGCGCAGCACCTCGGCGACCAGCGCCGCCGTCCGACGCACCTCGAACAGCATCATGCCGACCTTGGCGCCCTTGGCAGCCACCGCCACGAGCACGGCCTCGTCATCGGCAGACACCAGGAACACGGTGCCGGAGTCACCCTCGATGTAGACCTGGGAGAGCTCGCCCCGGCCCAAGCCCTGGGCAGCCCGCTCGCCGAGGGACAGCAGGGCGGCGCTCATGGCCGCGACCCGGTCCTCGTCCATAGAGGGCGGCAGCGCGGAGGCCATCGGCAGGCCGTCGAAGGAGACGACAGCAGCGGCCTCGATCTCCGGGGTCTGCGACAGCAGCCCGTGGATGGCCCGGTCCAGCCGGTCCGAACGGCTCCCCGTCTGCAGCTCTGACATGCTCGTCCCTTCCGACGACCCGGCGATCGGCCCTTCACGCCTTGTCATGCCTTCGGCCTGTTCGGCTGATCTCTTGAGCCTCGCGCGGAGCAGTCAGCAGGGCAGGCCGGTCGCGGCGGCGAGCGCGGCCCGCATGGCCTCCGCCGGGGCCTCCCGGCCCGTCATCAGGGCCACCTGCGCGGCGGCCTGGTGCAGCAGCATGGCCGTGCCCGGCACGACCACGCCCCCGGCCCGCGCGTACACCTCGGCCAACCGGGTCGGCCAGGGCACGTAGACCACGTCGAGCAGCGGCGGCGCTTCGGCGCCCGGGTCGGACAGGTCGGCAAGCGCGTCCGCGGCACCGGCGGGCAACGTGCTCACCACCGCCTGCGGCCAGCGGTCCTCGAGCTCGAGCGGGTGGAGCTCGCCGTACCGGAGGCTGACGCCGAGCGCTGCCGCCACCGGTTCGAGCGCCCTCGCCCGCTCCGGCGAGCGGGCGAGCACCCGGACGTGATGGGCGCCGAGCTCGTGCAGGGCGGCCAGCGCGCTGGCCGCCGTGGCTCCCGCCCCGAGCACAACCGCCCGGTCGACGCGCCCGACCCCGGCCTCGCGCAAGGCGGCGACCATGCCCTGCGCGTCGGTGTTGTGGCCCTCTCGGAGGCCGTCGCGCAGCACCACCGTGTTCGCCGAACCGGTCTGCTCGACGAGCCGGGACCTGGTGTCGAGCAGGGGCAGCACCGCCTGCTTGAGCGGCATCGTCAGCGACAGCCCGGCCCAGTCGGCGTCGAGCCCGGCGAGGAAGGTGGGCAGCTGTTCCGCTGTCACCTCGACCGCGTCGTACGTCCAATCCAGCCCAAGCGCTGCGTAGGCGGCTCGGTGCAGGACCGGCGACAGGGAGTGGGCGATCGGCGCGCCCAGGACCGCGGCCCTCACCTCTAGTACACGCCGTCGCGCTGGGCCTTGCGCTTGGCTCGCAGGAACTCCTGGTAGTCACTGGTGAAGAGCGAGTGCCCGGCCTTGTCGACGGTCACGAAGTACAGCCAGTCGCCCTGGGCCGGGCTGAGAGCCGCCTCCAGCGCCTTCTCCCCCGGCGCGTCGATCGGCGTCGGTGGCAGCCCCTTGTGCTGATAGGTGTTGTACGGCGACTCCGTCGCGAGGTCGGCGAGCGACAGCCGCGCCTTACGGGCGGCGCGCACGTAGTTCACCGTCGAGTCCAGCTGCAGCGGCATCCCCCTCTTGAGCCGGTTCAGCACCACGCGCGCCACCTTGGGGCGGTCCTCGTCCAGCGGGGTCTCCGCCTCCACGAGGCTCGCGATCACCACGACCTCGTACGGCGACAGGCCGAGCTGCGCGGCCCGCGCCTCCAGGTCGAGCGCGGCGGCGACCTCCGCGAACTTGTCGGTCATCAGCCGCAGCGCCTCGACCGCGCCGGTGCCCGGCTCCACGTCGTACGTGGCAGGGAACAGGAAGCCCTCGGGGTGGTTGCCGGCCCACGCCGGGAGGCCGAGGACGGCCGGGTTCTGCAGCGCGGCGACGACGTCGGCCCGCGTGAGCTCGGTGTAGGTGACGAGTCGGTCCACGACCTTGGCGAGCGGGATCCCCTCCGGGAGCGTGACCCGTCCGCGCAGCCTCGACGCAGGGTCGAGCAGCAGGGCGAGCGCGGCCGTGCCGCTCATGTGCTGCCGCAGCTGGTAGTAGCCCGGCTGGATGGTGCGGGAGCGGCTGTCGTGCTTGGCTGCGCGGGTGAAGGCCCGGGTGCTCTTGACGACCTTGTCGGCGACGAGGGTCGCGCCGATGTCCCCCGCGCTGTCCCCGGGCCGCACCTGCACCACGACCGCTCCGGTGCCGTTGCCCTCGTAGTCGGCGACGCCGAAGACGGTGTTGTAGAGGGCCAGGCCGCCGTACGCGATGCCCGCGACGAGCAGCACCACCACGGCGAGCGCGACCGTCCGGCGGCGGCGGTAGGAGCTGCTCGGCGGCGATGCCTCGGTCTGCACGGCGGTGTCGCTCCCCGCAGACGGTTCGCTCCGGCGCTCGCCAAGGCTCGCTTCTCCGCTCACGCGGGCGAGCCTAACGGGCGAGCGCTTATCGACGGTCGAGCCAGCCCTGGAGCAACGCGACCGCGGCTGCCTGGTCGACGACCGCACGGGCCTTCTTGCCGCGCCTGCCCGCGGCCTGCAGGGCCGTCGTCGCGGCCACGGTGGTGAGGCGCTCGTCCACGAGCTCCACGGGCACCGCCACAGCCTTCTCCAGCTCTGCCGCGAACGACCGGGCCATGTCAGCGCTGGCGCTCGCGGCCTTGCCCGACAGCGACGTGGGCAGCCCGACGAGCACGCGCACCGCCTCCCGGTCGGCGACGAGCTCGGCGACGCGGGTCACACCGGGCGCCGTCACCGTCTCGACCGGGCTGGCGAGGACCTGACCCGGATCGCTCGCGGCGACGCCGACGCGGACGGTGCCCACGTCGACGGCCAGGACGACGCCGCTCTCCCCCGCGATCTTCGTCATCTCGGGGTCAGAACCGATCGTTCCGGAGCGGGGTCACGAGGAGGCGGTACGACGGACCAGCTCGGCCCCGAGCTCCAGGGCTCGGCCGATCCCGGCCGGGTTGGTGCCTCCGCCCTGGGCCACGTCGTCCTTGCCGCCGCCCTTGCCGTCGACCGCGGGCGCGGCGGAGCGCAGCAGGTCGTTCGCCGACAGCCCGCGCCCACGACCCCCCTCGTTGACGGCTGCGACGAGCGAGGCCCGCTCGCCGCCGGAGGCGACCAGCACGGCGCCTGGCCCGCTCAGCCGGCCGCGCACGTCGAGGGCGAGGCTGCGGAGCAGGTCGCCGGGCGTGCCGGCCGGGACCTCGACACCGACGTACCAGAGGCCGCCGAGGTCCTTCGCCGCCGCGGCGAGCTGGCCAGCCTGCTGCAGGACGGCGCCGGCCTTGAGCGTCGACAGCTCCTTCTCGACGTCGCGCAGCCGCTCCAGCGCCGCCGCCACCCGGTCAGGGACCTCGTCACTGGGCACCTTGAAGGTGCTGGCGAGCTGACTGAGCAGCACGTGCTCCTTGGCCAGGTACGCATAGGCGTCGAGGCCGACGAGGCCCTCCACCCGCCGTACGCCGGAGCCGATCGAGCTCTCGGAGAGCAGCTTGACCATGCCGAGCTGCCCGGAGCGGTGCGCGTGCGTGCCGCCGCACAGCTCACGGGTGTAGTCGCCGACCTCGACGACGCGGACGGCGTCGCCGTACTTCTCGCCGAACAGCGCGATCGCGCCGAGCCGCTTCGCCTCCTCCTGGGTGGTGACGAAGGCCCGGACCTCGAGGTCGGCGAGCGCGATCTCGTTGATCTCCTGCTCGACGTCGTGCAGCACGCTCTGCGGCACCGCACCGGGCGAGCTGAAGTCGAAACGGAAGCGGCCGGGCGCGTTGAGCGACCCCGCCTGCGCCGCCTGAGGTCCGAGCGCGGAGCGCAGCGCCTGGTGCACGAGGTGGGTCGACGTGTGGGCGCGCGAGACGGCCTTGCGCCGCTCGACGTCGACGAGGGCCTGCGCCTCCGAGCCGACCGTGACCTCGCCGGTCAGCACCCGGGCGCGGTGCACGACGAGCTCGGGCAGCGAGCGCTGCACGTCCTCCACCTCGAGCACGGTGCCGTCGGCAAGAACAATGCGGCCCTGGTCGGCGAGCTGACCGCCCGCCTCGGCGTAGAAGGGCGTGCGGTCCAGGACGAGCTCGACCGAGGCGCCCTCCCCGGCGGCGCGGGCGGTCACGCCGTCGACGAGGAGCCCGCGGACCCGCGCGTCGGACGTGACCTCCTCGTACCCGGTGAACTCGGTGGCACCGGCCTGGTCGAGGAGGCCGCGGTAGGCGCTGACGTCGACGTGGCCGGTCTTCTTGGCCTGGCTGTCCTCCTTGGCGCGGCGCCGCTGCTCGGCCATGAGGGAGCGGAAGCCCTGTTCGTCGACGGACAGGCCCTGCTCGGCCGCCATCTCGAGCGTCAGGTCGATCGGGAAGCCGTAGGTGTCGTGCAGCTGGAAGGCCTTGGCGCCGCTGAGGACGCCGCCAGCCGCCTTGGCCTCCGGCACCGCGGTGTCGAACAGGTGCACGCCTCGCGTGATGGTCTCGAGGAAGGAGCCCTCCTCGGCCTCGGCGACGGCGTGGATCCGGGCGCTCTCGGTGTGCAGCTCCGGGTACTGCGGCCCCATCGCGCCGATGGTCGCGTCGACGAGCTCGCGCATCGTCGGGTCGTGGGCACCGAGCAGGCGCATGGCGCGGATCGCCCGTCGGACGATGCGGCGCAGCACGTAGCCGCGGCCCTCGTTCGTCGGGGTGATGCCGTCGCCGATCAGCATGACGGCCGTGCGGACGTGGTCGGCGACCACGCGCAGCCTCACGTCGGCCTCGTGGTCGCGGCCGTAGACCGCGCCGGTCAGCTCGGACGCGCGGTCGAGGATGGTGCGCGAGGTGTCGATCTCGTACAGGTTGTCGACGCCCTGCAGGATCGTGGCCATGCGCTCCATGCCCATGCCCGTGTCGATGTTCTGCTTGGGGAGCTCGCCGACGATCGGGAAGTCGTCCTTGCTGCCACCCGGCCCGCGCTCGTACTGCATGAACACGAGGTTCCACAGCTCGAGGTAGCGCTCGCCGTTGACGGCCGGGCCGCCCTCCGCGCCGTACGCCGGACCCCGATCGAGGTTGATCTCGGAGCAGGGACCGCACGGGCCGGGTACGCCCATCGACCAAAAGTTGGGGCCCATCCCGAGCCGCTGGATGCGCTCGGCGGGCACGCCCACCTTGCGCCACAGCTCGTACGCCTCGTCGTCGTCCTGGTAGACCGTGATCCAGAGCTTGTCGTCGGGCAGCCCGTAGCCGCCGTCACCGGTGCTCTTCGTGACGAGGTCCCACGCCATCTCGATGGCGCCCTGCTTGAAGTAGTCGCCGAAGCTGAAGTTGCCGGCCATCTGGAAGAACGAGCCGTGCCGGGTGGTCTTGCCGACCTCGTCGATGTCCAGGGTCCGCACGCACTTCTGGACGCTGGTGGCCCGCGGCCAGGGCGACGGCAGCTCGCCGAGGAAGAACGGCTTGAACGGCACCATCCCCGCGTTCACGAGCAGCAGCGTCGGGTCGTCGGCGATGAGGCTCGCGCTGGGTACGACGACGTGCCCGTTCCTCTCGAAGTGCTGGAGAAACCGGGTGCGGATCTCCTCCGACCTCACGTCGGGTCTCCCGGCAGCGGCACGCCGTCGAGGCCGAGGCCCTCACGCAGCTCGGCCTCGCGCTCCGCCATGCCGAGCCGTACTTCGTCGGTGAACTCACGGACCGCCTCGCCGAGGCCGTGGACAGCCGCGGTCAGCCCCTGGCCCACGCCTGTGGGCGTGAACCGCTGGGCCACCTGGGCCGCCTTGCGGAAGACGAGCACGCCCGCGGTGGCACCAAGGGCGATGTAGAAGAGCCGTCGGGTCACTTGTTCTTCTTCTCCGCCTTGAGCTCTGCCTTGACGCGCCGCTGGACCTCCGCGCGCTCCTTGCGGGCTGCCGCCCGTCGTACGCCGTAGCTGAACGCCGCCACCTTCACGAGCGGGCTGCCGAGGGTGGCGGAGAAAAGGCTGGTCATGGCCTGTGCGTTCGTGGTGATCGACTGGACGTTGGCGGTCACGGCGTCGACGCGGACGAGCTGGTCGTTCACGTGCACGACGGTCCCGGTGACCTCGCCGAGCAGCGGGATGGTCTTGTCGGTGACCCCGGCCACCAGACGTTGCGTCTCCTCGAGCACCTTGGACAGACGCACGAGCACCATCGCCAGGAAGGCCACGGCGACGGCGAAGAAGACCGCCACGATGAGCCCAGCGACCTCACCAGCTGTGAGCACGTCTTCCTCCTACGTCTCGTCCTGCTCCTGCGCGCGGGGTCGAAAGCCGACCGCGACGTCGTCGGGCTCGACCTCCCGCTGGCCGCGCAGCACCTCGCGCAGACCCGCGAGCCGCTCCCGCGCGACGCGCTCGACCCCCAGGCTGCCGGGCGAGTAGTACTCGCGGTCGGCGACAGGGTCTGGCGCGTACTGCTGTGCGACGACCCTTCCCGGGTGATCGTGAGGGTAGCGGTAGCCCGTGTTGCCGATCTTCTGGCTGCCCTCGTAGTGCGTGTCCCGCAGGTGCTTCGGCACAGACCCGGTCCGGCCAGCGCGCACGTCCGCGGTGGCAGCGTCGATCGCCTGGATGACGGCGTTGCTCTTCGGGGCGAGCGCCAGGTGGATGGTGGCCTGGGCGAGGTTGATGCGGGCCTCGGGCAGGCCCACGAGCTCGAGGGCCTGCGCAGCGTTGACCGCAGCCGTGAGCGCGGTCGGGTCGGCCATCCCGATGTCCTCGCTCGCGTGGACGACGAGCCGGCGGGCGACGAACCGCGGGTCCTCCCCCGCCTCGAGCATCCGGGCGAGGTAGTGCAGGGCGGCGTCGACGTCGGAGCCCCGGATGCTCTTGATGAAGGCGCTGATCACGTCGTAGTGCTGGTCGCCGTCGCGGTCGTAGCGGACGGCTACCCGGTCGACCGCCTGCTCCAGGGCCTGCAGGGTCACGCGGTCGGTGTGGGCCGCCGCCTCAAGGGCGGTCAGCGCCCGGCGGGCGTCGCCGCCCGCGAGCCGGACGAGGAAGTCCTCGGCCTCGGGCTCGAGGGTGACGGCCACGCCGCGAGGGTCGTCCGTCGCCCGCCGGACCACCGTGCGGATGTCCTCGTCGGACAGCGGCTCGAGGGTGAGCAGCAGGGAGCGGCTCAGGAGCGGGTTGATCACGGAGAAGAACGGGTTCTCGGTGGTGGCAGCGACGAGGCTCACCCAGCGGTTCTCCACGGCGGGCAGCAGCGCGTCCTGCTGGGTCTTGGAGAACCGGTGCACCTCGTCGATGAACAGCACCGTCTGGCGGCCGGTCTCGCCCAGCGCCCGCTTGGCCTGCTCGACGACCTCGCGGACGTCCTTGACCCCGGCGGTCACGGCGCTGAGCTCGGCCCAGCGCCGCTGGGTCTGGCGCGCGATCGTCATGGCGAGCGTCGTCTTGCCCGTGCCGGGCGGGCCCCACAAGACCACGCTCAGCGGCGCGTCGCCCTCGACGAGCCGCCGCAACGGAGCGCCCTCGGCCAGCAGGTGCCGCTGCCCGACGACCTCGTCGAGGGTGCGCGGGCGCATGCGCACCGCGAGCGGGGCCACCCGCGCGGCGGCCTCCTGCTCCGCAGCCTCGAACAGCGACGCCTCCACGCTCCTCGACCCTACGCGGTGGAGCCCGGTCACCACGACTCACGAGCAGCGCCGCTCACATCGCGGCTCCCGGCCAGCGCCCGATCGTGTGCGACACGCCGACCATGCACACGGTCGGGGGCTCGGGGCCGAACAAGGGCGATCGGCCACGCTCACGTCGCGCCCCGAGGGCGCCCGACCGTGTGCGACACGCCGGCGGTGCACACAGTCCGGGGGCTCGGGGGGAACAAGAGCGATCGGCCACGCTCACGTCACGCCCCGAGGGCGCCCGACCGTGTGCGACTCGCCGGCCGTGCACACAGTCGGTGGAGGAGTGCGTTCAGGCAGCCAGCCGCAGGCACTCGCCGACGAGGGCAAGGACGTAGGCGGGGCGGTGCACGACGTCCTCCCAGGTGAAGCGCAGCACCCGCCAGCCCAGGCTCTCGAGCTGGTTCATGCGCTGCCGGTCCTTGCGGTAGGCGGCGCGATCACTGTGGTACGCGAAACCATCTGCCTCCACCACCAGCCGCTGCTCGACCCAGCAGAAGTCGACGCGTGCCACGAGGACGCCGGCGGCGCGGATCTCGTGCTGCGACACCGGCGGAGGGAAGCCCGACAGGACGAGCAAGACCCTCAGCAGGCTCTCGAGCACCGAGCCGGCACGGGGATCCAGCAGGGGGGCGACGGAGTGGACGTGGGCAGCACCTGCGCCCTTTGCCGAACGAAGGGTTTGCCGAAGCTCGGGAGGCTCCACCATCCGCTGCCGCACCGCGCTGTCCCCGACCGCAACCGCGTGGGCGAGCGGCAGCACCCGGGCGAGATCCACCACGGTCCGGGCCGCCGCGGTGACCCGGAGCCCGGAGGGCGTGACGTGGAGGTCATCGTCGGAGACGTCGGCTCTCCGGACACGCCACCCAGGCAGGGCGACCCGGCTGCGGTTGCGGGGAACGGTGAGACGGTGCGTCACGTCCTCGTCGACCAGCTCGAGCCCCAGCTCACGCGCCGCGACCTCATGGCTCAAAACCGCGCCCGGGACGAGCACGAGCGCGCGGGCGGGACTGATCTCGAGGTCCTCCATCCCGCGAGCCTGGCCTCCCCCGCGCGCTCGCGTGGCAGCTGTCCACAGGGGTACGCCGGGCGCCGTCGGCGCGTCGACACACGGTCAGGGGCTCCGAAGCCACGTGGCACGCTCGCACCCAGAGCGGGTGCCCGGCCCCGGCGGCCGACTGTGTGCAGCTCCGGCGTGTCGGCGGAGTGACACCGCAGCGACGCCGGCAGGAGGGGCGCACCGGGTGTCGAAGGGGTCAGCACCTGTCCGGCACCCGAAAGGCCCACCCAGTGCGCCGTACGACAGCACTCGCCGTACCTGCCCTGCTCCTCGCCGCGGGCGCCGCGGCCCTCGCCCCCTCGAGCTCGGCTGGCGCGCCTCCTGTCACGTTCGGCGTGCCGCGCGTCGTCGACCCGATCCACGTGTACGGCGAGCCGAACCTCGAGGTGAACCCGCGGACCGGCGCCGTGCACGCCACGGGGCCCCAGGGCACCGGCACGCAACGGAGCATCTGGAACGTCAGCGTGGACGGCGGCGACAGCTACCGGATCGTCCAGAACCTGCCCGAGAACACCGACCGGGCGGTGCTCTCCGGCCTGGTGCCGACCAAGAGCGCGCTCGGACCTGGCGGTGGCGACACCGAGATCAAGATCAGCCGGGACGGGCGAGCCTGGTTCAACGACCTCGGTGCTCTCGTGACCTTCACCAGCGTGACCACGACCGACGACGGCGCGCACACCAGCACTGCCAACCCGCTCGCCATCCCGAAGCCCGTGGGCGACCGGCAGTGGATGGCGCTGTTCGACCCGCAGCCCGGTGATCACACCATCAGCCCCTACAAGGGCCCGCGCCCGCTGAACTACATGGAGTACGCCGACCAGGTCAACGGCGACCAGGTGGCCATGAGCAGCGACGGCGTGGACTACAGCAAGAGCGC
Organism: Actinomycetota bacterium; assembly: GCA_046723735.1. Classification (GTDB taxonomy): domain Bacteria; phylum Actinomycetota; class Actinomycetes; order Mycobacteriales; family SCTD01; genus RYN-111. The sequence goes on along the minus strand of JBKOVB010000154.1, from coordinate 4,374 downwards.
GGGCATCTACGCGAACGACGGGGTCCACAACCCCAACCACGGCGTGCCGCTCGTCGACCAGCACACCGGGCGCTTCCTCGGGATGACCAGCAACTCGGGCAACAGCCACAGCCTCGCGCTCGTCGTCGGCGTGCCGCGCGCCGACGGGACGCTGGCCTTCCACTACAACACCATCGCCGCCTCCCTCCCCGGCAGCCCCGAGACGCTGTTCCCGGTGCTGGCGCAGGACGGCGCCCGCACGCTCTACGCCGTCTGGATCGACGACAAGACCTACGACGTCTGGTACTCATGGGCGCTCCCCGGCCGGGACAACGAGTGGAAGCACTGGCATGCACCGGTCAAGGTCAACCTGCCGCCGGCCAACGTGAACGTCTTCCCCTGGGTGGCCGCGAGCAGGGCTCCCGGGGTCGTCGACATCGCCTGGTACGGCACGAACGCGACGCTGAAGCAGCTCGGGTCCGACGGCCCCAGCGCCAAGAAGGGCCAGACCTGGGACCTGTGGTTCGCCCAGCTCGACCACGCCTCGAGCGAGCACCCGCACGTGGTGCAGGTGAAGGCAGCGCCGCACCCCATGCACTACAACGACATCTGCCTGCTGGGCACCGCCTGCATCACGGGCCAGGGCAACCGCAACCAGGCCGACTTCTTCAAGCTGACCGTCCACCCGCGCACCGGCCGGGCGCTGATCATCTACACCGACTCGAGCAACCGCCTGTCCCAGGCCGCGAACTCCGACACCGCCGCCGACCACCAGGGCGCCGCCCTCGACACGGTCGTCACCCAGAACACTGGCATCAACGCCCTCACGGGCAAGGCGCTACGGCCGTACGAGTCGACCGCCCCGGTCAGCTCCATCACCGACCCGGCGGGCGACGCGCTGTTCAAGCCCCTCGGTGGCACCCGCGTCCCCGGCGCCGACATCCGGTCGGTGGCGCTGCGCCAGTCGGGGAAGAACCTCGTGATCACGGTGAAGACCGCGGCGCCGCTGTCCACGGCCGCGGTCGCGGCAGGCACTCCGAACGCGCAGCTGATGGTGCGCTGGCAGATGGGTGACGTGCTCTACTTCGCCGCGGCGGACGCATCCGCCACCGGGCAGATGAGCTACTACGGCGGGAAGACGGCCTCGGTCGACCTGTGCTCGGTGTCCGGCTGCAAGCCCAACTACCTGACGTACGACGCGTTCCCCGCCCCCGGGGTGGTGCAGGCATCGGGCACCTCCGACGGCAACAAGTACGTCATCACGCTGCCGCTGTCGGCGGTCGGCAACCCCACCTCCAAGAGCCTGCTCGAGGAGGTCGCGGCGTACACGTTCGCCAGCCCCCAGGCCGGGATCGTGCCCCAGAACAACGGCGCCGACTTCGCGGACGTCGCCCCGTTGCAGCTGGAGGGGACCCGCACGTTCAACGCCCGCTTCGGCGCGCCGGCGGCGACCGGTCCGGCGGCGCCGCTGGCGGGCGTGGCGGTCCTCGGTGCGGGCTACCTCCTGCGTCGCCGACGGCTCGAACGCGGTCGCTAGCCTCGACCGTGTGCCCCTGACCCGCCTCACCTCCGCCGCGGAGGTGCTGCTCGCCAGTGACCACGACCCGTACGCCCGGTGGCGCCTGAACCGGGCTCAGGTGGAGGGCTGGGCGACGCCGGGTGCGGTGGCCTGGCGCGCCTCGAGCGGTGACGGCCCGTCGTACCTCACGTCGGTGGGCGAGCCGCACGGGGTGGCGCTGCTGTTGGAGGAGCTGCTGCCCGAGCTCCGCAACGGTATGGACGTCACCGTGCCGCGGGGGACGGCGCCGCTGCTGCCGGCCTGGGTCGCGTTGGACGGTGTCGACTGGGACTTCCGCTGGACCGACGCGGCCCCTGACCTCCAAGCCCAGGAGGGCGATGTGGTGGAGGTCGGCGAAGACGAGGTGGCAGCGCTGCTCACGGAGGCGAACCCGGACGCGGCGGCGATGCCCGGCGACCCCCGCGTACGGCGGTGGCTCGGCGTGAGGGGCGATGCGGGCCTGCTCGCCTGCGGCGCCGACACCTCCGAGACCAACCGCGTCGGTCACCTGTCCTCGATCGCGACCCACCCTGAGGTCCGGGGTCGTGGGCTCGGCGCGGCGGTGACCGCAGCGCTGACACGACGGCTGCTCGACGAAGGCGCCGACCTGGTGGTGCTCGGCATGTATGCCGGCAACACCGCGGGCCGGGCGCTGTATGACCGGTTGGGCATGAAGGACGACCACCGGTTCACCAGCGGGAGGCTGCAGATCCGCTCCCGCTGGTGACCTGCTGCGTCCTCACGAACGCCCCCGAGCCCCCGCGTGGACCGCAGGACGCAAGGGTGGGGCTGGGTCAGTCCTCGGGCTCGGGCTTGGCGTCGACGCCGGCCTCCGCGCGCTGCTGCTCGGTGATCGGCGCCGGGGCGGCCGTGAGCGGGTCGTAGCCGGCACCCGTCTTCGGGAACGCGATGACGTCGCGGATCGAGGGCGTGCCCGACAGCAGCGCGCAGATGCGGTCCCAGCCGAAGGCGATGCCGCCGTGCGGAGGGGCGCCGTAGGAGAATGCCTCGAGCAGGAAGCCGAACTTCTCCTGCGCCTCCTCGGGCTTGATGCCCATGACCTCGAAGACCCGCTCCTGCACGTCGCGACGGTGGATACGGATCGAGCCACCGCCGATCTCGTTGCCGTTGCAGACGATGTCGTAGGCGTAGGCCAGCGCGCTGCCGGGGTCCTTGTCGAAGGTGCCGAGGAACTCGGGCTTCGGGGAGGTGAAGGCGTGGTGCACTGCGGTCCAGGCACCCGACCCGACGGCGACGTCACCAGCGGCGACGGCCGCGGCGGCGGGCTCGAACAGCGGCGCGTCCACGACCCACACGAACGACCAGGCGCTCTCGTCGATCAGGCCCAGCCGACGACCGATCTCCAGCCGCGCCGCCCCGAGCAGCGCCCGGGACTCGCGAGGAAGGCCGGCGGCGAAGAACACCGCGTCCCCCGGCTCGGCTCCGACGGCGGCGGCCAGCCCGGCCTGCTCGGTCTCGGAGAGGTTCTTGGCGACCGGGCCGCCGAGCGTGCCGTCCTCGTTGACGAGCACGTACGCGAGCCCTCGGGCACCGCGCTGCTTGGCCCACTCCTGCCAGGCGTCGAGCTGCTTGCGGGACTGGGCAGCGCCACCGGGCATGCGCACCGCCCCGACGTACTCCGCCTGGAAGACCCGGAACGGGGTGTCGTAGAAGAAGTCGGTGAGCTCGACCAGCTCGAGCTCGAACCTCAGGTCCGGCTTGTCGGTGCCGAAGCGGCGCATCGCCTCGGCGTAGGTCATCCGCGGGATCGGCGTCTGGATGCGGTGCCCGATGAGGTCCCAGACCGCCGCGAGGACGGCCTCGGCGAGCTCGATGACGTCGTCCTGCTCGACGAAGCTCATCTCGATGTCGAGCTGGGTGAACTCCGGCTGCCGGTCGGCACGGAAGTCCTCGTCGCGGTAGCAGCGGGCGATCTGGAAGTACCGCTCGGCGCCGGCCACCATGAGCAGCTGCTTGAACAGCTGCGGCGACTGGGGCAGCGCGTACCAGGAGCCGGGCTTGAGGCGCGCCGGGACGAGGAAGTCGCGGGCGCCTTCGGGGGTGGAGCGCGTCAGCGTCGGGGTCTCGACCTCGAGGAACCCGCGCTCGTGCAGCACCGAGCGGGCGGCGTGATTGACGTCGGAGCGCAGCTTGAGCGCGGCGGCGGGGCCGGGGCGGCGCAGGTCGAGGTAGCGGTACTTCAGGCGCGCCTCCTCCCCCACCTCGTCGTCGAGCTGGAACGGCAGCGGCGCGGCGGGGGTGAGCACCTCGAGCTGCTCGACACCCACCTCGACCTCGCCCGTGGGCAGGTCCGGGTTCTCGTTGCCGGCGGGGCGCTGCTGCACGGTGCCGACGACCTTGACGCAGTACTCGGCCCGCAGGTCGTGCGCCACGGCGTCGCGCACCACGACCTGGACGATGCCGCTGCGGTCGCGCAGGTCGAGGAACGCCACCCCGCCGTGGTCGCGGCGCCGGGCGACCCAGCCGGTGAGGGTCACCGTCTCGCCGACGTGCTCGGCCCGCAGCGAGCCGGCCTCGTGGGTGCGCATCACGACGGGTGCTCCTCGATCGTGGGGTGGAGGTCTGCGTCGGGCGGGGACCACGACGCGGGGTCGGCGGGCACCTGGTCCCCGGTGCGGAGGTCCTTGACAGACCCGCCGTCCTCGCCAAGGAACCACACGTAGGGGATGCCTCGGCGATCGGCGTGCTTGATCTGCTTGCCGAACTTGGCCGCGCTGGGCGCGACCTCGGTGGGGATGCCCCGGGCGCGCAGGGCCCGGGCCACCCTGTCGGAGGCGGCCCGGTCCGCTTCGTCGTTCACGGCGACCAGTACGGCG
>JBKOVB010000034.1:0-45004 GCA_046723735.1 Actinomycetota bacterium | reverse complement strand
GTCCCCCCCAGCACGTCCGGGTGGGCGCCCGACACGGTGCCACAACACCGCCCTGCCAAGCGCCTTCCAGGACCCTCTTTAGATCAGTGCCCTTGGCGGGGATCAGCGGCGGAGCTCAGGGACGAACGCGGCGTACGACGGCTTGCGCGTGTAGTCGTCCCGCACGAGGCCGTCCTGGTCGAACGTTCCGCTGCCGCCGCTGTCGTTGTCGCGCAGGTTGAACCACCGGTAGTCCGTCACGTTGTAGCTGCCGCCTACCGCACGTGCTGCGGCGATCATGCCGGTCAGGGCGCTCGCCTGCTGGGCCTCGCTGTGCTGCGGCGCGTTCGAGCCGAAGCCGTTCTCCGTGATCCAGATCGGCACGGTCGCCGGGATGCCGCCGAGGGGCAGGTAGCAGGTGCGCAGCGTCGCGATGGCGCTGGCCATCTCCGACGCCGGCGTGGAGCCAGGTGGGATGGCGGGCGGGTAGACGGTGCCGGGGTAGACGTCGAGACCGACGAAGCCGAGCGCCTTGTGGAAGGCCGGACCGGCTGACGCGAGCGACGTGAACATCGTCCGGTCCGTCACCGGGTTGAAGCGGTACGCGTAGGTGAAGCCGACTTTCACCCGCCCCGCCCAGCGGTGCCGGCTCAGCTGGTCGCCGGCGGCCACGATGCCCTGGACCAAGGCGTCCGAGGAGCCGGGGTAGAAGCCGTCGGAGGTGTTGGGCGAGACCGTGAAGTTGACCTCGTTCGTGATCGTCAGCGCGACGAGGTGAGGGTTGGCACCGAGTACGTCGACCACGTGCCGGACCCAGGCCGTGTAGCCCGCGACATCGCCGATGTCCTCGGTGGCCGGGTGGTAGCGGACCTGCACCTCGACGTCGTAGCCGGCCCTGCCGTAGCGGCGGGCCTCGACGGCGAACTGCTGCAGCAGCGGCTCGCCGCCGGACCAGAACAACCGGTTGAGGCGAACCACGAGGCGGCCCTTCCGCGGCCGGAGTCCCGCAAGCGCAGCGCTCTCCTTGCGGGTGTCGATCGCCGGGGGCGGCGTCACCGTGACGGGCACGAGGTTGCCCGCGAGGCCGACGTCAACCCCGAAGCGGAGCGCCTTCGCGGGCTTCGGAGCAGCCGTGGGGGTGACCGGGAGGCAGAGCGGCCCGCCGTCCAGCGGCGACGCCTCCGACAGCGCGGGGGTGAGTACCGCAACGAGAGCGAGAACCGTCCCTAGCAGCTGTCCGCGATGCACCCGCTCACCTTCGACAGGCTGCGGCGAGATCCTTCCTGACCTGGTACGACGAGGACGCGGTCGCGCTCTCCTTCAACGTGCGACCTCAGCGGAGGCCGCCTCGCTCAGCCGCTGCAACGCGTCGTACGCGGCGTACTTGTAGGCCTCGCACAGGGTCGGGACGTTCAGGGTCGTGGTGATGAAGTAGTCGACGGTCTCGCCGTGCTTGATGACCGCCTGCCCGACGTGGATCGCCTCGGTGGCCGCCTCGCCGAGGATGTGCACGCCTAGCAGCTGGCGCGTCACCCGGTCGACGACCAGCTTGACCATCCCGTCGGTCGCGCCGCTGATGTTCGCCCGCGAGTTGCCGACGAACCGCCCGCGGCCGATGACGTAGCCGTCGCCGCGCGCCGCCGCGGCCTGCTCCGTGAGCCCGACCGCAGCGATCTCGGGGATCGAGTAGACGCCCGTGGGCGGGGAGGGGTCGACGACGGCCGCCGAGTCAACGCCGACGGCCGCGGCCGCCGCGACCCGTCCCTGCTCCATCGCCGTCGACGCCAGCGCCGGCGGGCCGATCACGTCGCCCGCGGCGTAGACACCCTGTGCGGTCGTCCGGAACGACTCGTCGACGACGATGCGCCCGCGCTCGTCGACCTTCACCCCGGCTTCCTCGAGCCCCAGCCCCTGGGTGTTCCCGCTGCGCCCGGAGGCGACCAGGACCTTCTCGGGCCGGAGCTCGCTGCCGTCGTCCAGTACGACGAGAAGCCGTGCCTCGTCGCGGGTGACGCGTTCGATGCCGAGGCCCAGGCGAAGCGACATCCCGAGCTCGGTGAACGTGCGCCCGAGCATGTGGCTGAGCTCGGCGTCGACGTACGACAGCAAGCGCTCGCCGCGGTCGATCAGCGTCACCTGTGAGCCGAGCGCCGTGAAGATCGAGGCGTGCTCGCAGCCGATCGCGCCACCGCCGACCACGACCACGCTGCGGGGAGGGGCCTCGATCTCGAGCACCCCCTCGGCGTCGAGCACGTCGGGGTCGTCGAAGGGGATTCCCGGTGGGTGGTAGGGCCGCGACCCGGTCGCGATGAGGACGGCTTCGCCGTGCAGGTGGCGTTCGCGCCCACGTCGGGTCGACACGAGAACGTTCCCGCCGCCGGCCAGCCGCGCGCAGCCACGCACGAGCTCGACCCGGTGCCGGTCGAGGTTCTGCCGCACCGCCCGCGACATCGTGTCGACGACCTCGTCGGTGCGCTTCCGCAGCGCCGCGTAGACCTTGGACGGGTCGAGCTCGACGCTGACGCCGTAGATGTCGCGCTTGCGGAAGCCGGTCACGTACAGCGCGGCCTCGCGCAACGTCTTGGTGGGGATCATCCCGACATGGCTCACCGCCACGCCGCCGGTCAGCTCGTGCTGCTCGACGATCGCGACCCGCTTGCGGACGTAGGCCGCCTGCACGGCAGCCTTCTCGCCAGCCGGCCCCGATCCGATGACGACGAGGTCGTACTGCTCGATCACGCTTCGTTCTCGAGCCGTCGCAGGAGATCTGCGGTTGTCTCCACCTGAGGCACGACCCCGAGCCGCTGGAAGCAGACCAGCGCGTCCCGGGCCTCGGCGACAGCGCGCACCGGGTCGACCTCGGCCAGTGCGCGGGCCAGCTCGAGCTGGATCGTCGCCCCCAGGACCGGGCGGTCCTGGTCCGCGAGCACTGCGGCGGCGTCCTCCAGGACGGCGATCGCCTCGTCCGCGTCGTGCCGGTGGAGGGCGATCCGGCCGTCGCTCAGGCCGGCCGCGGCGCTCAGGATGGCGCTGTCGGACTCGTCGGCGTAGTCGGCCAGCCGTTCCGCGGAGCGCTCGGCCGCGTCGAGGTCGCCGCGCTGCAGGTCGATCTCGACGAGCAGCGTCAGCAGGCGCCCCTCGCGGAGCCGGTCGCCGACCAGCTCGTGCATCGTTCGCTCCACAACAGCCGTGGCGCGATCGAGGTCTCCGCGTGCGAAGTGGAGACGCGCCAGCGGCTCGCAGACCTCGAACCGGTCGGCGTACGGCGCCAGGAGCTCGGCGGCCTCGTCGTACCGGCCCTGCAGGAGCCGCAGGGAGGCCAGTGCGCCGGCCCCCTCGGCCAGCTTGGGGACGCTCCGTGTCGACGACGGCCCAATGGCCTCGAGCATCTCGGCCTCGGCCTCCGGCCAGCGCCCCGCGTCGCACAGGACGGTCCCGTAGGCCAGCCGGCAGTGGGCGTGCAGCACCGGGAGCGCGTCGCCGAGCTGGCGCGCGGCGTACTCGCGGCAGGCGCTGGTCCACTCCTCGGCGCGGCGCAGCTCGCCGGTGCGTTCGCAGGCGGTCAGCAGCGCGCAGAAGATCGAGCCGCCCATGAGGGGGTTGCTGACCTCGCCCGCGCTCAACGGGGCCATCGCCTCGTCCAGCCGGGCGAAGCCCTCGGCGAGCCGCCCCTGGGAGATCAGCGCGAGGCCGCCGTCGGCGAGGGCGCGGGCCTCGAGGTCGGGGTCGTGGAACTCGATGGCCAGGTCGAGCGCTACGGCCGCGGACTCCTCGAGCGCCGAGACGTCCCGGGCCGCGCACGCGACCAACGCCAGCTCCAGGTAACCGCGCTCGACGCAGCGCCCGGCGCGGTCCAGCAGCCGCCCAGCACGGCTGAGCCAGCCGTGGCTGACGGACTCGTTCCCCCAGGCGTCGTAGTGCACGATCCCGAGGAACGTGGCCGCGTGAGCCGCGCCTCGAAGGTCGTCGGCCTCGCGGAAGGCGCTGAAGGCGCGCTCCCAGTGCTCGCTCGCGGCGGCGAAGTCCTCGTGCGCGTAGGCGTGGATGCCGAGCTGCAGCCGGGCTTCGGGTGCGTCGGCCGTCTCGACGAGCGCACGTTCCTGGCTCGTGACCATGGCTTCGGCGCCGTGTCCGGTGACGACGCCACCTCCCGAGGCACATGCTCTCCCCGGCCCCCGGATCGGGCAACGCCGGCGAGCGTCAGGGGCCGTCGTGCCCAGCTGACTGACTACAGGGCGTTGCCCCTGGCGTCACAGGGGAGCGACTGGCTGTCGCCGACGATCGCGAGCTCCTGGTCGATGACCTGCAGGGCTCGCTCCATGGCGACCGGGCGCAGCCCGCCGATGCCCTTGTGGAACGGGTGGTCGAGAGCGAAGAGCAGCAGCAGCAGGGCCGTGATGCTGGCCGCGACTGACCCCATGAGCACCGCCTGCACGACGGCGCGCTCGGCGCTGTCGGCGAAGAAAAGCATGAACAGGAAGATCAGGCTGGACGAGAAGAAAAGCACCAGCCACAGGGGCGTCGGGATCACCCCGGTGGCCCCGTGGATGCGGTCGCTGCGCGCTGCCTCCCGTTGCGAGGTCTGCGCGAGCCAGGTGTCGTACGCCGACTGCTCGGTCGCCGTCGTGGGGTCGACGGTCTGCAGGGTCTGGAACAGCTTGATGCCCCACGGGTTCAGCTGCTCGCCGAGGGTGCCGGCCGCCATGCGTTCCCACTGCACGCCGGCCACGGACCGCGCGTAGCAGACCAGGTCACCGGTGAGCTGTGAGCGCACCGCAGGAGGCATCAGCTGCGCGGTCTCGACCTGCTGGGCCACCGTGATGGCCTCCTCCTCGGCACCGGACCGGGAGGAGTCGTAGCTCGTGAACGCGAGGAAGACGACGAAGCCCAGCAGCACGGCGAACCCGGTCGCGACCACGCCGAAAACGCCCGCGGCACGGTCGCCGTCCTCGAAGAAGCTGCCCGCGGGGGCGCGGCGTCGCACGAGCAGCATCGCGGTCACGGCGATCGCGGTCACGGTCACGAGGAGGAACGCGTCGAAGTACAGGTTGGTCAGGACCGAGCTCGAGCGCATGCGCACACCAGGTGTGAACCGCCCCCACCGCAGCGGGGGCTGAGCTCGCCCGGCAGCGGGTGCTGACGGGACGCGATGCGACGGTAGTAGGCCCGAACCGACGCGTCAGCGCGTCGCGGGCTCCAGGGCGACCAGCAGGTCGCTGAGCGCGGTGGCGCTGACGCCGGTCGTCGTGCGAGTGATCGGTGGCACCGGGCAGTGCTTGCCGGTCGCGTCCTCGGTGCACAGGCTCGGGTCGGGTGCGGCCTGGTTGGTCGACTCCACCATGAGTGACGACCCGTCGGGGCGCACGAGCAACGCCGTGGCCCGTGCGTACGCGCCGGACCGGGTGTCCCGCGCGATCACCACGGACCCCTTGGCCAGGGTCCGCTCGGTGCACGGCCCGGTGTAGCTGTCCAGCGCCGGCTCGAGTGCCTCGTGGCCCCACGGCCCGGCCGACGCGCAGCTCGGCACAATCCGGGCGCGGCCGCGCTGCTCGTCCGCCCAGCCGAGCGACGTGAGCGAGAGCGCGCTGTCACCGGCGGGGTCCGCGACGGCGGCGAAGACCGTCATGGTCGGCCCGTCAGCCGGTCGACGGCCGTCGTTGCGGCCGTGCACCGTGGCGATGCGCCACGTGATGCCGAGCTGCTCCGCGACCGTCTGCGCGAGGTTGTCCTCGGTGACCTGGGCGGGCACCGTCGGGGCCGGCTCAGCCGCGGGGGTCACCACCACGGGGCTGCCGCTCCCGCCCAGGAGGGCCCACGCCAGCACGGGGACTGCAGCTGCCGCCGTACCGGAGAGGAGCAAAGCCGTACGACGACGCCGCCGCCCTCGGCGGCCCGCCGCCACGAGCGCGTCGGGGTCGAGGTCGTGGCGCACGGGCAGCTCCCTCCACCCGGTAGACGGAACGGGTGCCCTGCCACGTTGCCACGTTCTCGGCCCGGTTCTCGGGTCGGGCAGACTGGCGGGGCAGTGCCGCGACGCGCGGCCCCCGCCCAGGAGTCGAGAACGTGCGCACCTCCCGCCTGCTCGGAGCAGTCGTCGTCGTGGTCGTGGTGACCGGCTGCGGCGACGGCTCCTCCAGCTCGTCGCCGGCCACGAGTGCGCCGTCGCCTGCCCCCACGCCGTCCGGCACCGCTGCGCCGACCCCAACGTCTACTCTGCCGCCCGGGGTCGACCAGGTCGTGACGATCTCGTACGCGAATGGCACGGTCACGGGGCCGAAGCGGTTCCGGGTCAAGCTGGGCAACACCGTGCAGCTCGTGGTGACGAGCGACAAGGCCGACGAGGTGCACCTGCACGGCTACGACAAGACGGTCGACGTCGTCCCCGGCACGCCCGCGCGGCTGACCGTCAAGGCCACGATCCCCGGCATCTTCGAGGTCGAGCTCGAGAAGCTCCACAAGACCCTGGTCCGCCTGCAGGTCCAGTGATCCCGCTCGCGCATGGGGTCGGCGCCAGGGCCGACCTGCCGATCCCGGTCAGCCTCGCCGTGATCGGCGGCGGGCTGGCGGTCGTCGCATCGTTCGCGGCCCTCGGGCTGCTCTGGAGGAAGCCGCGGTTGCGAGGGGAGGACGCCGGTCGGCCGTTGCCTCGGGCCCTGGCGACCTTCATCGACAGCCGCGGGCTCACCCTCGTGCTGCGCGCCCTGGCGCTCGGGCTGACGGCGGTCGTCTTCGCGGTCGCGTGGTTCGGGCCGGGGCAGATCCAGTACAACCTGGCGCCCTGGGCGCTGTACGTCACCTTCTGGGTGGGGCTGGTCCCCGTCAGCCTGCTGTTCGGGCCGGTGTGGGCGCGTGTCAACCCGCTCCGCACCCTGTACGCGGGGCTGTCTCGCCTCACCGGGCCGGCGCCGGCAGAGGACCGGTTGCCGCAGCTCGGCTACTTCCCGGCCGCAGTGTTCCTGCTGGCGTTCGCGTGGCTGGAGCTCGCGGCGCCGAACCGGAGCTCGCCGAGCCGGGTGGCCGTGTTCCTGTCGTCGTACGTCGTGCTGCAGCTGTTCGCCGCGATGTACTACGGCCCCGGCTGGTTCGCCCGCGGCGACGGTTTCGAGGTCTACTCCCGGCTGCTCGGCCGGATGGCGTTCCTCGGCCGGCGCCGCGACGGCGTGCTGGTGCGCCGAAACCCGCTCGACGGCGTCGAGGGCCTGACGGCGCAGCCCGGGCTGTGGGCGGTCGTGGTGGCGCTGGTCGGGTCCACGGCGTTCGACGGCGTGACCCGTACGACGACCTGGCAGAACAGCCGGTACGGCATCGCGAACAGCACCCTCGACAACACGGTCGGGCTGGCCGTGGTGGTGCTGCTGGTCGGCGTGCTCTACCGCGTCGCAGCGGCGGTCGCCGGCTGGATCGCAGGCACCTCAGGTGCGGCCGACCGCTACGCCCACACCCTCGTCCCGCTCGCCGCGGGCTACGCGATCGCGCACTACTTCTCGCTGTTCCTGCTGGACGGCCAGATGACGTGGATCCTGGCGAGCAACCCGTTCGACTCCGGGCTCGACCTGTTCGGCACCTACGGCAGCGCGGTGAACTACACGTTGGTCAGCCCGCGGGTGATCAGCCTCGTTCAGGTGTTCGCCATCGTCGTCGCGCACATCCTCGGCCTGGTGCTGGCGCACGACAGGGCCCTGGTGCTCGACCGCGAGGGGACCCGCTCGCACCGGCCCTGGGTCGCGCAGCTTCCCCTCCTGGTGCTCATGGTGTTCCTGACCTGCGGTGGCCTCGTGCTGCTCCTCGGGACATGAGGCGCGCCCGGGCGCTGCTCGCATGCATCGCGCTCGCGGGCTGCGCCTCATCCAGCCTGTCCGCCGAGGAGCAGGCCAACCGCTGCGACGACTTCGCCCGGGCGGTCGCGGTGGCCCGGTTGCCGACGACGCCGAGCGAGCAGGTCGCCCGGGACGTCGCGAACAGCCTCGACAGCCAGCTGGCACGGATGGCGACGCCCGCGCTGCACGAACCGGCCGTCCAGGTGCACCAGGACCTGCACCGCATCGAGCTGCTCCGCCGACGTGGTGACACGGAGCGCGCCGATCGCACCGCCGAGAAGGCCCGGGAGCACCTCGCGGAGCTGGCCGAGGCGTGCGACCTGCCGGAGGAGCGCTTCCTGACGCCGTGAGGCGCCTCAGACCTCTGCGCGTGCGGTCTCGGCGTTCACCTGCTCGCCGAGGTACTCGACCCAGGCGCGCTTCGCGCACGGGTAGTGCTTCGAGGCCTCGGCCAGCTCCATGAACTTCATGACGGTGTTGTCGAACCGGTCCCGCAGCGCCTCGTCCTTGATCCCGCCGTCCTCGTCGAAGGCCTGGTGCGCCTGGGCGAGCGAGAACATGTCGGGATAGACCCGGGCGCCAAGGTGTTCGAGCGGCACGCGCAGCGCCCACAGCCCGCGGTTGCCGCCGACCATCGACGGCGAGGCCGACATGAGCAGGCAGTGCCGCTCGTTGAAGGGCTGCGGCGCCGAGCGCGAGACCCAGTCGATGAGGTTCTTCACCGAGCCGGGTACAGAGGCGTTGAACTCCGGCGACGCGATGACGAACGCGTCGCAGCTCTCGAGCCGGTCCTTGAACGCCTGCGCCCCAGCCGCGAGCCCGTGGCGCTGGTGCTCGTCGACGTTGTACGACGGGGAGTCGAACTCCCGCAGCGTGCTCTGGTCGACCTCGCCGCCGTTCTCCTCGATGGCACGTCTCGCCACGTCGGTCAGCGCGGTGTTCAACGAGCCGGTCCGCAACGAGCCAGACATCACGAGGAACCGCATCGTGCGCTCGCCGTCCGTGGGCATGAGCGTCATGACCACTCCTGGGGTCGTCCGATGGCCCCAGTGTGTCGCTGACCTCAGGTCACGTCACGAGCCCTGGCCTCAGGTGTCGAGGACCCGACCGATCTCCTCGCCCCACTGCTTGGCCCGGTCGAGCTCGCCCGGCGCCAGCTCGTTCTGCTTGGTGACCAGGAAGCTCTTGGGCGGGCAGACCGGCCGGCTGCCGTGCCGGCGCAGCATGCGGTTGATGCCCCTCGACGCCCGACCGGTCAGGATGGTCGGTCCAGGCATCCGGGTGTCGAACGCGGCGGTGGCCATGGGCAACGGCCCAAGCCGACGCAGCCACTCCCTCACGCCGAGCTCGCTCTGGGCTCCCGCATCCATGGTGAGGTCGCGCTCCGGCTTGGCAGCGTCCTGCGCGGCCGCCCGGCGGGTCGCCGACCGGGTCATCCCGTGCACGTGCGTCGGGCCGCCCACCACTACCAGGTCCGCGCCGGCGAGGGCCTGCTCGCTCGCCTGCGCGACCGGAAGCACGGCCACCATGCCGTGCACTCCGAGCCCCTGGGCGACGGCGTTCGCGATCTCGTGCGTGTTCCCGTACATCGACTCGTAGACCAGGACTGCTCGACCGCTCATGACGCGCCTCCTTCCTCTGCTCCCACGCAATCGCGGGGCGGCCGCAACCGCCAGAGGCGAAGGTCAGAAGGCCTGCCTGGAACGACGAGTCAGACCCGTGACACCTCGAACGTGAAGCACCCGAACTCGACGGCCCGCGCGTGCACCACGGCGACCCGCTCGTCGGCGAGCAGCGCCTCGATCTCCTTCTCGAACGGCCCGTACGACGGCACCTGGACCGCGCGCAGGATGCGCCCGTCCGCGGTGTAGCCCCGGAGCATCCGCGGCGACCCGCGCAGCTCCTCGGGGAAGAGGTCGTCGGTCGGCCCCGGGCAGCCGAAGGCGTGCACGAACACGGGTCCGGTCTCGTCGTACGCGCCGGGGTCGACGTCGTGCGCGACGGCCCACCGTCGCAGCGGCGCGTACGACAGCAGTGCCACGTGCTCGCCGGGGCGGCTCTCGCGCAGGCAGCACCGCAGCGGCGTGCCGCCCTCGGTCTCGGTCAGGACGCGGGGCGCGCGGCCGGCGTCGTCGAGCACGAGCAGTGCGGCCACGACGTCGGCGGGGATGGGGGAGACGGTGAAGGTCATGCCGCCAGCGTGCGCGTCGCAGCCGCCCGGTGCTGGCGGGATTGCGACATCACGCTGGGGCTCACCCCACGCGGGCGAAGTAGGGGTCCTCCCCGTGCCGGCACACGCCGCCGAAGCACGCCTGCTCGCGCATGTCCGTCCAGTAGGCGACCACGGCCGTCGTGCCGGGGATGACCGCGATGTTGCTGTAGTCGCCGAGGAACGCCGTGGCGTTGGGGAACGCCGGGTTGACGGTGCGGGCGAACCAGCGGTCGTCCCGGGTCGGGTCGGACAGGGCGGTGGACACCGGGGTCGCGGTCGACCCGCTGATCAGCGAGTAGGCGTACAGGTGGTTCGCCGGGTCGACGCTGCGGTCGAACGTGCCGATGCGCAGGCTGCCAACTGCGTCGAACGCGCCCCACGGCATGAACTGGTCGCCGGGCAGGGCGACTGCCGCCGGTGCGCTCCAGGTCCGGCCGAAGTCCGTGGACTGGCTGACCACGACGTCGGAGTTGGTCACGGCGGCGTACGGGTCCTCCGGCGCCGGCGTGGGGCTGTTGCGCATGTCGCTCCAGACGACCGCCAGGTGCGCCGGGTTCGTCGGGTCGGTGGTCAGGTTGCCCGCCGCCCAGGTGCGGAACACCGAGTCCTGGTAGGTCTGGCGGCCGAAAGCGAGCGGGTAGTCGTGGAAGCCGTCGATGACGAGGGCGACCTCGAACGGCCCGGCGATGCGGGCGCCGGTCGCGGGGCTGACCTCGACCACCTCGTACGTGTCGCGTCCTGTGGTGAGGTCGCCGGTGTTGAGGAAGGCGACGTACACCCGGCCGTCGGCCGCCACCGCGGGCACCGACACGAACGCCTGGTCGAGCGCGCCGGAGATCACCTGAGGGGTCGACCAGGTCGCCCCGCCGTCGTGCGTGACCGAGCTGAAGATGCGGCCGCTGACCAGCGCGCCCTTCTGCCCCAGCCGGAAGTCGCCGAACGTCACGATGGCGTTGCCGGTGCCCCAGGCCGCCAGGTACTCCTTGTCGAGCAGGTCGCCGACGCTGCCCGCGTTGCCGCTGCCGGTCGCGATCCTGCTGGTGGTCCAGGTCCGACCGCCGTCGGGCGAGCTGTGCACGAGGATGTCGGGGTTGGTGGCGCTCTGGCCGGTGAAGCGGAAGCCGAGCGTGGCGTAGTAGGCGCGGCCGCTGGCGTCGAAGGCCACCGCCGGGTCACCCGTGGCCTGGTACGCGGAGTTCGCGTTCACCGGGAACTCGGTCCAGGTGCGGCCGCCGTCGAAGGTCACGTGCGCGCGGGACAGGATGGTCTCGGTGACGTGGCCACCCGGGTTGAGTCCGAGCTGGTAGTCGTTGACGCCGCCGATCATGTTCAGCGGGTTGGTCGGGTTGACGGCGATCGACGTCTCGTTGTGCGGTCCGTTGTGCTCGCAGGCGGTGTTGACGTTGGCGGCGCTCGACGTCGTGGTGCTGCAGATCGGCGTACCGATCTTCGCACCCGGGCTGGTGCCGAACACGGCGCCGTTGACGGGGGCCGGGGCGTCGACCCCGTTGTGCGTCACGTCGATGGGACGCGGGTCGTCGCCGTCCTCCGCGTGGGCCGGCGAGGCGCTGAGGAACGAGGCGGTCAGGAGGCTGGCGGCGACGAGCGCGACGCGCCCGGGGCGAATGGCGAGCATCTGTGGCATGGCGGACCCTCCGGGGAGACGGCGCGCACGCCAGCCGGCGATCCCGTGCAGTCGCGACCGTCGCCCGCGCCAGGCGTCGCCTTCAAGACACTCGTCCCCTGCTTCCTGATACTCAGCCCCAGGCGAAGGGCCTCCCGAGCAGCTCCTCCGACCGCGCCTGGCGCCGGTGACGACGCCGGTTCTTCCGTCGTACGACGGGAGCTGGCCGGCGGTCCAACGACTCATCGCCAGCAACCTAGGACGAAACGCAACGGTCGGCCGGAGCACGGCGAGTTCTGCCGTGACCAAGGGCAACGTCTCAGACGAGGTCGAGCAGCTCCAGCTCGACCTGGGCCATGTCCTCGGCGTCGAGCCCCTCGGCCTTGCGCACTGGCTTCTTCACCGGCAGCAGGTAGCTCCCGTTCTTGGACGGGAAGACCGACGTCGTCCAGGTCGTGCCCCCGATGGTGGCGCGCACGCGCAGCGAGCCGAAGCCGCGCTGGACCGAACCCGTCACCTCGCGCACCTCCTCGCTGAGCTCCAGGGGCACGGTCACGAAGTGCCAGCCGCCTTCGTCGTACTCCCACAGCGGCGCCTCGAAGGCGATGTTCACTGGACACACTCCCGAAATGGTGAGAATGTTTCACGTTATGGAGACGAAGGCGCAGCTGCGCCGACGGTACGACGAGGCCACCGCGCACCTCGAGCCGCCGTTCGCGGTGGTCGACCTCGCGGCCTTTCGGGCCAACGCCGCCGACCTCGTGCGCCGGGCCCAGGGCGTGCCCATCCGCGTCGCGAGCAAGTCGGTGCGAGCTCGGGCGCTGATCGACGAGGCGCTCAAGACGGACGGCTTCGCGGGCATCATGGCCTTCACGCTCCCCGAGGCACTGTGGCTGGCGCGCCAGGGCTACGAGGACCTGCTCGTCGCCTACCCCACCGTCGACCGGACCGCGCTCGCCGAGCTGGGTGCCGACGACGACCTCGCGCGCCGCGTCACCGTGATGGTCGACAGCCGCGACCACCTGGACCTGATCGCCTCGGTCGGCCCTGTGCACCCGATCCGCGTGTGCCTCGACCTCGATGCCTCCTGGCGCCTGGGACCGGCCCACGTGGGAGTCCGCCGCTCGCCGCTGCACGCGCCCGAGCAGATTGTCGCGCTCGCGCGAGATGCCCTGGGGCGCAAGGAGGTGCGGCTCGTCGGCATCATGTCGTACGAGGCGCAGATCGCCGGGCTGGGCAACAAGAGCCCGGCGGTCGCGGCGATGCAGAAGCGGTCCGCCGCGGAGCTCGCAGCTCGCCGCGCCAAAGCCGTCGCCGCGGTGCGCGCGCTCGCGCCGCTGGAGCTGGTCAACGGCGGAGGCACCGGGAGCTTCGAGACCAGCCGCACGGAGACGGCGCTCACCGAGATCACCGCCGGGTCGGGGCTCTACGGCCCGACGCTGTTCGACGGCTACCGCGCATTCTCGCCAACCCCCGCGGCGTTCTTCGTGCTGCCGGTGGTCCGGGTGCCGGCCCCTGGGATGGCCACCGTGCTGGGCGGGGGCTACGTCGCGTCCGGGCCCGCGAAGAAGGACCGGCTGCCCACGCCGTACCTGCCTGAGGGGTTGTCGTTGCTCGGCACCGAGGGCGCCGGCGAGGTGCAGACCCCGCTGTCCGGGGCGTCCGGGCTCAGGGTCGGCGACCGGGTGTGGTTCCGGCACGCCAAGGCCGGCGAGCTGTGCGAGCGCTTCGACCGGCTGCACCTGGTCGACGGCGACAAGGTGGTCGACGTGGTGCCGACCTACCGCGGCGAGGGCCAGACCTTCCTGTAACCGGGAGTCACGGGCACCTGTCGCGCGAGCTGCAGACCACGCCATGCCGGATCGGGCGGCTCACGCGTGCGGTTCGACCCCTGGCACCGCGAAGATCTGCAGCTCGCGAGACAAGCGGGGGCGGAAGGGCTCGTCAGCCCGGCAGGTGCTGGGACAGGTAGCTGCGGATCACGTCCTTGGCCTGGGCGACGACCTCGTCCTCGAGCTCGCGCTCCTGCCGGAACGCCAGCTTGAGCAGCGCGTCGGCGATCTCGACCGCCATCGTGAGCGCCAGGTCGAGCTGTCGGCTCGGGACCAGCCCGAAGCGCTCCTGCAGCAGGGCTGCGAGCATCCCGGCGATCGAGGCGTTGTTGTCCTGGCCGGGGTCGAGCAGATGCGTGTCGATGACGTCGCCGAAGTGCAGCGCGCGGAAGCCGACGTCGCTGTGGTGCAGCTCGACGTAGAGGTCCATCGCGGCGTCGACCGCCTCCCACCACAGCTCCGGCGGGTCGGCCGAGAGGCGCTTGCCGAGCTCGACGAGGTAGCGCTCCACGTTGCGGTCCACCAGCGCGCTCGCGACGGCGGTCTTGTCCGGGAAGAACTGGTACAGCGAGCCGATGGCGACGTTGGCACGTTTGGCGATCAGGGTGGTGGTGACCTGTTCGTAGCCGATCTCGGCGATCAGCTCCGCGCAGGCGTCGAGCATGCGCTGGACGCGTTCCGCGCTGCGCGCCTGCACCGGTGTGCGACGGAGCGCCTCAGGCTGCACGCGCCACCGCCACTGCCAACGCGAGGAGCAGCGTCACGTTGAGCGCGGCCGCGACGAGCACGATCGTCAGGAGCCGGTCGCGCTCGGGGCGGTCGACGTCGGCCGCCCCAGGGACGGGGGCGTCGCACACCGGGCAGCGCTGTCCGGTCAGCCGGGCCTCGTACCCGACCTCGCAGCGGGCACAGGTCACTCGGCTCATGGCTGCTCCTCCAGCCGCCGGCGCCGGTCGACCAGGGCGTAGAGCGTGGCGGTCGAGAGGGTCAGCAGCTGCCACACCCCGAAGGCTGCCAGTGCCGCCGCGGCAGGCATCTGGCGGCCCGCGACGAGCACCTCCCGGCTGCCGGCGAGGACCGGCGCGGGCGGGTTCGTGCCGGCAGCAGACGGGGCAGAAGCATCGCCGGTCGTCACGGTCGTCGTGCTCGTCGTCGGCGGGACCGGCGCAGCGCCGGTCGGCAGCGGCGGCAACGCCGTGTCGAGCGAGGGGAGCGCCGCGGTGGATGTCCCCGTCACGCTCACCTTCGCGACCGTGAGCGTCAGGGAGTTGCCCGCGACACCAGCCGGCAGGTCGGGCGTCTTCACAGTGATCGTCAGGCCGCCGGTGTCGGCGTAGCCGGACCGCCCCTCGACGGACTTCGTCACCCCGACCGCCCGCACGGACACACCCGACGCGGACAGTGCCTGGTCGACCTGCTCCTGCGCGTCGGCGACGGGCCCGAGCCCGGTGCCCTGCCCGGTCACGTGCACGCCCTGCTCGTCGATCGTGACGGGTACCCCGGCGACCGCGGCCGAGTCCACGGTGAGCGAGGCCTGCACCACCGGGTGCCCGCCAGTCACGTCCACCCGGGCAGTCCCTGTCACGTCGCGGAGCACGAGAACGCCTGCGACCTCGAGGTTCCCGACCCGGCTGACGGCGTCGGCGACGCCCGCGCCCCGCGCGATGTCCCCGGTGAGCGACGACGACGCGGACAGTCGCGTCGCGTCCCCGGCCCCGGCCACGGAGAGGGCCGTGCCGGTCGTGCTCGCCGTCGCCTGGTGCGCCTCGGCGGAGGACGTGGCCAGTCCGGGTGTCACGGTGAGCGGGCCCGCCGACTGGGCGGGCAGGTACTCCGTGCGCGCCGAGCCCCGACCCGGGTAGGAGGACTCCGCGTCCTGGACCGTGAGGACCGTCGTACCTGCCTGAGTGTTGGCCGTCCCCACGAGCGTGCGTGCGAGCGTGCCCGGCTCCACGGGGGCGGCCTGGACGTACGACGAGGGCCCGCCGTCGAGGCGTCCAGTGGTGGACGCCGCGCCGGCGTCCAGCGTGACGAGACCACCCGACGCGCCGACCACGCCCTCGGTGCGGATCGCAGCGGCGGTCACCGTGAGCCCGAAGGACCCGAACGGCGCGGTGGCCGATGCCGACACAGGTCGCACCGCGGCCAGGGCGGTTGCCGCCGGCAGCAGCACGGCCAGCGCCGTGAGCACCCGCTTCATCGCGCCACCGCCCGGGCCACCAGCTCGTCGACGGTCGTGCCCTCGGCGTCCGCCGCGCGCTCCAGCGCCCGCACCTGGTCGCCGCGCAGCCGCACCGACAGCCGCTCGACCGCGTGGTCCGGCACCGCGCTGTCGACCGTGGGCAGGTGCCCGCCGAGGTAGCTCGCGGAGATCTCCTCCTCGCCGAGCTCGGCAGGCGTGCCGGACCGCGACACCGTGCCCTGCTCGAGCAGCACGACCTGGTCGGCCACCTGCAGCGCCTCGCCCACGAACTGCTCGACCATGACGACGGCGAGCCCGCGGTCGCGCAGCTCGGCGATCACCCGGAACAGCTCGTGCACCACGCGGGGTGCCAGCCCCATCGACATCTCGTCGACGAGCAGCACCCGGGGCTGCTGCGCGAGCGCCCGTGCCACGGCGAGCTGCTGCTGCTGGCCGCCGGAGAGGGTTCCAGCGGCGATGTCGCGCTTCTCGTGCAGGACCGGGAACGTCTCGTAGACCTCGTCCAGCGAGGCGTCCTTCGGGCGGCCTGCGCCGTAGAGCCCCATCAGCAGGTTGTCCCGCACCGACAGGGTCCCGAAGATGCCGCGGCCGGCGGGTACGTGTGCGACCCCGAGCTGGGCGATGCGCTCCGGGTTCCAGCCGGTCACCTCGGTGCCGTCGACCAGCACGTGCCCGGAGGCCTTCACCAGCCCGGACACCGCGCGCAGCGTCGTGGTCTTGCCGGCGCCGTTCGCGCCGAGCATGGCGAGCACCTCGCCGGGCGCCACAGAGAAGGACACGTCGCGGACGGCCACGACCCCGCCGTACCGGACCTGAAGTCCTTGCACCTGAAGGAGAGTCACGATGCACCCGCCCCGAGGTAGGCCTCGAGGACGCCCGCGTGCGAGCGGATCTCCTCGGGGGTACCGGCTTCGAGCACCTGCCCGAAGTTCATCACGACGACGTGGTCGCACAGCGGCATGACGACGCCCATGTCGTGCTCGACGAGCAGCATCGCGCAGCCGAGGGTGGCGCGGATCCGACCGAGCAGCTGGACGAAGTCGGCGGTTTCCCCGGGGTCGAGCCCGGAGGCGGGCTCGTCGAGCAGCAGCACCTTCGGCTTGAGGCACAGCGCCCGCGCGAGCTCCACGAGCCGGGCTTGGCCCACCGGCAGCGAGCCGGCGTCGACGTCCGCGAGGTCGAGCAGCCCGACGTACTCCAGCGCCGCCCGGGCCCGCTCCCGGGCCTGCGCCAGCGCCCTGCCGCGCGACGGAAGGTGCAGCGCGTCGGAGACGATGCCGGACCGTGTGAAGCGGTGCCCGGCCACCATCACGTTCTCGAGCACCGTCATCCCGGCGAACAGCTGCACCACCTGGAAGGTGCGGGCGAGCCCTAGCCGGGTGCGGGCCGCCGCGGGCAGCGTCGTGACGTCCCGGCCGTCGAGCAGCACCGCCCCGCGGGTCGGCTTCTGCAGCCCGCTGACCACGTTGAACGTCACGGTCTTGCCCGCGCCGTTCGGGCCGATGAGCCCGACGATCTCGCCGGCGTGCACCGATAGCGAGACGCCGTCCACCGCGTCGAAGGTGCCGAACCGCACCCCGACGTCCCGCAGCCCCAGCAGCGCCGCCATCAGCTCGCCTCCAGCGCCGGCACGGCCGAAGCCGTACGACGAGCGGCACGCGCCGCGAGACCCGTGACGCCCTCGGGGGCGAACCGCAGGACCAGCACGAGCACCACCCCGGTCAGGGCTGCGATCGCGCTCGCGCTGAAGCCGCTCGCGATGTCGGTGGACGACCCGAACGACAGCGTCGACAGCGTGACGATGACGCCGCCCAGCAGCGCCCCAGGCACCGAGCCGACCCCGGCCACCACCGCGTAGGCCAGCAGCATGATCGAGCGGGTCGTGTCGAAGGCGGCGCCTGTCGCGATCTGATTGAGGCCGGCGTACCCCGCGCCGGCGACCCCGGCGAGGAAGCCGGCCGTGGCGAAGCCGCGCAGCTTTGCCGAGGTGACCGAGAAGCCCATCGCGGAGGTCGCGGCCTCCGACGACCGCAGCGCGGTGAGGGCGGCACCGGTGCGTCCACGACGCAGGCTCGCGACCCCGAACGCCGCGGCCACGAAAAGCACCAGCACCAGCCAGAAGTAGACGCGCTGCCCGGCCGGCGTGTCGACCGGCGCGAAGCCGGGACGTGGCAGCGGTCGGCCGCTCGACGCGGACACCAGCGGGGTCCAGTGGTAGAGGAACGTGTCGGCGCAGAACGCCAGCGACAGCGTCGCGATCGCCAGCTCCAGAGGCTGCAGCCGCAGCGCGGGCAGCGCGACCAGGGCGGCGACGCCGGCGGCCAGCGCGCCGCCGAGCAGGAGTGCGAGCACGAAGGGGACGTGGTGGTCGAGGGCGATGGCGGCGCCGTAGCCGCCGAAGGCCATGAACACGCCCTGGCAGACCGACACCTGCCCGACCACCCCGGTGAGCAGCACGATCGACAGCACCGCCAGCGCCCAGATCGCCACGAGCGACAGGTCGATCGTGAAGCTGGTGGAGCCCAGCATCGGCAGCAGCACGGCGATCACCGCGCCGGCGGCCAGCGCAGGGCCCAGCAGCCGCAATGCCGGCATCGGCACCTGTGAGGCGGGTACGAGACCTCCGCCGCCCACGTCCCCGCGCCCGGTGCGCTTGCGGGCCATGAGGGCCACCAGCACGACGACCAGCGCAACCAGCTCGTTGGTGCCCGACAGGCCGTGGCCCTGCAGGGCGTGCCGGACCACCGGCTGCACCAGACCGAGCGCGAGCCCGCCGAGCAGCGTCAGTGGCAGCGACTGCAGCCGACCGATGAGTGCGGCCGCAAGTGCCTGGATGGTGAACACCACGAGGGTGAGGGTGTCGAGGCTCGCGAGCAGCGGCGTGACGAGCACGCCGGACAGCGCGGACAGCCCGCAGCCCAGGCCCCAGGCGGTGAGGCTCACCCGCCGTACGGGCATGCCGAGCAGGCCGGCGGCCTCCGGGTCGTCGGCTACCGCGCGCATCGCGGTGCCGAGGCTGCTGCGCTTGAAGAACAGCCCCAGGCCGCCTGCCAGCGCGAGCGCCAGCAGGAGCACGGCGGTCTGGTCCACGCCGTACGCCAGGTGCAGCGCGTCGACGGTGAACAACGGCTTGCTGCTGAAGACCTTCGCCGCCGCCCGCCCGGAGGTGTTGCCCCAGATCATGCCGACGAGGCCCTGCAGGCCGATGAGCCAGCCCAGGGTGACCACGGTCCGGTTCACGGCGCCCCGGACCGGCCGGATCGTCAGCGACTCCATGAGCAGGCCGATCACGACGCCGGACAGGGTGGCCGTGGCGACCGCGAGCAGCACGGGCACGTGCAGGTCGACCGCGAGCCACGAGGCGGTGTAGGCCGCGACCATGCTGATCGCGCCGGTGGCGAACGTGAAGACCTTGGAGGTCTTGTAGATCACCACGATGCCCATCGCCTGCAGGGCGTACATCGCCCCCAGCGGCAAGCCGCCGAGCGCCAGCGCGAGATAGAGCTCCATCAGAACGGCTGCCCGTCGCAGCGCCAGCCCGTCGCGGGGACGAGCTTGCCGCCGTTGATCCGTCCCAGCTTCAGGCAGCGGTTGATGTCGCGCTGCCCGGGACCGAACTGCAGCGTCGAGGTGAAGCCGTAGCCCTGCGGCTTCAGGGAGTCGACGGCTTTGACCAGCCCCTCGCGACTGATGTTGTCGCCCAGCGACTTCAGCGCGTCGACGAGGACCATCGCGTCGAGCCAGCCGACCTCGCCGACCCAGTTGACAGTGGCCTTCGGCCCGTAGGCAGCCCGCACCGTCTTCACGTAGTCCTGCACGGCGGGCGCCCCCGACTCGAGGAACTCCACGTCGCTGGCGACCCAGGTGCCCTCGTTGCCGGAGGTCTTGGTCACCGCCGGGTCGGCGAACAACGGGTCGGCCACGTGCACCGGGTGGTAGGCGTGCCGGTCCTGGGCCTGCTGCAGCCGGTTGTAGGCGGTCTGGTCGAGGATGGTGACCACGCCGTCGACGCCGTTCAGCTGCATCGAGGTGACGACGTCGTCGTACACGCCCTGGGTCGGGTCCTCCTTGTGCACCTCGATGCTGCCCGTGCCGCCCGCGGCCTTCCAGCCGTCGGCGACCGCCTTCTCGAGGCCGGCGTTCGCGTGCGCCTCGCCGTTGTCGATGTAGACGAGCGCGGCCTTGGTCGCGCCCTTCTCCTTGAGCCATCGGGCCATCTCGTAGCCGTAGTGGCCGTAGTGCGCGGTGAACGCGTAGGCCCAGGGCGAGTGGTACTCGGCGTACTCGCCGTAGGAGCCGACGAGCGGCACCTTGTTGGCCTGCAGGAACGGCACGATCTGGTTCTCGGTGTTCGGCGCGTTCCACGCGGCGAAGGCCAGCACGCCGTCGGCGAGCATCCGCTGCGCGGCCTGTTGCCCGCGGGCCTGGTCGAGCTGGTCGTCCATGATCTCGAGCTGGATCTTGTGGCCGTTCACGCCTCCGGCCGCGTTGACTCTGTCGACGTAGGCCTTGGTGGCCTGCGCGCTCGGGGCGAAGTTGATGGCGCCGGTCTGGGTGACGAGCACGCCGATCTTGATGGGCGCGCCCGGCTTCACGGTCTGGTGCGAACCGCCGGTCGTGGTCGTGGTGCCGGTGCCGCCGTTGGTCGTCGTGGTCACGGTGCGGCTGCCGCCCGGACCGGCGGACGGGACGGCCTGCGCTGCCGGTACGGCGGACGCTTCGCCGGACGGTACGGCCGTCGGCCCGCCCTGGCTGACCACGGTCGTCGTGGTGCCACCGCCCCCGACCTTGTTCACCAGCACGATCCCCAGCACGGCGGCGGCGAGCAGCTGCGCGGCGAACAGCCACGCGAGCAGGCGGTCGCGGGGGCTGAGCATCAGGCCTCCTCGGCGGCGGGGACAGGACGGCGGCGGCGGGGAGCGGCCGCCGCGGCCCGGGCCTCGGCAGCCGCGCGCAGGCGCGGGACGTAGGCCATGACGTAGACCGCGGCGCACACCGCCAGCAGCGTGATGATCGCGAGCGGGCGGACGTCGAACCGGTTGTCGACGCTGACCGAGGCGATGAGCCCGAGCATGCCGAAGACGACCATGCCGACGAGCCCGAGCGGGCCCGCCGCGGCCATCCGGAACGGCCGGTGCACGTGCGGCTGGCGGCGGCGCAGCGACCACACGCAGTAGCCCGCTACCGCGAAGATCATCGACTCCAGGGCCGCGCCCACGCCGAGCATCACCTGCCAGGCGCCGGTGACCGCGACGAGCACGCTGACCGCCAGCGACGAGCCTGCCAGCAGCACGACCGGCACCCACGGCACGAAGTTGTCGTTGAGCTTCGCCATCGCCGGCGGCAGCGACCCCTCGCGGGCGGTGGCGTAGATGAAGCGGGAGGCGGTGATGAAGCCGCCGTTGAAGGTGTTGAGCGCGGTCAGCGCCGTGATGACGCCCATCACGGCGTAACCGACGTCGCCGCCCACGTGCCGGCCGAGGGCCAGCTGCGGGAAGGCCGTGGAGGCCTCGTCCGCGCTCAGCAGGTGGCCCATGCCGTAGGCGAGGGTCGCGCAGGTCGTGGCCAGCACCCCGAGCGACACGAGCATCCCCTTCGGGATGTGGTGGTGCTCGCGCACCTCCTCGGCGTTGGTCGTGACCCACTCGAAGGCGGAGTAGAGCAGGATCCCGAGCGCGACCGCCTGCACGAAGCCGCCGACGGTCGTGCTGCGGGTGGTGTCGGCGACCCTGGCCGCGTGGGTCGGCTCGTGCAGCACCGCGAGCACCCCCACCACGGCGGTGACAGCCATGATCACGGCGGTGGCACCGTCCTGCACCCGCCCGGCGACCTTGAGGCCCCGCAGGTTGGTCCAGGTCGCGACGCCGAGCAGGCCGGCGATCCAGACGGTGATCAGCCAGCGGGGCTCGTGCAGCACATCCGCGACGGCGCTGCCCACGATGTAGGCGTCCGCCGCGATGACCAGCACGATCGTGGTCATGTACGTCAGCGTGATCGTCAGTGCAGCGCGGTCGTCCATCGCCGCCTGCATGTAGCGCCGGATCGCCGCGGCCGTCGGGAAGATCCCGCACAGCTCGGAGAAGAAGGCCCACGCCAGCAGCACGAACAGCCCTGCGACGAGCACCGCGAGCCACGCCAGCCGGCCCGCGACGACGGTGAGCAGCCCCGCGACGGCGAGGTACTCGATGGCGGCGAAGGCCAGCCCTGTGGAGGTGGACACGACGGTGCGGAAGCCCATCGCCCGGCGCAGCTCGCTCATTCAGCTGACCCAGATGAGCGACGCCATCGCGTCGACCCGCATCACGTCCTCGGCCGACCCCTTCACCGCGATCTCGCCGGTGAGGTACTTCTGCGCCGGGTTGAGGTCGCCCCAGAACATGTCGGTGAGGTCTTCGCTGGTCGCCGAGATGACCAGGTCGGGGGCGCCCTGCGCGCCCTCCTGCACGTCGGTGATCTCGCCCTTGTCGATGGTCACGGTGAACACTGCGCCGGTGTCGGTCGCGGCGAAGTGCACCAGGCGCGTCCAGGAGCGCAGCATCTTGCGCAACCGAGCGTTGTCGTTGCAGCGCTGGCGGTAGTCGTCGAGACCCGCGCGGATCTCCTCGGTGGTGGCCACGGTGATCAAGCTCCGTCTGTGCTGGGCGAGAGGGAAGACTTCGGGAGAGGGGGCGGCCACTCCTGCTCCGACACGCCAACTCGTCCGAGCACCTCGCGTGCCGCGCGGTCGCCCGACTCGATCGCGCCGTCGATGTAGCCCATCCACTCGAGGGCCGTCTCGGTCCCGGCCCAGTGCAGCCGGCCGACCGGGGCGCGCAGCGCCTCGCCGTACGACGTCCAGGTACCCGGCACGAAGACACCGGCGTAGCCGCCACGGGCCCACTCGTCGTCGGCCCAGACCTTGTCGGTGTACGCGACCGGGTTCGCGGCGCGCGGCCCGAAGGTCCGCTCCGCGAGGGCGACGAGCTCGGCGCGCCGCTCGTCCTGCGTGCGGGCACCCCAGACGCGGCCCTCCTCGCCCTCCACGAAGCCCATGAGCACGCCGTACGACCCGTCGGCGGGGGAGTTGTCGAACATCACCCGGCAGGCGCCGTTGTCAGCGGTGACCTGGCCGCTGAACCCGCCCTCGCGCCAGAACGGCGTCTCGTAGACCAGGTGGCACTTGATCACGGTCCCCATCGGGGTGCGCTGGGTGAGCTGGTCGCGCAGGCCGGGCAGCGCGGGGGAGTACGCCAGCCGGCCGGCGAGCGCCGGCGGGAGGGCCACCACGACGTACGACGACCGCGTGCTGCCCCCCGCGTGGTGCACCGTCACGCCGTCGGCGTCCTGGCTGATCGCATGCACTGGCGACGACAGCAGCACCCGGTCGCCGAGGTCGGCGGCGAGGCGCTTCGCGACCTCCTGCGCGCCGCCGACGAACCGCCGGTCCTGGGCGCAGCCGGTGACCCCGAGCAGCTGGGTGAGGCTGCCGGCGGAGTGCACGTAGAACAGGAAGTGCAGCAGCGACAGGTCCTGCGGCTGGCAGGAGAAGACCGCTTCGACGGCCAGACCGAGCGAGCGCCGCGCGCCTTCGTGCTCCACCTCGGCGTCGATCCAGGACTGGAACGTGAGCGCGTCCCACTCGGCCGCGAGCGGCGCCTTCCACGGCGCGTCGAGCGGGACCTCCAGGGCCATGAGGTTGAGGTCGAGCATGGCCGTGACCGCGTCGGCCATCGCGTCCGGGTCGCCGGACGGGATCGGGCCCGTGTAGAGGTGCCGGGTGTCGCCGAGCCACTCGACGTTGTCGCCCGTGTCGTGCGTCGGGAAGGTCGCCACACCGAGGCGCTCCGCGTAGGCCAGCAGCTTGCGCTGCGTGGGACCGGCCCACTGGCCGCCCTGGTCGACGACGAGGCCCGGCAGCAGCTCCTCCGAGAGCGTGCGCCCGCCGACGCGGTCGCGCGCCTCGAGCACCTGGACGCGCGCACCCGCGGCCGCCAGCGTCGTAGCCGCCGACAACCCGGCGTACCCCGCCCCCACGACAACGACGTCGACGTCGGTCACACAGCCTCCTTCAGACATGAGGACTCTTCACATTCGAGCCCGCGCCCGTCATGATGGGGGCTCCGTAGGTTCCCTGTCGACAGCCAGGGCGGTCTCTCCAGGGAGCGAGCACACATGACGTCTGAGACGACCTGGACCAACTGGGCCGGAAACCAGCGGGCCGCGGCGACGGTCGTGCGTCCCCGCGGCACCGACGAGGTCGTCGCGGCGGTGAAGGCCGCCGCACAGGAGGGGCGCAAGGTCAAGGCCATCGGCAGCGGTCACAGCTTCACCGCCATCGGCGTCCCGGTCGACGTGCAGCTGGTGCTGGACCGGATGGCCGAGCCTGTGTCGGTCGACCCGGCGACCGGGCTGGCCACCGTGCAGGCCGGCATGCCGCTGCACCGACTCAACCGGTGGCTGGAGGCCAACGGAAGGGCGATGACGAACCTCGGCGACATCGAGGTGCAGACGATCTCCGGCGCCACCTCCACGGGCACCCACGGCACCGGAGCGACGTACGGCGGCATCGCCACCCAGATCACCGCGATGGAGCTGGTGCTCGCAGACGGGTCGGTCGTGACCTGCTCAGCCGAGGAGCGCCCGGAGCTCTTCGCCGCCGCGCGGGTGGGCCTGGGCGCGCTGGGCGTCGTCACGACGATCACGCTGCAGACCGTCCCGGCGTTCGCGCTGCGGGCCGAGGAGCGGCCGATGCCGATGCCCGAGGTGCTCGACCGCTTCGACGAGCTGACCGCGAGCAACGACCACTTCGAGCTCTACTGGTTCCCGCACACGCAGGGCGCGCTCACCAAGCACAACAACCGGATCCCGCTCGAGGCGGCTGACCAGCCGCTGTCGCGGTTCCGCGGCTGGCTGGACGACGAGTTCCTGTCCAACACGGTCTTCGGCTGGGCGCAGGCGCTCGAGCGTCGGGTGCCGGCACTGGTCAAGCCGGTCAACGCCTTCTCCACGAAGGCGCTGTCAGCCCGCGTGTACACGGCCCCGTCGTACCAGGTCTTCACGTCCTCGCGGACGGTGCGGTTCTGCGAGATGGAGTACGCGATCCCGCGCGCCACCGTGGTCGACGTGCTCCGCGAGCTGGACCGCACCATCGAGGCATCGGGGATGCGGATCGGCTTCCCGGTCGAGGTGCGGGTGGCGGCCGAGGACGACATCACGCTGTCCACCGCGAGTGGTCGCGAGTCCGCTTATGTCGCAGTGCATCTCGACCACAAGCTCGACCACGAGCCGTACTTCCGGCTCGTCGAGAAGGTCATGAGCGAGGTGCAGGGCCGACCGCACTGGGGCAAGCTGCACTACCTCGACGCGGCGGTGCTGAGTGAGCGGTACCCGCGGTTCGGCGAGTTCGTGGCGCTGCGTGACCAGCTCGACCCCGAGGGCCGTTTCAGCAACTCCTACCTCGACCGCGTGCTCGGGCCCGTCCCGGCATGAGCAGCCTCCTCCTCGACCGCTTCCCGCAGCTGGGCCTCCCGCACGTCCCGCTGCGTCCCGGCTTCTCCCCGGTACGACGGGTGGCCGGCCTGCCCGGCGAGGTCTGGGTCAAGGACGACGGCCCCGTCGGCACCGTGTACGGCGGCAACAAGGTCCGCAAGCTCGAGTGGGCGCTCGCGGACGCCCAGGCCCGGGGCTGCTCGTGGGTGCTCAGCGCGGGAGCGTTGGCCACGAACCACGGCCTGGCCACCGCCCTCTATGGCCGCGAGCTCGGGCTCCGTACCGCGCTGGTGCTCATCGACCAGCCGCTCGACGCCTACGCCTCCCGGGGGTACGCGCGGCTGCGGGCCAGCGGGGCGGTGCTCTACCGGGCCCGCACGCTGCGGCGGGCCTACGCGGTCGCGCCGTACGTGTACCTGCGCCACATGGGCCGCCGTCCGCCGTACTTCCTGACCGTGGGCGGCTCGAGCCCGCGCGGGATGCTCGGGTTCGTCGAGGCGGGCCTCGAGCTGGGGGTGCAGGTCGACAAGGGCGAGCTGCCCGAGCCGTCGCTGATCGTGCTCCCCGTTGGCTCGGGCGGGTGCGCCGCTGGGCTGCTGCTCGGGCTGCGGCTGGCTGGCCTGCGGACCACGGTGCACGGCGTGCTGGTCAACGACGCGACCCGGGTCGACGTGGACGTGGTGCTGCAGATGGCGGAGCGGACCCGGGCGCTGCTGGGGCGGCGAGGAGCCCGGGTGCCCCGGCCGCTGCGCGCGGACCTCGCGCTCGACACGCGGTGGCTCGGCGGCGGCTACGGCTACGCCACGGCGGCCGGCGCCGCCGCGACGGAGCGGCTCGCGGAGCACGACGTCGCGAGCGAGCCGGTCTACACCGCCAAGGCCGCGGCGGCGCTGCTCGACCTGGCGCCCAAGGTGGACGGCCCGGTGCTCTACTGGCAGACCCACAACACGATGCCTGTGGAGCTGCCGTGAGTGGAGAAGCGCGCTCGCTCAGCGAGCGAGCGCCGGAGCGAACCGTGTCGTCGTCCTTCCCCCGACGGCGTCTCGTCGTCGTGCTGCTCCTCGTCGCGGCATGGGTCACGGTCGCCTACTGGGTGGCTTGGTTCGGGCACCGCTCACTGGTCGCGAGCAGCACCGACCGCGCGTACGTCACGTTCGAGAACGCCTTCCCCGTCGCGGACGCGTGGCTCGTGGCGACCGCATTGTTCGCCGCGCGGGGACTGCACAGGCACCGCCCCACCGCGTTGCTGTGGCTGCTCTGCTTCGGCAGCGCCTGCTTCTACCTCGCCGGCATGGACGTGCTCTACGACCTCGAGAACGGCATCTGGTGGGACGGTGGCGCGGGCGGGCTCGTCGAGCTCACCATCAACGTGGCGACCGTGCTGCTCGGCGTCGGTGCGCTCGTGCTCGGGTGGCGCCATCGCTACGTGCTGCTGGGAGTACCGGACCCGAACGCCGCGCCCGACGCCGAGCTCGTCGACTGACGCCAGCCGCTGGATCACTCGGTCGGGGTGATGCTCGCGCCCGCCTCCTGGGCGACGGTGGGCGGTGCCGGGCCCGAGGGGGTGGCACGTGACCGAGCGACAGACCGTGACTCGCTCGTCACCCGGTGCCCCGGCCCGCCCGCGGCTGGTGCTCACGGCGCTGATCCTGGCCGCCGCCGTCGCGAACCTCCCGCTGGCCGTGGCCAACGTGGCGCTGCCCAGCATCGGCGTGCACTTCGACGCGTCCCAGACGGAGCTCAACCTGGTGGCCGTCTCCTACTCGCTGGGCCTTGCACTGTCGGTGCTGTGGTTCGGCGCGCTGGGCGACCGGTACGGCCGCCGCCAGATGCTGCTGCTGGGCATCTGCCTCTCGGTGCCGGCCTGCCTGGTCGCGGCCTGGGCGCCGAACATCCCCGTCCTCATCGGGGCGCGCATCTTCGGCGGTCTGGCCGCCGGCATGGCCTATCCGACGACCCTGTCGCTCATCACCGCCCTGTGGTCGGGTGAGGCCCGCACCCGGCCGATCGCACTGTGGTCGGCGATCGGCGGGGCACTCGCCGCGCTCGGCCCGCTCACGGCCGGGCTGCTGCTCGAGCACTTCTGGTGGGGCTCGGTCTTCCTGGTATCGCTCCCCCTCGTCGCGGCGGCGGTGCCGCTGGTGCTGAAGTACGTGCCGAGCCACGTCC
This sequence comes from Actinomycetota bacterium, assembly GCA_046723735.1. Lineage (GTDB taxonomy): Bacteria > Actinomycetota > Actinomycetes > Mycobacteriales > SCTD01 > RYN-111. Next base: position 17,700 of record JBKOVB010000034.1, on the reverse strand, counting down.
ACGAGGGCACCGAGCAGGTCGACAACCTCGGCGGTCTGCTGTCGGCGCTCCTCGTCGGTGCGCTCGTCCTCGGCATCAACGTCGCGCCGGTGCCCGGCTCCGGGCCGCTCGTGGCGAGCCTGCTCGTGCTGGCGGTCGTGGTGCTCCTCGGCTTCGTCCTGCGGGAACGGCGGGCCCCCAACCCGTTGTACGACCTGCACGTCGCGGGACGGCGGGTCTTCTGGGTGGCCGCCTCCGCCGGCATGGTCGTGTTCGGGTCGCTGATGGCCACGATGTTCGTCGGCCAGCAGTACCTGCAGAACGTTCTCGGCTACGACACCGTCGAAGCCGGGGTCGCGATCCTGCCGGCCGCGGTGGTCATGGTGCTCATCGCGCCGCGCTCGGCGAAGCTCGTGGCGGCCCGCGGTGCGCGTTTCACCCTGCTGGTCGGCTACGCCTGCATCCTCGGCGGCTTCCTCACGATGCTGCTGCTGTGGGGCGAGGGCAGCCACTACCCCGTCGTGGGCCTCGGATACGCCCTCGTCGGTGCGGGGGTGGGCTTCGCCGGCACGCCCGCCTCGCACTCGCTGACCGGCTCGGTGCCGGTCACCCGGGTCGGCATGGCTTCCGGCACCGCCGACCTGCAGCGCGACCTCGGCGGCGCGGTGATGCAGTCCGTCCTCGGCGCGCTGCTCACCGCGGGCTACGCGTCCGCCGCCGCGACGGCGGTCGCCGGCTCGCCGCAGTCGGGCCAGGTCAGCGACAGCGTGCAGAGCGAGCTCACCAAGTCGTACGACGGGGCCCAGGCGATCGCGCAGCAGTACCCCCCGTACGCCAACCAGATCATCGCCGCCGCGAAGAAGTCGTTCATCGACGGCCAGGACTGGGCCTACCTGGCCGGCGTCGTCGCGATCCTGCTCGGCGGGGCGCTGGTGTGGTTCCTCTTCCCGCGCAAGGAGTCGGAGGACCAGCTGCTCGCGGAGTACCACCGCGAGGACGCCCACGTCATCGACCTCACGGAGCCCGCGTCTCCGGCTGCCCCGCGACCGGCACCCGGCGTCAGCCGGACGACCCCGCCGCCTTGACGGGGCTGGCGACGGGACGCAGCTCCGGCCGCTTGCACACCAGGTCGTCGCCGGACGACCGCCCGCGGGCGTGCCGCCACGCCCACGGCACGAGGTGCGTCGCGACCCACGCGGCCTCGTCGTACACGACCCTCACCGCCGTACGACGGGGAGCCGGCGGCGGCTCGCTCCGCCAGTCCTCCACCTCGCAGCCCAGAGCCTCCGCGAGGGCCAGCCCGATCCGGCGGTGCCCCTCGGGGTTGGCGTGCAGCCGGTCGGTGTGCCACAGGCCGGGATGGCTGGCGACCGGCAGGGCAGCGAGGTCCACGACGGTCGTGCCGTAGCGCTCCCGAGACTCGAGGGTCAGCGCGTTGAGCAGTGCCAGCCGCGGACGCAGCGCGACCGCGAGGGGTGCCACCCGCGCCATGTCAGGCATCGTGAACGTCACGACCTGCGCGCCCGCGTCCGTGAGCGCCTCGTGCATCCCGAAGAGGTTGGCGCGCAGCAGGTCGGGGTCGAGGCGGGGGCGGAGCAGGTCGTTGACGCCGGCCACGACGACGGCGACATCCGGCTGCAGGGCGAGGGCGCGCTCGAGCTGGGTCTCGCGGACCTGCTGGGACGTCTGCCCGCGGATCGCGAGGTTGGCGTAGAGCAGGCCCGGGTGCCGGGCCGCGAGGTGCCCGGCGAACCGGTCGGCCCAGCCCTGGTAGCCGCCGCCGTCGGGGTGCGGGTCTTCGAGCCCCTCGACGGTGCTGTCGCCCAGCGCGACGAGCCGCACGGTCAGTGCCTCCGCGGCGGCGTGCGGGTGTCCGTGTCGGCGGCCACCGTCCCGGTGCCGTGCGGCGCCGCCGGACCGTTGCCGAGGGGGCGCGCGGAGGCGCCCACGACGAACGGGCAGCCCTTCGACTCGGCGTTGTCGGCGACAGGCGCGAGCAGGGCCGGGTAGGACCGCCGCGTGTTCAGCAGCATCCCGCCGATGGTCGAGCCGTTGGTCACCACGGGACCCATCTTCGCCCTCGCGAACCAGTCGCGCGGGATGACAACGCGGATCTCGTTCGCCTTGACGTCGAAGGCGCCGGTGACCGGTGTGCCCACGACTGTGCCCCGCGGCGACTCGAGGTGGAAGTCGTCGCCGGTCGTGGCGTCGTGCGTCGCGACCGCGAGGAAGCCTGTCTTGTGGAAGGTGAAGGAGAACTCCTCCATCACGCCGGTGGCTCCCGTCGGCGGGTACTTCGACAGGTCCAGCATCTTGGTGTGGAGCACGAGGTTGCGGGCGTCGGCGGAGACGTAAGCCTTGGTCACATCGAGCGCCGGCTCGCTCGGCAGGGGGGTGCCGACCGCGACCGCGTTCGCGTCGCCGGACGCGTCGACGAAGGCGGCGTCGGCGGAGCAGATCAGTCGGGCCGGGCGCACCACCTGACGCGCCAGCTGCCTTCCGGTCGTCAGCGAGTAGCCGTCGAGCTGGCGGATGTACGCGCTGAGGTACGAACCCGGGGCGTCGGCGTTGTCGGCCAGCGCGATGTTCGCCCGGCCCTCCTTGTCGATGGCGACCTGGAAGAAGTCGAGCAGCGAGCGGTCGCCTGTCGACAACGGCGCGCCCGGGACCGGGACGAGGCTGCAGAACGTGCCGTTCTGGCAGATGTCGCCGCGGTGCACGACCGGCGTGATCGCCTCGTTGTAGGTGAGCTCCTTCGGTGTGCGGCCCTGCGCCCCACCGAGCTGCGCGAACGCGACGGTCCACTGCGTGTTCTTGTCGCCCGGGTCGCGGTAGGCGAGGTTCGACGCCGGAGCGCCGCCCTGGCCGTGGTACCAGACGACGTCCAGCAGCCCGTTCGCGCCGGCGGCGATCCAGGGGAACAGGTCGCTCTTGCCGGGGTCCGGCTTGTTGGCGCCGGTGCCCTTCACGAGGCCGCGGTTGCCGTGGTTGACCTGGTGCGGCCGGCCGAAGGTCTTGCCGCCGTCGGTGCTGGCGGCGTACTCGACCTTGAAGCCGTCCGACCAGCAGACGTAGACGTTGCCGCTGCGGTCCACCGCCACCACCGGGAACAGCATGTTGAGCTCGCGGTGGCTGGCCGGGTCGACGCCGTAGACCTTGGTGTCGGTCCAGGTGAGGCCGCCGTCGTCCGAGCGGGCGAGATAGATGGTGTCGACGTGGTTGTAGGCGCCGGCGCCCTGCCGGTTGGTGTCCACCTGAGCCACCGCGTTGTCGGCGGCGTCGCGAGGAGCGCCGAACACGGCGTACATGCGGTGCGTCGGCTCTCCGGACAAGGGGTTGGTGCCGGTCACGTGCGCGTGGTCGACGACGATGTTGCCGACTTGGTTGCTGTTCGCCGCGGCCGGCATCGTCTGCGCGTCGATGATCCCGTGCGCGCCGTCGGGAGCCAGGGAGAGGTACGTCTGGCCGCCGTCGATCGACTCCGACACGACGATCTGAGACGTGTCGACCTTGTGGTAGATGAGGAAGTTGGTCTTGGCGCCGTCGAAGACCTGCCACTGCCGGTCGGTGAGGGTGTTCTGCGTCGCGTACGGGTTGGCGAGCGAGAACGTCTTGCCGCAGTCGGTGGACGTCGCGACCGTGAAGTTGTCGAGCAGGTCGATGTTGTGCAGGCCGCTGTAGGCGATGGTGTCGCAGCGGCTCTCGCCGGCCGGCTTGTCGCCCACGCTGATCTCGGAGTCGCCGCCGCCGGTGCCGAGGTCGGGCTGCTGCACCGGGCTCTGCAGGAACGTGATGTTGCCGTCGCGGTTGCGCTGCTCGGTGATCCGCCAGAAGTTGCTGCCGACCCCTGACGGCGCCGACACGTACGCAGCGGACAGGCCGTCGTTCGGCACCCGGATGCTCGGCTCGGCGCCGCCCCCCGCGAGCATGAGAGGCGGGCTGAAGTGCGCAGCCGGTACCGCGGCGCGTGCGGGCATGCCGAGGGCTGTGCCTGCTCCTGCCAGGGCAACGGCCACGACGACGGCGGCGGACGTTCGGGTGCTGGGCATGGGACCTCCCCAAGGGCGACCCCGCACACTTCGCGGGAAAGGCCCGAAATCCTCCTGATCGGGGGGCCTGACGGTGGCTTGGGCCCTCACAGGGCATGCTGTTGCTCGCGGCCCAGACGCCCTTCCCCGACAGGAGCTTCCCCTTCCATGTCCCTCGCCGACGACGCCCGCTCGCCTCAGAGCGTCGAGCAGCCCCCTGCGGAGGCGCCGGTCCTGCGCAGCGGGTACCTGTACTGGGTCCTCAAGGTGGTGCTGACGCCGGTCATGCTGGTGGCGTTCCGGCCCCGCGTGGAGGGCCTCGAGCAGGTGCCCCGGCAGGGGCCGGCGCTGCTGGCGTGCAACCACACGTCGTACCTGGACTGGCTGCTGCTGCCGCTGGTGGTGCGCTTCCGTCGCATCTCGTTCCTCGCGAAGCTCGAGTACTTCACAGGCCCGGGGATCCGTGGCCGCGGGCAGGCGTACTTCTTCACCGCCACCGGTCAGGTGCCGATCGACCGGGCCGGCGCGGAGGCCGCCGGGGCAGCGCTGCGTACGGCGGTCCGGCTGCTGCGGGAGGGACGGCTGGTCGGCGTGTTTCCCGAGGGCACGCGCACCCGTGACGGCCGGCTCAACCGCGGTCGCACCGGGGTGGCTCGGATGGCCGCCGAGAGCGGCGCGCTGGTCATCCCCTGCGCGACGGTGGGCACGTTCGCGGTGGCGCCTCCCGGTGCCCGGATCCCGCGTCCGCGCAAGATCACGGTGAAGTTCGGCGAGCCGATGCCGCCGGTGTGCCCACAGGGGCGGTCCGCCACCGGGGAGGAGCTGCGGTCGTGGACCGACGAGCTCATGGCCCGGATCTGTGCGCTCTCCGGACAGCAGTACAGCGGCGTGGACGGCGTCGGGCGCAGTTCCTGACAGGTGTCGGCGCGCCGACTGTGCGCCATCCCAAGGCGTGAGCATGCTGGCCCCGTGGACCTGCCCGTCGCCGAGGAGGCGGTCGTCGCGCGTCGCCGGGCCCTCGCGGCCCTGGAGGGCGTGAGCGGTGCGCACGCGCGACGAGCCCGCCTCAACCTGGAGCTGGGGGCCGCGTTGCGCGTCACGGGAGACGCGGTTGGGGCGCGCCAGACCTTCCTCGACGCTGCCCGCCACGCCCGGTCGGTGGGCCACGTCGAGCTCATGGCCGAGGCGGCCTTCGGCTACGGCCTCGGCGCGGGAGGGTTGCACCGCTCGGTGCGCTGCGACCTGCAGCAGATCGCGCTGCTCGAGGAGGGTCTGGCGGCCCTCGGTCCTGGGGACAGTGCCCTGCGCGCTCGGCTGCTGGCGCGGCTCGCGGAGGAGCTGTACTTCACGCCCGAGGAGGTCTCGCGGTCGTCCTTGGCGGCCGAGGCGGTCGCGATGGCGAAGCGCCTGGGCGACCGGCACGTGCTGCTGAGCGCGACGTACGCGCGTGAGCTCTGCCAGGTCGGCCCCGACCTGCCCCTGCAGGAACGCCTCGACACGACCGGCGAGCTCATCGCGCTCGCCGAGGAGCTGGGGAACGACGAGCACGCCTACCTGGGTCACATGCTGCGCGAGCTGGTGCTGACCGAGGCCGGGCGGCTGGAGGATGCGACACGCGAGCTGGATGCGGCCGAGGCGTGCTCCGAGGGTCTGCGGATCCCGGGGCTCCAGGCGTGGGTGCTGAGCGGGCGCTCGCGACAGGCCTGGCTCGCCGGGCACTTCAAGGAGGCGGAGCACCTCAACGCGACGGCGATGACGCGCGCCTTGGCCCAGGGCGGCGACCCGGAGGTGGCCGAGCTCGCCATCGGCGGCCAGCTGGCGGCGCAGCAGATGCTCCGTAACGACGTCTCGCCGTACGTGCCGCTGTTCGAGACCTACGTCAACCAGTACCCGCATCTGCCGGTCGTGCGCTGCTTCCTCGCGTACGGGTTGGTCGAGTGCGGCCGGCACGCCGACGCCGTGAAGGCCCTGGGGGACCTGGCCTTCCGTGGCATCTACGCGATGAACCGCACCACCGAGTGGGCCACGGCGATGTGGGCGCTCACAGGGGTGATCCACGCGGTGAGGGACCGTGAGCTGGCGTCGGCGGTCTACAGCGAGCTCGAGCCGGTGGGCGGTCGCTGGTTCGCCGACTGGGCCTCGACCTGCCTCGGACCGGTGGACATCGCGTTGGCCCGCCTTGCCGTCGTACGAGGTGATGCCGAGGCAGCGTGCCGGCACGCGGAGGAGGGGCTGGCGTCGGCTGCCGCTGCGCCGTCGCCGCCGTTCGTCGCCGACGCGCAGGTCGCGTACGCCGAGGCGCTGGCGTTGCGTGCAGGCGCGGGCGACCGGGTCGAGGCGGAGGGCCTGCGGGCCTCGGCGGTGCGGACCTGCGACGAGCTCGGCATGACCACGTTGGGTGCTCGCGCCCGAGCCCTCGACCTCTGAGCCGCTCAAGGTGGCGGTGGCAGGCGTCCGAGATTGCAGCCATGCGTCCTGTCGTGCCCTTGCTCTGTCTGTTGCTCAGCTCGGGGTGCGCGGCCGGCACAGACGCTGCCCTCACCGGCCAGGACGCCAAGAGCAAGCTGGCCGTCAAGGACCGGGCGCTCGGTCAGCTCGCGGCCACGCAGCTGGCAGTCGTCGTGCAGCAGGCACAGGCGTGGTCGGCCGCGCACGGGGGCTCGATGGCGGGTTTCGCTGAGGACCTGCGGACCAACCAGCCGTCGGTCGCTGGACCCGCGACCGTGCTGACCGACACCAGCGTCTCGATCGCGGAGGGGACGGGCAGCTGCCTGACGGCCGCGCTCCCTGCGGGGGCTGCGGCCACGACAACCTGCTGACTCACTCTTCGAGCGCCGGTTTGGCAGTGGGCCCACCGTAGCGACGAGTGCTCAGGGGCAGAACGACGGAGACCGCCCGTCCTCCTTCTGCTCCGTCGCGCGACCCACCGCCATGCCCAGGTCCGGCGGCACCCGCGGCACGTCCGTCCGCGCCGGCTGCCCACCGAGCGTGAGCTGCCAGCACTGCGCAAGGAAGCGCAGGCGCGTCGTCGTCAGCGCGACCGGCGCCGTGACGACGCGTCGGCCGCCGAGCGCCTGGTCGACCCAGGCCCGGGCCCGTGGGTCGAGGTGCTGCCACGTCGACAGGGGCACCTCGAGGGCGCCGTTGTACTCCCGAGGCGTGTCGTCCAGCCCGCGGGCCCGGGCCTCCTGCCGCATTCCGTCTGCCAGGTGCAGCAGCAGGTCCAGCCGTACGCCGGGCGCGACCGCCACCTTCAGGTGTGCCGGCGAGCACACCGGGTTGACGTCCACGGCCGTGACGCGCGCCCCCGCGACCGTGCCCAGGAACACCCGGTCGTCCGGCGCGACTCGAGACAGCGGCCCGTGCAGCACGTGCCCGCGAAGGGGAAGGCCGGTGGTGACGAAATGCCAACGGGGAGAAGCGATCTGCTTCTCCCAGTAGCCGGTGCGCCCGTCGTACCGGCCTTCGACCCGGAGCACCCGGTCGCGGCTGGACAACCCGTTCTTGGTGATGCTCACGCGGTCGGTCACCGGTCCGGGAGGGGAAGGCTGACGCACCCAGGAGGGTCCGGGCAGCTGCCAGCGGGTGTCAGACGCGGGACGCCCCTGCTGCCAGGAGTAGTCGCCGAACACGGTGTTCGCACCCGAGACGTCGAAGTCCCACATCCGGCTCCAGAGCCCACCTGCGCGGTCGACGACGAAAACGGTCGAGCCGCTCCCGGACAGCCCCGCCAGCGGCACCGTGCCGCGCAGCGGCCCGCACACCTCTCGGCTGTCGTCGACCGGCAGCCACGGGTCGAGGTACGTGATGGTCCGGCCGTCACCGCGCAGCAGGTACACCGTGGCCACCCCGAGGGGGTTCCGCTCCCGCCCGGAGGTGTCGGTGAAGTGCTCGTCCGAGCCGAGGTCCGACACTGCCCACTGCCGCACGTCGGCGGGCAGGTGCCAGCCGGCGCCGGTCCAGAAGTACGGCCCCCACCGCCACGTCCAACGCGAAGGCGACAGGTCGCCATCCGGCATGTCGTGGGAGTAGACCTGCCGGTCGTCGGTGACCGCCAGCAGCAGCCGCCGGTCCGAGGAGACCTGCCGCACGTGCCCGTCGAGGCAGGCCGGCAGCTCGAGCCGGTGCCACGGGTGCCCGGGGAGCCCGCGGCCGACGCGGGCGTCACGGACGTACACGTGCCCGGCCCTTACGGCGAACGCGTACTCCAGGCTGGACGTCTCCGTAGGGCTCCGGAAGACCACCGCGTCCGGCAACGACCGGGCAACCGAACCAGGAGCCACCTCCCCGAAGCCACCGCGACGGCCCTGCAGCTGCTCCGACGACGGCAGCCGCGAACCCACCTCGATCACGCCGGTGCTTCCGGCGACGAGCGCGGCGCAGGTCGGTGACGAGGGGGGAGTCGCGGCGCCCCGGGGACCCACCAGGATCAGCAGCGAGGCCGTCAGGAGCAGCGCGACGGAGCGAGGGCTGGGCACGGCGGGAGGACTTCGACGTCGCTGCGCCTCATCCTCTTGCAATAGCCGCTCCGCCATCAGTGAGAATGGGCTCACAAGAGCACATGGAGGACGAGTGAGCGACGCCAAGCTGGAGACCCCGAGCGGCGTGATCGAGCTCCCGACCGTGGAGGGCAGCGAGGCGCCCTCCGGTCTGGACATCAGCAAGCTGCTGGCCGCCACCGGTCAGGTGACCGTGGACCCGGGCTTCGTGAACACGGCCTCCTGCCAGAGCGCGATCACCTACATCGACGGCGACAAGGGCATCCTGCGTTACCGCGGGTACCCCATCGAGCAGCTCGCCGAGCAGGCGAGCTTCCTCGAGGTGGCGTGGCTGCTGATCTACGGCGAGCTGCCCAGCGCCGACGAGCTCGCCGACTTCAAGGCGAAGATCAAGCGGCACACGATGCTGCACGAGGACTTCCGCGAGTTCTTCGGCGGCTTCCCGACCGACGCGCACCCGATGGCGGTGCTCTCCAGCGCGGTCAGCGCGCTCTCGACCTTCTACCAGGACAGCCTTGACCCGTTCGACCCTGACCACGTCGAGCAGTCCACGATCCGGCTGCTGGCCAAGATGCCGACGATCGCGGCGTACGCGCACAAGAAGTCGATCGGCCAGCCGTTCCTCTACCCGGACAACAACCTCGGCTACGTCGACAACTTCCTGCGCATGACGTTCGGCGTCCCCGCCGAGGAGTACGTCGTCAACCCGGTCGCCTCGAAGGCGCTCAACCTGCTCTTCCTCCTGCACGCCGACCACGAGCAGAACTGCTCCACCTCGACCGTCCGCATGGTGGGCTCCAGCAACGCCAACCTGTTCGTGTCCATCTCCGCCGGCGTGGCCGCGCTCTTCGGCCCGCTGCACGGCGGTGCCAACCAGGCCGTGCTCGAGATGCTCGAGGGCATCCAGACCGACGGGGGCGACATCGCCGCCTTCGTCCAGCGGGTGAAGGCCAAGGAGCCTGGCGTCAAACTCATGGGCTTCGGTCACCGGGTCTACAAGAACTACGACCCGCGCGCCGCGATCGTGAAGAAGATCGCCAAGGACGTCCTCGACTCGCTGGAGGTCGTCGACCCGCTGCTCGACCTCGCGATGCAGCTCGAGCAGGTCGCGCTCGCCGACGAGTACTTCGTGCAGCGCAAGCTCTACCCGAACGTCGACTTCTACACGGGCGTGATCTACAAGGCCCTCGGCTTCCCGACCGAGATGTTCACCGTGCTCTTCGCCCTCGGCCGGTTGCCCGGCTGGATCGCTCAGTGGCGCGAGATGATCAACGACCCCGAGACGAAGATCGGGCGGCCGCGGCAGGTCTACACCGGTCCCGCGCAGCGGGACTACGTGCCGCTCGCCTCCCGCTGACCAGGACACCTCGCCAGTCCCGAGAATTCCTCATCTTTTCGGCAGGACTTCGCCGGAGGGGCGACGAAGAGCACGAGCATGGCACCCCGCCGTCTCGTGCTGTCCTCTGTCACCCTGCTCGTCGCCGCGTCGCTCCACCAGGCCCAGGCGGCCCCTGACCCCGGTGGCGCGATCGTCGTGGCGGCCGGCGGCGCGACGGCCGGCTACACGACGAGGGTCGCCGTCGCCGTACCTGGGACTCCCACGACCTTCTACAACTTCGACCAGATCCCCCACACGGTCACCTCGGTCGACCGCGACGCCGACGGCAACCGCCTGTTCGACGGCGGTGCGCTCCAGAGCAGCAGCTCGGTCATCAAGGGCATCGAGCGGCTTCGCCCCGGCTCCTACAGCTTCTTCTGCTCCTTCCACCCCAACATGACAGGCACGCTGGTCGTGCAGGGCGGCGGCGGCGGGGTCGGCGCCGCGACACCGAAGTTCCAGCAGCCGCTACGGATCCCGCGGCAGGTGACCGGCTCGAAGATCACCCTCGTGGCCTCGTCGGCAGACGTGCACATCCTCCCCGGCAAGCCGGCCACGACCATGCTCACGTACGGCGGGAGCTGGCCCGGACCGACGATCCGCCGCACCGTGGGCCAGAGGACGACCGTCACGGTGGTGAACGAGCTCCCCGCGGCCTTCGGCGAGACGAGCCTGCACCTGCATGGTGACCACCACAGCTCCGCCGACGACGGTCAGCCCATGAGCCAGCTCGTGCCGCCGGGCGGGCGCAAGACCTACACCTTCCCGCTGACCGACGGGGGCCGTCCCTCACGGGCGATGTTCAGCTTCTACCACGACCACCGCATGGACCAGACGGGCCGCAACAACTGGTACGGCCTGCAGGGCATGGTCATCACCGATGACCCGAAGGAGAAGCGGCTCGGCCTGCCAGCCGGTGCCTACGACCTCCCGCTTCTGGTGGCCGACCGCACGATGGACGTCGGCGGGCAGCTGACGAACCCGTTCCCCAAACCGACCGACCCGCAGTCACCGACGTCCGGGATCAACGGCCCCTACGCGCCGCCCGGCGACTCCACCACGGGCGACCGGACGCTGGTCAACGGGCAGTTCCAGCCGTACGCCTCGGTGGGCACGCATCGCTACCGGCTGCGGCTGCTGAATGCGTCCGGCTTCACGTCGTACGACTTCCACTTCAGCGACGGCCGGCCCATGGTGCAGGTCGGCAACGGCGCCGCGCTGCTGCCGGCACCGGTGTCGCGCACCGACATCCTGCTGGGCCCCGCCGAGCGCGCCGACGTGGTCGTCGACTTCGGCCGCGACCTCGGGAAGTCGGTGGTGCTGGAGAGCGTCGCCCGCAGCGACAACCGTCCGGGCGGCATCGGGACGCCCGCCACCCCGGTCATGCAGTTCCGCGTGACCAAGAAGGTGGCGGACACGTCCCGTGTGCCGACGGCGCTGATGCCGCTGGCGCCGCTGGCGATCCCGAGCGCCGCGACGCAGACCTTCGTCTTCGGCCTCGGCGCCGACCCGGCCGGCCTGCGCACCCGCTGGACCATCAACGGCAAGCCGTACGACCACATGCGCGTCGACGCCACGGTGGAGCTCGGGTCGGTGCAGCGCTGGCGGCTCGTGAACGCCAGCACCATCACCCACTACATCCACCTCCACGAGGAGGCCTGGCGCACGATCAGTCGAAACGGGCTCGCGCCGCCCGCCTGGGAGGCGGGTTACCAGGACGTGTGGCGCCTCGACCCCGGTGACACCGTCGAGGTCGCGGCGAAGGTCACCGACTACCTCGGCCCCTTTCTCATCCACTGCCACATGCTCGACCACGAGGACCACGGGATGATGGCGACCTTCGAGGTCGTCAAGCCCGGTACGGCGGGCACCCCGCTCCCCGTGACGCCACCTCCCGCGGTGCACCAGCTGCACGCCGCACGCAGCTCGCTGGCCGTCCTGGCCGGCTCGACCTGGTGCCGCATCGCCGACCCAGACCTGCGGGCGCGCCCGAAGGGGGTCGAGAGACTGTGAGGACCCGTCGTCGTCTCGTGGCCGTGCTCGCGGCCACGTTCACCCTGGGCGCGCTCGCCCTGCACGCGCAGGCGGAGGCCCCACGCGGCAAGGTGATCCTGGTGTGCAGCGGCACCGTGACGTGCCCGCCGGTGCCGAGGGGCACGCCGGTCTACAAGAGCATCTCGCTGGGCGTGAGCCACGCGAAGAACGGCGACTGGGTGCTCGTCTGGCCCGGCTGGTACCGCGAGGCCGTGACCGTCGAGCCCAACGCGCAGCTCACCAGCGGGCTGCACGTGCGCGGCATGAACCGCAACGGCGTCGTGCTCGACGGCAAGAGCGCCTCCGGCTCGGGCATCCACGTCTCCGGCGTCGACAGCACCTGGGTCGAGAACATGACGGCCCAGCACTACAAGGCCGGCTCCTCCAACGGCTTCTACTGGACCGGTGTCGACGGCTTCTGGGGTCGTTACCTCACCGCCTACGACAACGGCAGCTACGGCGTCTACGCCTACGACTCCACCTCGAGCAGCGCGGCTCCGAGCGCCTTCGCCAACGTCTACGGCTCGTGGAACGGCGACTCCGGCATCTACGTCGGCGGGTGCCGTGACTGCAACACCGTGGTCACCAACAGCCGGGCGTACAAGAACGCGATCGGCTACTCGGGCACCAACGCCGGCGGCGAGCTCTACCTCATCAACTCCGAGTGGGACCACAACGGCAGCGGCGTGGTGCCCAACAGCGAGTCGAGCGAGCCCGACATCCCGCAGCAGGGCGCGACCATCGCCGGCAACTACATCCACGACAACAACGACAACGACGTGCCCGGCAACCTTGCCGGCTTCACCGCGATCGCGCCGCTCGGCGCGGGCGTCGTCATCGCCGGCGGCTGGAACAACGTGGTCCGCCACAACCTCATCAAGAACCAGAAGCACGCCGGCGTGCTCATGCACTGGTTCTTCACCCCGCCGGTGAGCAACCAGGTCGTCTACAACACGTTCGTCAACGCCGGGAATGCCGGGAGCCCGGTCGGCGGCGACACCGACATCGCCATGGACGGCTCCAGCCTGCACAACTGCATTGAGGGCAACGTCCGTCGTACCGGCACCACCTCCGAGCCCGCCACCGTGGACCCGCCGAACCCCGTGGGTCTGACGAGCTGCACGAGCAACCCGTTGCGCGGCAGCCCTCTCGGGCGGGGTCTGTACACCCCGGGCGACCCGCTGGTCAGCATCATGACCGCCCTCAACGCGGCCGGGGTCACCGAGCCGCGCGACTACCAGGGCCCGGGTCCGCGACCCGGCGCGCTGGTCACCATGGCCAACCCGTGCGCCGGCGTGCCGGCCAACCCCTGGTGCCGCGACGGCAAGCCCGTCGTGGCGCCACCGAGCGCCCCCGGGCGCTGACCCACCCTCGAGAGGAAGCTTCGTGAAGAGCCGTCGTCGTCTCGTCGCCGTCCTGGCGGCCGCCCTGACCGTGGGGGTCCTGGCCCTGCACGCGCAGGCCGCCTCGCCGCGCGCCAACGTCATCCTGGTCTGCAGCGCCACGACGACGTGCCCGCCCGTCCCGAAGGGCACGCCCGTCTACAGGAGCATCTCCCTGGGCGTGAGCCACGCGAAGAACGGCGACTGGGTGCTGGTCTGGCCCGGGTACTACCGCGAGGCCGTCACCGTGGCGCCCACGGCGCAGCTGACCAGCGGCCTGCACATCCGCGGCATGAACCGCAACGGTGTCGTGCTCGACGGCTCGAAGGCGTCCGGCTCGGGCATCCACGTCTCCGGCGTCGACAACACCTGGGTGCAGAACATGACGGCCCAGCACTACAAGACAGGCTCGGCCAACGGCTTCTACTGGACCGGCGTGGATGGCTACTGGGGCACGCACCTCACGGCGTACGACAACGGTGACTACGGCATCTACGCCTTCGACTCCACGTCGAGCGGCAGCACGCCGGCCGCCTTCGCCTTCAGCTACGGCTCCTGGAACGCCGACTCCGGCCTCTACATCGGCGGCTGCAGCGACTGCAACGCGGTCATCACCAACAGCCGGGCGTACAAGAACGCGATCGGCTACTCGGGCACCAACGCCGGTGGCGAGCTCTACCTGATGAACTCCGAGTGGGACCACAACGGCAGCGGCCTCGTGCCCAACTCGCTGCAGAGCGAACCCGACCTGCCGCAGCGCGGCGCGAACATCGTGGGCAACTACATCCACGACAACAACGACCCGGACGTGCCGGGCACGGGCATCACCGCCATCGCGCCGCTCGGCACCGGCATCGACATCGCCGGCGGCTGGGACAACATCGTCCGCAACAACGTCATCAAGAACCAGAAGCACGCCGGGGTCCTGATGCACTGGCTGTTCGTGCCCCCCGTCAACAACCAGATCGTCTACAACACGTTCATCAACACCGGGTACGGCGGCAACAACACCAGCGCGACGATCCAGGGCACCACGGTTCCGGGGACCACGGTCACCCCGAACGCCGACATCGAGATCGACGGCACCAGCCTTCACAACTGCATCGAGGGCAACGTCCGTCGTACCGGCAGCACGACCGGCCCGGCGACCGTCGACCCGCCGAACCCTGTGGGCCTGACCAACTGCACGAGCAACCCGCTGCGCAGCAGCGCGCTCGGCCGTGGTCTGTACAGCCCGGGCGACCCGCTGGTCAGCATCATGACTGCCCTCAACGCCGTCGGCATCACCGAGCCCAAGAACTACAAGGGTCCCGGTCCACGGCCGGAGGCGCAGCTCACGATGGCCAACCCGTGCGCCGGCGTCCCGGCCAACCCGTGGTGCCGCGACGGCAAGCCCGTCGTGACGCCGCCGAGCACGCCGGGCCGCTAGATCGGACGACGGATCCTGCCGCCCAGCGGCATGGTGTCCTCCTCGTGGTCGGGCGGCGGCGGCGCGGAGTCGATCTCGGGTGCGCCCACGCGCACGGCCTCCACGCCTGCCTCGCGCGCGTCGGCGCGGTGGAGGATGTCGCTGATGCGCGCGGCGAACGCGATGTCGAGCTCGCTCACCCCGCCGACCTCCGGCGTGGAGAGCACGAACCGCGTGCCGTCACCGACGGTCTCGACACGTGGTCCGTGGCCCATCGCCTCGGCGTCGCGCGCGACCTGGGTGCGCACCAGCTCGTCGACCGCGGGCGCGAGATGCACCTCCCGTGCGATCTCGGTCTGGTCGCCCTCCCAGCCCGGCAGGGCGTGCAGGGTCTCGTCGACGAGCGGTGCGTCGAGCAGCGTGGCCACGGGTGCCTCCTCGCGCCAGGGTCCCTCTCTCGAGAGTGCCTCCACTGGGGCAGGATGAACAGTCGTGGTGGTCGAGGTGGTCGGGGCGGCGTTGCTGCGCGACGGCAAGGTGCTCGCCTGCCGCCGTACCTCGCCTGCCCATCTGGCGGGGCTTTGGGAGTTCCCGGGCGGCAAGGTGGAGCCCGGCGAGAGCGACGTGGAGGCGCTCGTCCGGGAGCTGCGTGAGGAGCTCACGGTGGAGGCCGCCGTCGGCGAGCGCCTCGGGCCCGAGCTCGACCT
The DNA here is from genome assembly GCA_046723735.1 of Actinomycetota bacterium. Classification (GTDB taxonomy): domain Bacteria; phylum Actinomycetota; class Actinomycetes; order Mycobacteriales; family SCTD01; genus RYN-111. Next base: position 2,285 of record JBKOVB010000034.1, on the reverse strand, counting down.
CGGCGGCAGGGCGGTCCTGCGGGTCTACTGGGCCTCGCTCGTCTCGGGCGAGCCGCGGCTGAACGACCACGACGAGCACCGCTGGCTCGGTCCGGACGAGCTGGACGCGGTGCCGTGGATCCCCGCGGACGCCCCGGTGCTGGGCGAGCTCGAGGCTCAGCTGCGCGGCATGAGGCGGGCCTCCGCCAACGGCGGGGCGTCGAGACGCTCGCCCGGGTAGCCCTGCACCTCTCCGAACCTGGGGCTGTGCGCCTCCCAGTCAGCGCGGGCCTGCACGACCTCCTCACCGGTGCGGCACACGAAGTTCCACCACAGCACGAGGGGCTCCCCGAGCGGTTCGCCACCGAGCACCATGACCCGCCCGTCGGTCTCGACCTGCACCTCGTGGCGCTCGTCGCCGAGCTCCATGAGGGTGCCGGCCTCGAGCAGCTGGCCGTCGACCACGGCGGAGCCGCTGAGCACGAAGGCGACGTGCTCCCAGGTCGGGTCGAGCGGAAGCACACCGGTGCCCGTCACGTCGAGGCCGACCAGCGGGCTGAACGTCGTCCCGGGGCTCTCCGTGGCCCCGTGACGGCCGAGCACCACGGTCACGCTCAAGCTCCCGTGAGTCACTTGGGGCAGGTCGGTGTGGTGCTCGTACTTCGCCGCTCCGTGCCGCGCCGACTCGGGGAGCGCGACCCACAGCTGCACCCCGGCGAGCACCGGCGGCCGGTCGCTGCGGGGTGACTCCTCGCTGTGCGCGATGCCCTCGCCGCTGGTCATGAGCGACAGCTCCCGAGGACCGACACGTTGCAGCGACCCCAGGCTGTCGCGGTGCACGATCTCGCCCTCGAGCAGCCAGCTCACGGTCTGCAGCCCGGTGTGCGGGTGCGGTGCCACCGCCATGCCCTCGCTGTGCGAGACGTCGTCCGGCCCGTAATGGTCGGCGAAGCACCACGCGCCGACCGTCCGGCGCACGCGTTGGGGGAGCAACCGCCGTACCTCGGTCCCGTCCCCCACGACGTAGGTGCGTGCCTCGAGCAGGCTCATCCCACCGGCTCCGTCACGTCGGCAACCGTCGCCCCCAGGGCTGTCACGGCGTCGTCCGCCTCGAGCTTCACGGCCACGCCGTCCGCCCCGCCGCCGAGGGTGATCTCGCCGGCGAGCGCTGCGTCTGCGACGACGGGCCACGCGTGCGTCGAGCCGAAGGGCGTGATGGTCCCGCGCCGGTACCCGGTGACGCGCAGCGCGTCGTCGGCATCGGGCAGCGATATGCGGTTGACCCCCAGCAGGCCACGCAGCTTCGGCCAGCTGATCTGCCGGTCGCCGGGCACGAGGACGAACAGGTAGTCCTCCTCGCCCCTGCGCACGACCAGCGTCTTGACGACGGCCCTCGGCTCGACCCCACGGGCCGCGGCTGCCTCTTCGAGAGACCGCACGGAGCCGTGCCGGACGACCGAGTGCGGCACCCCGTCGAGCGCCGCCCGCACCCGCGCCTCCCCGTCCATGGGACGACGCTATGCCGACCTGTGACGGCCCGCATGCCCGAGGATGGGCCCGTGCCTGGTTACGACGCGGTCCTGTTCGACTTCGGCGGCGTGTTCACGCCGTCGCCCTTCCACGTCCTGAAGGAGGCCGCGCACGAGCTCGGCATCCCACCGGAGGTGGTGCTCGCGACCGTCTTCGGCGGGTACGACGGCGACACCGACCACCCGTGGCACCGGCTCGAGCGGGGTGAGGTCCCGGTCGAGGACGCGATCGGCGCCATCGTGGCGCTCGCCGCGGAGTCGGGTCATGCGCTCGACCCGCTCGACCTGCTGGGCAAGGGCATGCGCAATGGCGGTGGCGTACGGGAGGACGTCGTCGGGCTGGTTCGCGACGTCCGAGCGGCCGGCCTCAAGACGGCCATCGTCACGAACAACATCCGGGAGTTCGGCGTCGTGTGGCGGGCGATGCTGCCGGTCGCGGAGCTGTTCGACCTCGTCGTCGACTCGTGCGAGGAGGGCGTCCGCAAGCCCGACCCGCGCATCTTCCGGATCACGCTGGAGCGGCTGGGCGGCGTCGCGCCCGAGCGCGCGGTGTTCCTGGACGATGCCCCGGGCAACGTCGCGGCGGCGCAAGCACTGGGTCTGCACGGCATCCACGTCGGCGCCGAGCACGGCGCCGCGATGGAGGAGCTCCGGACGTTGCTCTTCTGAGGCGCTCAGCCGGACTGCGTTCGGGTCGCATCGAGGTCGCACCTCCCTGAGGTCCCGCCACGGCAGGCCTGCCCCGCCCAATCACCCGGGCCCGGGACGAGGCGTGTT
>JBKOVB010000149.1:0-2624 GCA_046723735.1 Actinomycetota bacterium | reverse complement strand
ACCGCGGCGACGATCGCCAGGATCGCGCCACCCACGCCGATGACGAGCAGCAGCAGGATCCCCACCAGGACGAGCACGAGCAGGAGCGACACCGCGCCCGCGATGAGCAGGGTCAGGTGGAAGTTGAGCGCCTCGGTCGCGTGGTGCCGCGTCATCGGCTTGTACGGGTCGTCCTTGCTGATGAGGTAGACCACGAGCGGGCCGACGAGGCCGAACGCGAAGAACGAAAGGTGCACCAGCACCGGCAGCGTGACGTCCTCGGGCGGCGGGTGGTAGCCGGGCGGGGGGTAGGAGCCGGGCGGCGGGTAGGAACCTGGCGGGGGCGGGGCCGTCACACGCACAGTCTCGCGTGACCCACGGCACTGCGTCGAGCACCCTGCCGACCGCGGGAGGCCGGTAGTCTGGGGCGCTCAACCAGCCGGGCAGCCCTGCCCGCACGGTCGCTCGTGTGTCGTGCTCGTCCTCCTGGACCGCCGCTTCCCACAGCCGCGGCCCCCAGGACAACGACCTCGAGGAGCACATCCGTGCCCAGCACGCCCGCGCGCCCGCACCACCGTCGCCCCCGCACCACGGGGGGCCGTCGACCCGCCCCGCAGCACACCCGTCCGCGCTCCGCGCCGGCCAAGAGCGCGCTCGAGCTCGGCCTCGACGCCGCGGCCGATCTCGCTGCCCAGCAGGCCGATGTACCGCCTCCGTCCTTCCACGCCCTCGGCCTGCCCGAGGTGCTCGTGACCGCGCTCGCCCGGCGTGGCGTGCACGCGCCTTTCGCCATCCAGGCGCGTGCGCTGCCAGACGCGATCGCCGGCCGTGACGTGCTCGGGCGCGGCCAGACCGGCTCAGGCAAGACGCTCGCCTTCGGACTGCCGGTGCTCGCCCGGCTGCACCGGGTCCCGGCCGCGCCGAAGACGCCGCTCGGGCTCGTGCTCGTGCCCACCCGCGAGCTTGCCCAGCAGGTGCACGACGCGCTCGGCCCGCTCGGCCAGTCCGTCGGTGTGAAGGTCATGGCGGTGTACGGCGGGGCTCACATGGGGCGGCAGATCGACCAGCTCCGGCGCGGCGTCCATGTCGTCGTGGCGACGCCGGGACGGCTGCAGGACCTCGTCGACCAGGGCGCCTGCGACCTCTCCCAGGTGCGCATCACGGTTCTCGACGAGGCCGACCACATGGCCGACCTCGGCTTCATGCCGGCCGTCACGGCTCTGCTCGACCTCACACCGGAGAAGGCCCAGCGCCTCCTGTTCTCGGCGACCCTCGACCGCGGCGTCGACGCGCTTGCGCAGCGCTACCTCAACGACCCGGCGATGCACGCGGTGGCCCCGGCGGCCTCCCCGGTCGACACGATGGACCACCTGGTCTTCGCCGTGAGCCGTGACGCCAAGGTCTCGGTGGCGAGCGAGATCGCCAACCGCCCGGCGCGCACGCTGTTCTTCGTGCGCACCAAGCACGGCGCCGACCGGCTGGCCGAGCAGCTCGGCAAGGCGGGCGTCCCCGCTGTGGCCATCCACGGCAACCTTTCTCAGAACGCCAGGAGGCGGGCGCTCGAGGCGTTCTCCCATGGCACCCACCGCGTGCTCGTCGCCACCGACGTGGCGGCGCGTGGCATCCACGTCGACGACGTCGACCTGGTCGTGCACTTCGACCCGCCGCAGGATCACAAGGACTACCTGCACCGCTCCGGGCGCACGGCCCGGGCGGGGGCGCGGGGGACCGTCGTGTCGCTGCTGCTGTCCGGCGAGGTGCGCGGCCACCAGCGGCTGCGGGAGCAGGCTGGCATCGAGGTGAGCGCGACGAGCGTGGTGCCCGGGCATCCCGCGGTGCGGGCGCTCGCGGAGTCCGGTGAGCCGGTTGTCGTTCGGGCGGAACCGGCTCGCGAGCAGCGTCGCCCCGCCCGGTCGCCGCGCCAGGGCGGCCCGCGGCCATCCGGGGAGCGCAGCGGCCGTCCGGCGCGCCTACGTGTGAATCGCGAAGTTCGGGGGTAGACCGGGAGCCGAACTGCTCATCAGGCAGAGGGAGAGCCCCGTGCCGCGTCTTGCCGCGAGGGTGGAGCTCCTCCCCGGTGAACACGCCCCGCACGAGGCGCGCCAGGTCGTGCGCGAGCTCCTGGAGGAGTGGGGCATGCTCCCCTGGATCGTCGACGACGCCGTGCTGCTGATCAGCGAGATGGTGACGAACGCCTTCATCCACGCCCGCTCGGCCTGCGTCATCGACCTCGAGCTGAGCCCGGCGGGCACTCTCCGGCTGGCCGTCACCGACCGGAGCCCCCGGCCACCCGTGCCTCGGACCGCAGACACGTCCGACGAGCGGGGGCGTGGTCTGGAGATCGTCGCCTCGTTGGCGGACCGCTGGGGCGTCGACCAGCTCTCGGGCGGCAAGCAGGTCTGGTCGGAGATGGACACCCGCGCGAGCCGGCGCTACGCCGGGGCGTCCTCCCGCTGACCGTCCCTCAGCCGGTGCGACTTCCCGCGCTGAGCAGCGCGTCGATCTGCCCGAGCGCCTCGGTCATCCCCTCGACCATGCCCATCTCCAGCAGCTGCTCCATCGCCTCGCGCGAGGAGATGGTGCTGGTGAGGGTCATCACCGTCGCGTCGCCGTCCGGCGCGAGCTGCATCCGCATGGTCGTGGTG
>JBKOVB010000007.1:0-2190 GCA_046723735.1 Actinomycetota bacterium | reverse complement strand
GACCGGCTGTGGTCCGGCTCGTAGTCCGGCGGGTCGCCGAGCACGAAGGTCCGCGGGTAGGCGTACTTCATCCGCTTCTCGGTCTCCTCGTCCGGCGGCTCCCAGGCGAGGATCTCGGCGCGGACGGCGGGGTCGCGCAGCCGCTCGACGAGGTCGGGCAGCTTCTGGAACTTCAGCTGCGCGAAGGCCGGCACCACGTCGAACAGGCAGTACGTCGTGCGGAACCCCGACAGCAGGCCGGTGGCCCGACCCGCGACCTGGGGCCAGATGTCCGCGCCCTCGAGCGCGGCGTCGTTCGCGATCTTCAGGAGGTCGCGCCAGAGGTCCGGCGCCGGGTCCACCTGCACCAGCGCGAACGTCACGGGCCGCCCGGTCTCGGCGGACAGCCGCCGCATCCAGTCCACCTCGGCGGTCGGGTCGGTGACGTCCTCCCCAGCTGCGCCCATCGGCGCGAGCTCGACGATCCCCTTGCCGGCCTCCCCCAGCGCCCGGCAGATCCCGAAGATCTCGTCCTCGGCGGCGAACGTCCCGGGGACCGGCTCGCCATCGATGGCGATGTGGCCGAGGGTGCGTGACATCGAGAAGCCGAGGGCGCCGGCGTCGATCGCCTCGCGGACGATCGCCTTCATCGCGGCGACGTCCTCCGGGGTCGCGGGCTCGTTCTTCGCCCCGCGCTCGCCCATCACGTAGGCCCGCACCGGGCCGTGCGCGACCTGGGCCCCGACGTCGACGGTCCAGCGCCGCTGCTCGAGCAGGTCGAGGTACTCCGGGAACGACTCCCAGCCCCAGGTCAGGCCCTCTGCCAGTGCCGAGCCGGGGATGTCCTCGACACCCTCCATGAGGCCGATGAGCCAGTCGTGCTTGTCCGGCGCGGCGGGCGCGAACCCGACGCCGCAGTTGCCCATGACGACGGTCGTCACGCCGTGCCAGGACGAGGGCGCGAGCTCCTCGTCCCAGGTCGCCTGGCCGTCGAAGTGCGTGTGGATGTCGACGAACCCCGGCGTCACCAGCAGCCCGGTCGCGTCGAGGACGGTGGTCGCGTCGGTCACGGTGCCGGGCTCCACCACGGCCGTGATCACGCCCCCGTCGACCACGACGTCCGCGTGCCGCGCCGGCGCTCCCGTCCCGTCGACGACCAGCCCGCCCTTGACCAGCAGCTCATGCGACATACGCCGCATGGTGGTGCCTGCGGACCACACCTGCAACAGGTTCTAGGAGACTTTCCGGGCCACGTCGCCCAGCACCTCGACCGCCTCGCGCAGCTGGTCGTCGGAGAGGTACGGCGCGGGACCGAGACGCAGGAAGGACGCGCGGCTGTCTGTGAGGACGCCGCGCTCGGCAAGCTTCACCTGCAGCCACCCGGCCCCCGGCGCCCGGAGAGCGAGGAACCCGCCGAGCTGGTCCAGGGGCACGTCGTCCCGAGCGACCACGTCCGGCGACAGCCGCAGCCCGTCGAAGGCCTCGGTCAGCACGCCGAGCTGGTGCCGGTACGACGAGTGCAACACCTCAGGGGTCAGCCCCTGCTCGCGGAAGAACGCCATGACCCTTGCTGCGCGGTAGTGGCTCGTGGGGTCGTAGGTCGAGCCGGCGAAGCGGGCTGCCCCTTCGCCGTACTGGACGGTCGTCGGGTCGTGCGTGGCGGGGAGGTCGGCGAACTCGGCGTACCACCCGGTGATGACGGGACGCAGCGCGGACGCGTGCTCCGGCACGCGCAGGAAGCAGTTGCCCTCGCCGAGCTGGAGGTACTTGTAGCCGCCGCCGACCACCCAGGCGTGCTCGAGGCCCGTGGTCGGGAACGGCGCCGGGCCGAGCACGTGGTAGGCGTCGACGAGCAGCTCCGCGCCGTGCCGTGCGCAGGCCGAGGCCAGTACGTCCAGACCGGGCACGAGGCGAGAGGTCTCGAACAGGCAGGCCGACACGAGGACGGCGGCGGTGCGGTCGTCCACCTCGTCCGCGAGCCGCGCCGCCAGGGTCGTCGGCTCGGCGGCCGGCACGCGCACCACGTCCAACCCCGCCTCGCCGAAACGCGCCAGCTGCCGCCGCAACGTGTGGAACTCGCCGTCCGTGGTGACCAGCCGCGAGCGTCGGTCGAAGTCGAGCGCCGACAGGAAGCGCAGCACCAGGTCGTGGGTGCTCGCCCCGAGCGCCAGCTCGGCGCGGGGGTCGTGCAGCCACTGCCGGAAGCCGGCC
>JBKOVB010000088.1:0-78669 GCA_046723735.1 Actinomycetota bacterium | reverse complement strand
CACCGGCTTCACGCCGGTGGAGAACACGTGCGTGAGGTGGCGGCGGACGTACCGGAGCGAAGAGTCGAGCGACCACACGGGCACGTCACGGGCGCCGCTCGCGAACAGCTCGCCCATCGTCGTCTCGGCACCGGTGTCGGCGCGCAGCACCCGCGTCGAGGCGGGCAGGCAGCCGGACTCCCGCAGGTCGGACAGCTGGGGCTTCTTATCGGTGCGCTGCTCGGCGCCACGGTTGAGCTGCGACATCGCGATCACCGGCAACTCGAGCTCCTTGGCGAGCAGCTTGAGTGCCCGGGAGATCTCGGAGACCTCCTGCTGGCGGCTCTCGGCCTTCTTGTTGCCGGTCATGAGCTGCAGGTAGTCGATGACCACGAGCTTGAGGTCGTGGCGCTGCTTGAGCCGCCGGGCCTTGGAGCGGATCTCCATCATCGTCAGGTTGGGCGAGTCGTCGATGAACAGCGGCGCCTCCGCCACCTCGCCCATCCGCCGCGCCAGCCGCGCCCAGTCGTCGTCGGTCATCGAGCCGGACCGCATGTGGTGCAGCGCCACGCGTGCTTCGGCGGAGAGCAGACGCATGGTGATCTCGGTCTTGCTCATCTCGAGCGAGAAGATCGCCGCCGTCTGCCCGTGCTTGATGGAGGCGCTGCGGGCGATGTCGAGACCCAGCGTCGAGTTGTGCGTCGGGATGAACGCGTGGCTGGCGAGGTAAAGGTGGTCGATGTTGTCGACCTCGACGCACCGGACAGGCACCGACCGAACCGCCTCGACCAGCACGACGAACCGGAGCTCGGGTGTTTCCGCGGAAGCGTGTTCCGCCCAGAGATCCAGGTTGTCGGGCCGAGGCAGCACTTCACCGCCGACCAGCTGGGCCGTCGTACGGATGCGGCCGTCGACCATCCACTGGTGCTCGGCGTCCGCGACGATCGTGGTGCCGTCGCTGAACGTGACCTCGTAGCACGGCCGGTCGAGCATCACGTCGGTCGCGGCGACCACGGTCGTCGGCTTCCCGTCCGCGCCCAGCAGCTGGTCGCCGACCTGGACCTCGCCCATGGTCGTCCAGCCGGTCGGCGTCGGCAGCGGGGTGTCGAGCGCGAGCGCCTTCCCCATACCGGGACGGCCGGCGATGACGATCATCTGGCCGGGGTGCAGACCGTTGGTCAGCTGGTCCAGGTCCTGGAACCCGGTCGGCACGCCGGACATCAGGCCGTTGCGGCCGCCGATGGTCTCGAGCTCGTCCATCGTCGGGTTCATGAGGTCCGCGAGCAGCGTGTAGTCCTCGGACGTGCGCCGCTCGGTGACGTCGTAGATCGCTTGCTGCGCCCGGTCGACGATGTCGTCGACGTCCTGCCCGTCCGCGGAGTACCCGAGCTGCACGATCCGGGTGCCGGCCTCGACCAGCCGCCGCAGGATCGCGAGCTCCGCGACGATCTTCGCGTAGTACCCGGCGTTCGCCGCCGTCGGCACCATCGAGACCAGGGTGTGCAGGTACGGCAGCCCGCCGACCCGCCCGGCGTCGCCGTTCTTGGTCAGCTCGGCCCCGACGGTGATCGCGTCGGCCGGCTCGCCCTTGCCGTACAGGTCGAGGACGACGTCGAAGATGATCTGGTGCGCGGGCCGGTAGAAGTCGGTGCTCTTGACGACCTCGACGACGTCGGCGATGGCGTCCTTGTTGAGCAGCATGCCGCCGAGGACGGACTGCTCGGCGGCGTTGTCCTGGGGTGGCGTGCGCTCGAACTCCGCCGGGGTGCCGACCGGTCGCTGGCTGAGCTCGATGACCCGCTCGCTCACCTGCGCCCCTGCCCCCTGTCCGATGAAGAGACCTTTCTAGCCGTACGACGGGGCCACACCCCACTCCGTCGCGCCCCCTTTCCGGCAGCCCTGTGGACGCCCTTGGGAGCACGGTGTGGATCGCCCGGCGCGTCGCTGTGGACGACCTGTCGGCAGGCTGTGGAGACCGCGCCCCCGCCGGCCCCCTCCGCGCGGGCCCGGCGCCCGCACCTGCGTCCACGGGCTGTGGACGCAAGAAATACATGCATCATCCGGCCAGCCCCTCGCTCTGCTCCTCCATCGTGAGCCGCACCCCGCCGGACGAGAGCAGGCCCACGCAGGTGTCGCACAGCCGCACCTCGCGGGTGACGAAGTAGCTGCTGTCCTCGCCGCACAGCGCGCACGCCGGCCGGGTCCGGGTCGGCGTCACGACGCGGAGCTGGCGCGGGCCCGCGAGACCGGCCCGGATCTCGGCCAACCACTGCCGCCGCGACTCCTCCGTGGCCGGCTCCTCGGCTTCCGCCCGGGCCCGCGCGGCCTCGCGGTCGCGGACCGCCTTCTCCTGGCGCCAGCGCGCGTCCGGCGGCACCTGGTCCGCGAAGCCCCGCAGCAGCGCGGTGATCTCAGCAACCGGGTCGGGGCCGGCCGGCAGTGCGGCGACCCGGGCGCCGAGCTGGCCAGGACGCCAACCCGCGTCCAGCAGCTGCAGCACGAGGTCGCCAACTTCCGGCGTACGCAGCCTCTGCTGCAACGACGTGGGGAGCTCGCCGAAGACGGCCTTGTGCGTCGCGGCGTCGAGGAGGTCCTGGCCGAAGAGGTCCATGGCGCCAGGGTGTCGCGAGGGTGTGACAGTCCGTGGCCGGCCTGTGGATAGCGTGCGGGGCATGCGTGCGATCCAGGTGACGTCCCTCGACGGCCCGAAGGCCGTGCAGCTCGTCGACCTCCCCGAGCCCGACGCGACGGGCAAGGTGCTGGTCGAGGTGCAGGCGTGCGGCGTGAACTTCCCCGACGTGCTGCAGACCTACGGCAGGTACCAGATCAAGATGCCGCTGCCGTTCGTCCCCGGCGCCGAGGTCGCGGGCACCGTGCTCAGCGGCGAGGGGTTCACGCCGGGTCAGCGGGTGGCGGCCTTCCCCGGCTGGGGCGGGTTCGCGGAGCGGGTCGCGGTCGACCCGAGCATGGTCTTCCCACTGCCGGACCGGCTGTCGTACGCCGAGGGCGCGGCGCTGCCGATGAACTACCTGACCGTCGAGTTCGCCCTGGTACGACGGGGCCGGCTGCAGCCCGGTGAGACCCTGCTCGTGCACGGTGCGGCGGGGGGTATCGGGGTCGCCACCATCCAGTACGCCAAGGTGCTGGGCGCGCGGGTGATCGCCGTCGTGTCGTCGGACGAGAAGGCGCAGGTGGCGCGCCGTGCCGGCGCGGACGAGGTGGTCGGCCTGGACTTCCTCACGCCGGTCAAGGAGCTCACCGGCGGTCGCGGCGTCGACCTCGTGCTCGACCCGGTGGGCGGGGAGCGCTTCACGGACAGCCTGCGCGTGCTGGCGCGGGAGGGACGGCTCCTCGTGGTGGGCTTCGCCGCCGGGTCGATCCCCGAGGTGAAGGTGAACCGCCTGCTGCTCAACAACATCAGCATCATCGGCGTGGCCTGGGGCGAGTTCTTCATGAACAACCCCCGCTACCTGCAGGAGCAGTGGGGGCGCCTGCTGCCGGCGCTCGAGAGCGGGGCGCTCGTGCCGCTGGTCGGCAACAGCCATCCCCTGGAGGCGGCCGCCGAGGCGCTGCTGGAGCTCGACGAGCGCCGGGCGCTCGCCAAGGTCCTGGTCACGCCTTGACGCCGGACCCGGCGGCCTTCACCCAGCCCGTGGTCAGTTCATCGGTCAGGTCCGAACCCGTCGCTCCGGCGCCTCTTCACTAGGAGAAGCACACGGAGGAGGACGAGATGAAGGTCGAAGACCTCACCGCGAGCGCCCAGGACGCCATCACCGTGAAGAAGGTGTTCTCGGAGCCGCTCGAGCGCGACGGGCTCACGCTGATCACCGCGGCCAGGGTGCGCGGCGGCGCGGGCGGGGGCGGCGGGCACGACCAGGGCGGTCAGGAGGGCGAGGGCGGCGGCTTCGGCATGGCGGCCCACCCCGCCGGTGCCTACGTGCTGCGCGGAGACAAGGTGACCTGGCGGCCGGCGGTCGACGTGAACCGGCTCGCCATGACGGTCGGTGCCGTGCTCATCACCTTCCTGATCACCCGCATGCGCAGCCAGCGCGCACGGATGCGGGCCCAGATCATCCGCACCGCGACCGAGGAAGTCGCCGAACGGACTCGCCGGCTCGGCCGCAGACGGCACAAGGACTGACCGTCTCCCCTTGATCGACCCCTGCCGTTTCCGTACCGTCCGGCTCGGCAGGGGAGGTCGACATGACGACGCAGGGCACGTTCTCGGTCACCATCGACGCACCGCCGGAGCAGGTGTGGCCGTGGGTCGCCGATCTCGAGAAGCACAGGCAGTGGTCTCCCAAGGACTACACCGCCGAGCTCGTCTCAGGCGAGCCGGGCGCCGTCGGGAGCCACTACCGCTCGGTGGGCGTGATTCCGGGCGACAAGCACCACAAGAACGACGTGGAGCTCATGGTGGTGACGCCACCGCAACGGCTTGAGCTGCGTGCGGACGACGAGCAGGGGTCCTTCCAGCACGTCTACGAGCTGAAGCCCGCTGGTGCGGGCACCGAGGTCACCCACCACCTGGAGTTCCCGAAGATGCACGGCGCCGCGGCCGTGCTCGCCCCGGTGCTGTTCCCGATCGTGGGCAAGCCCGACGCCCGTAAGCGCCTGCGAATGCTCAAGGAGAAGGTCGAAGCGGGCGCCTGAGACGCGCAACGGCCCGGCTTCCCCTGAGGGGAGCCGGGCCGCGTCGTACGGAAGAGGGCGTCAGCCCGCGACAACCGTCACGGGCAGCTTGACCTCGACGTCGCCGTGCACCTTCACCTGGACGGTGTGGGAGCCCACGGACTTGATCGGGCTGGCGATGACGACCGAGCGCTTGTCGAGCTTGGGGCCGCCTGCCTTCGCGATCGCGGTCGCGACGTCGGCCGAGGTCACCGAGCCGAAGAGCTTGCCGGCCTCGCCGGCGTGCGCGGTCAGCGTCACGGTGAGCGCCTCGAGCTTCTGCTTGATCTCGTTGGCGTGCGCCAGGTCACGCACGGTGCGGGCCTCACGGGCGCGACGGATGTTCGCGACCTGCTTCTCGGCACCCCGGGTGGCGAGGATCGCCAGGCCCTGCGGCACGAGGAAGTTGCGGCCGTACCCGTCCTTGACCTCGACGAGGTCGCCGGGGGCACCGAGGTGCGGGACGTCCTGGGTGAGGATCAGCTTCATGCTCAGCGCGCCGTGGAGGTGTAGGGCAGCAGCGCCATCTCGCGGCTGTTCTTCACCGCGACGGCGACGTCGCGCTGGTGCTGGCTGCAGTTGCCGCTGACACGACGGGCGCGGATCTTGCCGCGGTCCGAGATGTACTTGCGGAGCAGGCCGGTGTCCTTGTAGTCGACGTAGGTCACCTTGTCCTTGCAGAACTGGCAGACCTTCTTCTTGGGCTTCCGAGGCGGCGGCTTGGCCATCGCGTGAACTCCTAGAACGTGTGAGGTGGGTCTTAGAAGGGGGGCTCGTCGGTGCCCCAGCCGCCACCGCCGGACGACGGGGCCGACGAGGAGGCCCACGGGTCGTCAGCGGGGGCGCCGAAGCCGCCCGAGCCGGAGGGGGCACCGCCGCGCGTGGTCCGGTTGACCTTCGCGGTGGCGTACTTCAGGGACGGACCGATCTCGTCGACCTGCAGCTCGATCACCGTGCGCTTCTCGCCCTCCTTGGTCTCGTACGACCGCTGCTGGAGGCGGCCCTGCACGATGACCCGCATGCCCTTCTGGAGGGACTCGGCGACGTTCTCCGCCGCCTGGCGCCAGATGGAGCAGCGCAGGAAGAGCGCCTCGCCGTCCTTCCACTCGTTGGTCGCCTTGTCGAGCGTCCGCGGGGTGGAGGCGACGGTGAAGCTGGCCACGGCTGCACCACTCGGGGTGAAGCGCAGCTCGGGGTCGCTGGTGAGGTTGCCGATGACGGTGATGACGGTCTCGCCGGCCATGATCTTCTCCAGTCCTTCCCCGGATCCCGGGGCTCGTGTCGTCCTCAGTAACGGGGAAGGGTGTGACAGCTAGCGCAGCTCGGGCCGGATGACCTTCGTGCGCAGCACGGACTCGTTGAGGTTGAGCTGACGGTCCAGCTCCTTCATCACGGCCGGCTCGGCCTGGAGGTCGACGACGGCGTAGATGCCCTCGGCCTTCTTGTTGATCTCGAAGGACAGCCTCCGACGGCCCCAGATGTCGACCTTCTCGACCGTCCCGCCGCCCTGACGGACGACGTTGAGGAACGTCTCGAGGCTCGGAGCGATCGTGCGCTCCTCGAGGTCGGGGTCGAGGATGACCATGAGCTCGTAGTGACGCAAGCAGACCCACCTCCTCCTGTGGACTCAGCGGCCACCGGCTCTCGGTGGCAGGAGGGTGTTCGCGTCAGCAAACGCGCAAACGCTACCAGCCGGCCGCGTCAGGCGTCGGGCTCGTCCTCGGTACGACGGGTGGCGGGCGCCATCGACAGCAACAGGCGCACGAGGAGCGAGGCCACGCCCGCGATCGCGACCATCCCGAGCACGACCGGCAGCCCGTACCGGTGGGGGGAGTGCTGGACGAGGGCGGTGGCGTCGCCGTACAGGATCGGGCTGGGCGTCGCGGTCGGGGCAGCGCTGGGGGCGACCACCGTGGGCAGCTCCGCGGGCGCCGGGGCAGAGGCCGTCGGCAGGACGACCGCGGTCGGGAACGCCGAGGGCACCGCCGTCCCGCCCGGCGGCGGGGTCGGGACCACGGCGGGCGTCGGCGCGGTGGATGGCCGCGGGGGCGGGGCCGGAGCGGGGGAGCGCGACGGGGTCGGCGACGGCGCGCCGGCCTTCACGACGAGCGAGCCGGGGAAGGTCTGCAGCGACACCACGAGCGAGCGCGTGTCGGTGTAGGCGTACGTGCCGGCCGGGAGCGCCGGGGTGAGCTTCGAGCGGTCGCCGGGGCTCAGCACCCCGGAGTCGAAGGTCCAGCCCTTCCCGCTGGTGACCCGGTGCTGGACGTTGTCGCCGTTCACGAACTGCACCCGGTCGCCCGGGTCGAGCACCAGCCGGGCCGGGATGGGGCCGTTCGCGGCCAGGGTGACGGTGCGGGTCGCGGCGTGCGCGGGCACGGCGACGACCGCTGCCAGCAGGCAGAGCAGACCCACGAGCACGCCGAGCAGCGCGCTGCGCGTCGTCCGCGGGTGAGCCGTCACGCGGGCCATCGTAGGTTGAGCGGATGCAGGCGATCGGTGCTCACGTCGACCAGACCGACCCCGTGGCGGAGGCGAAGGAACGCGGCGCCGACGTCGTGCAGTTCTTCCTCGGCGACCCGCAGAGCTGGAAGGCCCCTGTCCTCCCGGAGGTCGACCTGGGCGGGCTGCCGTTCTTCGTGCACTCGCCGTACGTCATCAACGTGGCCTCCTCGAACAACAAGATCCGCATCCCGTCGCGCAAGATCCTCGACAACCACGCCCAGGCTGCCGCCGGTCTCGGCGCCAAGGGGCTGATCGTGCACGGCGGGCACGTCACGAAGGGCGAGGACCCGGGGCTCGGCGTCGACAACTGGGTCAAGACCATGGAGCGGATGGAGCGCCCGCTGCCGGTGCTCATCGAGAACACCGCGGGCGGTGACTTCGCGATGACCCGTCACCTGGACGCGATCGCCCGCCTGTGGGATGCGATCGGACACTTCGACAACGTCGGGTTCTGCCTCGACACCTGCCACGCGCACGCCGGCGGGGAGGCGCTCGTCGACCTGGTGGCCCGGGTGAAGGCGATCACCGGCCGCATCGACCTGGTGCACTGCAACGACTCCAGGGACGCGTTCAACTCCGGCGCAGACCGGCACGCGAACCTGGGCGACGGGGAGATCGGCGTCGACGCGCTGGTTGCAGTGATCCGCGAGGCCGGTTGCCCGGTGGTCGTGGAGACCCCCCGCGACGGCCAGGCCGCCGACATCGCCCTGCTCCGCTCGCTGCTGTAGACGCTGTGGACCGCTGCGCCCCCCCGCGTTCCATGATCAACAGGACAGGGTGACGCGACACACCGGGCGTGTCGCGGCCGGATCTCCTGTTGATCAAGAGATTGGGCAGCGAGACGGCGGCGCGGTCGACGGCGCAGGGTCGGGATAGCGTCGGCCCGTGCTCAGCGTCGTCATCCCCCTGCACGACGAGCAGGAGGTCCTGCCGCTGCTCGTCCCCCGACTGCGGACCGTCCTGGCCGACCGTGCCCATGAGGTGCTGTTCGTCGACGACGGCTCGACCGACGCGACGGCCCAGGTGCTGCAGGAGCTGATCGCCGACTGGCCCCAGGCGCAGCTGATCGGGCTCGCCCGCAACAGCGGCCACCAGGCCGCGCTCACCGCCGGCCTCGACCGGGCCGCGGGCGAGTGGGTCGTGACCATGGACGGCGACCTGCAGGACCCGCCCGAGCTCATCCCCGAGCTCCTCGCCGCGGCCGAGCACGAGCACGCGCAGGTCGTCTACGCCGCGCGGGGCGACCGCAGCACCGACACCGGCTTCAAGCGCCTCACCGCAGGCGTCTACTACCGGCTGGTCGACAAGCTCGCGGGCGTCCAGGTGGTCCCGCACGCGGGCGACTTCCGGCTGCTGCACGCCGACGTGGTCGCGGCGCTGCGGGCGCTGCCCGAGCGACGCCGCGTCTACCGGCTGCTCATCCCGCTGCTCGGGTTCCCCAGCGCCGTCGTCGTGCACCGCCGCGATCCCCGCGCGGCCGGGCGCACGTCGTACACCGTCCGGCGCATGGCGCTGCTCGCCTCCGACAGCGTCGTGTCGTTCAGCAGCACGCCGCTGCGCTTCGCCACCGGCTTCGGGATGCTCAGCGCACTGGTCGCTGCGCTGCTCGGCGTCTGGGTGCTCATCGTCAAGGGCACCGGCAACGCGGTGCCGGGCTGGGCGTCGATGACCCTGGGGATCCTGTTCCTGGGCGCCGTGCAGCTGCTGTGCCTGGGCGTGCTGGGGGAGTACGTCGGACGCATCTACGACGAGGTGAAGGCCCGGCCGCTGTACCGCGTCCGGGGCGAGCACCCGGTGCGCTGCCCGCACTGCGGCGCGGTCAGCCCAGCCAGGTCCCCTCGGTGAAGGCCAGCACGGTCAGCGCCGACAGCGGCGCGAACACGGTCAGCACCACCGGGTGCAGCCACCGCACCCGCACCGTCAGCCGGGCCAGCAGCAGGAACGCCGGGAACCACACCAGCAGCGCCCGCACCCCCGACGCGTAGTACGCCGAGGTCGACAGCACCGCGACGTTGACGCCGACGAAGGTGGCCTCGCCCCACCGCCGGGCCAGCAGCAGCACGACCGTGACCACGACGCCGACGAGCATCGCCAGCAGCTCGGCCCGCCACGACCACAGGAACGCGCGGCTCTGTGCGCTGTCGGTCGCGAGCCGCCAGGTGTTGTGCAGCCCGGTCCACGGGCTGACGGTGTCGCGGCCCCAGCCCTCCTTGAGGGCGCGGGCGTAGGCGTCCCAGTGCCCCGTGCGCCCGTGCAGGTAGGCGAAGTACACAGCGATCGGTACGGCGGGCAGCGCGAGCGCCAGGACCTCTCGACTGCGCAGCCCGCGCCGTCCGTGCCGCGTCAGGAACTCCACCCCGAGGCCCGCGGCCAGCGCCACGCCGGTGATGCGGGTCGTCGCGGCGCCCGCCCCGAGCAGCCCGGCGAGCCACCACCGGTCCCGCCGGGCGGCGAGCCACGCGGTCGTGGCGAAAGCGAGGAACAACGCCTCCGAGTAGCCGGCGAACAGGAACACGGCGTAGGGGAACAGCACCAGGTAGAGCACCGCCCGGCGCCCCACCTCGGGGCCCCCGTCCTCGGCACCGAGCCGGAACAGCGCCATGGAGGCGACGGCGCCGGCGACGAGCGCCACGACCATCCCGGCGGCGATCCAGCTCGGCACCACCAGGTGCACCAGCCGCATCGCGAGCGGCTGGCCCGGGAAGAAGGCTTCGGCCCGGTCGGTGTAGTGCGGCGAGAAGTACCCGAACTCCGCGACCTTGCGGAACAGGTCGGTGTCCCAGTGGTGCCACTGGTCCAGGAACCCCGGCCGCACCCCGCGGTCACCCGGCGGCAGCAGCCAGCCGGCACCGAGGGACAGCAGCACGACAGCGAGCCGGGAGCCGAGCCACAGCGGCAGCGCCTCCGTCGCCGCCCGCCCCCAGCCGGTGCGGGCGTCGGTCATGCTGAGACGGGCACGGCGGCGCGGACGCGGTCAGGGGCGCCGTCGAGCACGCCGCCCGCCGGGTCGTCCACGCCGTCCCGCCGTACGACGTCGTGCTCGGGGTGCAGCACGTCCCGCAGCACCAGCGCGGCGTACCCGAGCAGCAGCGCGTCGCGCAGCAGCACGGCGGCGAAGAACCAGCCGATGTCGATGCCCTGGCCCGGCTTGTCGTTGCCGACGAAGAAGTAGAAGCGGCTGAACAGCACCAGCACCTCGGCGGCCTGCCACGCCAGGAACGGCCCCCACCGCGGGCGGGCGAGGATCGCGAGCGGCACGAGCCACAGCACGTACTGCGGGCTGCTCACCTTGTTGAGCAGCAGGA
Organism: Actinomycetota bacterium; assembly: GCA_046723735.1. Lineage (GTDB taxonomy): Bacteria > Actinomycetota > Actinomycetes > Mycobacteriales > SCTD01 > RYN-111. Next base: position 68,209 of record JBKOVB010000088.1, on the reverse strand, counting down.
ACCCCACCGTGATGAGGAACAGCAGCTGCGGCAGCCGCGGGCGGCGCTTGGCCCGCAGGGCGAGCAGCGCGACCGCGCCCACCAGCGCGATCTCCAGCACCGCCACGATCGTGTTGAGGCGCGTCGGGGTGGGCCCGCGGTCGGTGAACGCGTCCGCGATCCCGTTGCGCACGCCCTTGAGCCACCCGTGGTCGGTGCGCAGGTGCTGCAGCTGCAGGTAGACCGAGTCCCAGTCCGCCGGGCGCGTCTTGTTGAGCTCGAAGAAGCGGTAGACAGCGTTGGTCGCCTGCCTGCCACCGACCTGGTGGTGCGGCGCGAGGGCGGACAGCCCCTCGTCGCCCAGCCGGTCCAGCGGTGAGTCGAGCAGTCTGACCTGCTGGCCGTTGACGTCGCCGTACGACGGGGCGGTGAGGTACACGGGCGCCGTGACCGCCACCGCGGCGACCACCGTGGCCACCGCGACCTTGGCGAACGCGCGCAGCGTGCCCGCGCGCCAGCACAGCAGCGCCAGCGGCACGAGGAACAGCACCGGGTAGAGCTTCGTCGCGGTGGCCAGGCCGAGCAGGACGCCCGCGGTCACCGGTCGTCGGCGGGCCCAGGCGAGCAGGGCGGCGCCGGCGAGCGCCACCGCGACGAGGTCCCAGTTCGTCGTGGCGTGCAGCAGCAGCGCCGGGGAGAGCGCGAACATCGCGGCGTCCCACGGCCGCCGACCGGCGAGCCGCTCGGTCGTGACGACGACGAGCAGGGCGCAGACGGTGAGGAACAACCAGGTGAGGTCGAAGAAGCGCTTCTCGCGCGCGATGCTGTCGGCGTAGCTCTGGCTGTCGTGGGACGGGGACAGCCAGTCCGCGAGCTTCGCCGAGACCTGCATGACCCCGCCGATGACGACCGGGTACTCCACCGGGTGGTCGTAGTACGGGGTCTTGCCCGCGCTGAGCCCCTCCGCGGAGTAGAGCGCGACCACGTCCGTGTAGCAGGCACGGGTGTACTGGTGCTCGTTCGCCCAGGTGCTGCCGTCGCGGCACGGGAGCTTCTGCAGGAACCCCAGGACGCAGGTCAGCAGCGTCAGGGCGAGCAGCACCCGGGTGATGGTGAACAGTCGCCGCTCCCCGATCCGGGCGTGCCGGCCGGGCGGTCCGCCGATGGCCTCGACGGCGCCCGCGACCACCGGGTCGTCGGAGCTGGGGAGGACGTACGGGGTGCGCACGTCGGAGAGCCTGCCAGAAGCGCCCAGCGATGCCCGCGAGGCTCGGGGTGGCGCACGGTGCGCGGCAGCGTCCCCGCCCGTGATGTCCGTCCTGGAGCACTCACCCCTCTGTATCAGTAGCGCCCTGCGGTCGGCCGACTGCTGACCGAGACGCGCGCCGCTGCCGATCGGCCGCGACGCCGGATGTCGGGACTCGATCCCGCGCGCAAGGGGGAAGTCAATGCGCCTGAGAGTGGCACTTCTCGGAGTGGCGTCATTGCTGGCGGCGCTGCTGCCGGCGTTCGTGGCAGGGAGCCAGACCGCGCCGGCGTTGGCGAGCGGACGTACGGTCCCGCGGGCCGGCACGACCTCGCCCTCAACCGGAACGTTCTCGCCGTCCGGCGACCAGGACGCGACGCAGGCCGAGTTCGCAGGCCAGGAGGACGAGGAGGACGGCGGACCGGGTCCCTATCCCGGCACCATCGTCGACCGCGGCCTGTCGAACGGCCCGGGCAAGGGCGCGTCGGTGACGAGCGGCAAGAAGGCGAAGTCCAACCCGACGTTCAGCAGCGGGTTCGAGGGCCTGAACCACTACCAGCAGCGGTACGCGCGCGGCGGCAACCAGTTCAGCCTCGAGCCTCCGGACCAGGGGCTGTGCGTCGGCAACGGCTACGTCGTCGAGGCGGTCAACGACGTCGTCAACGTCTTCAACACCTCGGGCCAGTCGGTGCTGCCGGACAACACGGCGACCAACATCGTCAGCGGGTTCCCGCGCAACGTGAACCACGCCGTCGACCTCAACTCGTTCTTCGGCTACCCGCCGGCCATCAACCGGGCGACCGGGATCCGCGGCCAGTTCGTCACCGACCCCAGCTGCCTGTACGACGCAGCGACGCAACGCTTCTTCATGGTCGTGCTGACCCTCGAGGTCGTGCCGACCACCGGCGCGTTCACCACCGTGAACCACCTCGACCTGGCGGTCTCCCAGACGTCCAACCCGACGGGCGCCTGGAGCATCTACCGGATCGACGTGACGAACGACGGGACGAACACCGGCGGCTCGAACCCGGGGCCGTACCTCGGCGACTACCCGCACATCGGGGCGGACGCGCACGGCTTCTACATCACGACCAACGCCTACCCGTGGTGCTGCAACGGCTTCGCGGGGGCGCAGGTGTACGCGCTGTCCAAGGCGGCTCTCGCGGCCGGCGCGGCCAGCGTGACCCTGGTGCACCTCGACACGTCGGGGACCGTGAACGCGCCCAGCGACGCGGGCAGCACCCAGCCCGGCTTCACGCTGTGGCCGGCCCAGTCGCCCGGCACCGCGTCGTACGACCTGAGCGCGAACGGCACGGAGTACTTCCTGAGCTCCAACGCCGCCGACGAGGCGACCAACCCGGTGGCCGGCACCGGCGGCACGCACACGTCCACCCAGCTGGTCGTGTGGGCGCTGACCAACACCGCGTCGCTCGACACGGCGACGCCGGCGCCGGTGTTCAGCAACCGCATCCTGAGCGTGAACCAGTACGGCGTGCCGCCGAAGGCGCGTCAGCCAGGATCGGGCACACCGCCGGGCACCGACGTCCCGCAGGGGCACTGCATCAACGACACGACCACCGTGACCATCGCGGGTACGGGCTGCTGGCGGCTGCTGTTCACCGCCGAGCCGGCGCACGACGAGGTGATCTCGCGACCCGACGCCAACGACAGCCGGATGCAGCAGGTGATGTACGCCAACGGCAAGCTCTGGGGCGCGCTGGACACGGCGCTGAACCCTGACGGCGGGGCCCAGCGGGCCGGGATCGCCTGGTACGTCGTGAAGCCGGAGATCACGAGCGGCGCCCTGACCGCCAAGGTGGCGCTGCAGGGCTACTTGGGCGCGAGCGGCTACGACTTCACCTACCCGGCGGTCGGGGTCACGGCCAGCGGCCGAGGCGTGATGGCCTTCACGGCCCTGGGCGAGACCCTCAACCCCAGCGCTGCGTACGCGGGCATCGACGCCATCAACGGCGTCGGCGCGTGGAACGTCGTGCCGGGCGGGACCGGCGCGGCGCCCGACGACGGGTTCACCAGCTACAAGGCGCAGGTGGGCAACCCGCCGCGGACCCGCTGGGGGGACTACGGCGCGGCAGCCGTCGACGGCAGCGCGGTGTGGATCGCCAGCGAGTACATCGCCCACGCGTGCGACTACACCGCCTGGGGCGGCCCGTTCTTCGCGGGCGGCACGGGCGACAACCTGCTCGGTACGTGCGCCGGCCCTTCGCACGGGCCGGGGACGCGCTCGGCGCTGGCGAACTGGTCCACGCGGATCAGCAGGCTGACGCCGTAGCAGCGGGGTCAGCAGGGGGGCGTGGGGAGGTGCCTCACGCCCCACCTGCTAACCGCTCGGGACGACGGCCGGCGTCGCCGAGGGGGCAGGCGTCGCGGACGGCGACGACGTCGGGCTGCTCGGCAGCACGGGCGGGAGCGTGACCACCGGCGTCGGCGACGACGTCGGCGACGGCGTGGCGGTCGCGGTCGGCGCGGCCGTGGCGGTCACAGTCGCGACGGGCGACGGGGTGGGGCCGACGTTCGCCCGCGGCGGGAACTGCTTCACCGGCTCGCCCTTGAGGGCGGCGGTCATGAAGGCCCTGAAGATCTTGGCGGGCGCGCCGCCGCCGTACACGGCGCTGGCGCCGAGGACCCTCGTGAGCGGCTTTCCGCCCGGACGCCCCACCCACACCGCCGCCGCCAGCTGCGGGGTGAAGCCGCAGAACCAAGCATTCTTGTTGCGCTGGGTCGTCCCGGTCTTTCCGGCCGTCGGACGGCCCGGGATCTTCGCCCGCTTCCCCGTGCCGCGCAGCACGACCTGCTGCATGGCGTACGTCGCGTCGGCGGCGACGTCGGCGCTGAACGCCCGCGTGCGCTCGGCGCGCGCCCGGTAGATCTCGTTGCCGTCGCGGTCGTCGACCTTGAGGACGAAGTACGGCGCGGCGCGCTCGCCCTGGGCTGCGAACGTCGCGTAGCCGACCGCCTGGTCGAACGGGTGCACCTCGTAGATGCCGAGCGCGATGCCTGCCGCGGGGTGCTGACCACCCAGGTCCTGGCGATCCGGGATGCCGGCCGCGTGCGCGAGGTCAGCGACCTTCTTCGGTCCGACGTCGCAGGCCAGGCGCATGTAGACCGTGTTCACCGAGTGCGCGAGCGCCGTCGCGAGGTCGATCTTCCCGAACGGCGGGTCGCCCGCGTCGTTGTCGACGCCCTTCTGGCCGCAGATGTCCTGGGGCGAGCGGCCGTCGTACAGGTCGGAGAGCTTCTTGCCGTTCTGCAGGGCCGCGGCCAGCACGTACGGCTTCATCGACGAGCCGGGCTGCACGCCCGGGCCCTCGTCGGCGTAGTCCAGACCGCCGGCCTGGCGGCCGCCGTAGTAGGCGATGACCTTGCCGGTGCCGGGCTCGACGGCGACCAGCGCCGCGACGGGGTCGTCGTTCTTCTTCGGCGCCGAGATCTGGTCCTCGACCGCCGTACGTGCGGCGTCCTGCGCCTGCCTGACGATCGTCGTGGTGACCGTCAGGCCGCCGGCCGCGATCCGGTCCTCGGGGTAGCCGTGCCGCTCGAGCTCGGCGACGACCTGGTCACGGATGTGGTCGAGGTCGCCCGGCAGCGAGCTCGTGCCCTCCCGGGCCGCGACCTTCGGATAGTTCTGCGCGTCGCGCTCGGCGGTCGACAGCCAGTGCTTCTTCACCATGCCGTCGAGCACGTAGCGCCACCGGGCCTGGGCGCGCTCGGGGTGTCGGGCAGGGTCGTAGCCGGCGGGGGACCGGATGCTGCTGGCGAGCACCGCCGCCTGCGCGACGCTGAGGTCCTTGGCCTTGACGCCGAAGTAGGTCTGGGCGGCGGCCTCGATGCCGAAGGCGCCGCGGCCGAAGTAGATCGTGTTGAGGTAGTCCTCGAGGATCTGGTCCTTGCTCACCGTGCGGGACATCTTCACCGCGATGAAGACCTCCTTGATCTTGCGGGTGAAGGTCCGCTCCTGGGTGAGGAAGGCGTTCTTGGCGTACTGCTGGGTGATCGTGGAGCCGCCCTGGGCGACGCCACCGCCACGCACGTTGGTGAACAGTGCCCGGGCGATGCCCTTGGGGCTGATGCCCGGCTCGCTGTAGAAGTCGCGGTCCTCGGCCGCGAGCACGGCGTGCTGGGCGGCGGGGGACACCTGGTCGAGCGGCACGAACACCCGGTTCTTGCCGAAGCTCGCCATCGGGGAGCCGTCGGCGTAGAGCAGCCGCAGGCCCTGATCCGTCGCGATCTTGTTCGGCGGCGGTACCTCGGTGCGGGCATAACCGACACCGACGGCGGCCACCAGGGCCAAAGAGGTGCCGCCCGCGACCACGGCCAGCCGGCGCTTCCACGAAGCGTGTCGCCACAAGTTCACGGAGTGATGCTCTCCCAGCAGCTGCGTTTCAAGGGGTCGTCACGGTGTGGTCACCGTCACCCCACCTCGTGCTCAGGTCTGATTTGCTCGCCGGACACGCGAGGCGTACGGTCAACGTGCCACGGCGATGTATCGTTCCGATACAACCTGATGATAGGTCGCTGCGAGAGGTCGGAGGTGAGGCGGCACGTGCTGGAGCTCGCCATCCTCGGACTGCTGCACGAGAGCCCCCTGCACGGCTACGAGCTGCGTCAGCGGCTCAAGGCCACGCTGGGTGGCTTCCGGGCGTTCTCGTTCGGCTCGCTCTACCCCACGCTGCGCCGGATGAAGGACGCCGGCTGGATCGCGGAGGACGAGGGCGACGCCGACGTCGTGGCCGGCGCACCGGCGCTCACCGGTCGTCGCGGCAAGGTGGTCTACAAGCTCACCGCCGAGGGCAAGGAGCGCTTCAGCGCGCTCCTCGCCGAGGCGGGCCCGTCCTCCTGGGAGGACGAGCAGTTCGGCGTCCACTTCGCGTTCTTCAGCAAGACCGCTCCCGAGGTGCGCGTGCGCATCCTCGAGGGCCGGCGTTCCCGGCTCGTGGAGCGTCGCGAAGGCGTGCGCGCTGCGCTCGCCCGCACGCGCTCCCGCCTCGACAGCTACACCCTCCAGCTCCAGGAGCACGGGCTGGAGTCCGTCGACCGCGAGGTCCGGTGGCTCACCGAGCTCATCGAGACCGAGCGTCGCAACGTCACCCAGCACAACCGCTAGACCTGTCCCACCTCGTCAAGCTTCACCAAAGGAGACAACCCAGATGGGTTCCGTCCGCGTAGCAATCGTCGGCGTCGGCAACTGCGCCGCGTCGCTCGTCCAGGGCGTCGAGTACTACCGCGACGCTGACCCGGCTGGGAGGGTCCCCGGCCTGATGCACGTCCAGCTCGGCGACTACCACGTGCGCGACATCGAGTTCGTCGCCGCGTTCGACGTCGACGCCAAGAAGGTCGGCCGCGACCTGTCCGAGGCCATCGTGGCCTCGGAGAACAACACCATCAAGATCGCCGACGTGCCGCCGCTCGACGTCACCGTGCAGCGCGGCCACACCCTCGACGGTCTCGGCAAGTACTACCGGATGACCATCGACGAGAGCGACGAGACGCCGGTCGACGTCGTGCAGGCCCTCAAGGAGGCCCGCGTCGACGTGCTCGTGTGCTACCTGCCGGTCGGCTCCGAGGAGGCGGCGAAGTTCTACGCGCAGTGCGCCATCGACGCGAACGTCGCGTTCGTCAACGCGCTGCCCGTGTTCATCGCCGGCACCCCCGAGTGGGCCAAGAAGTTCGAGGACGCGGGTGTCCCGATCGTCGGCGACGACATCAAGTCGCAGGTCGGCGCCACGATCACGCACCGCGTCATGGCGAAGCTGTTCGAGGACCGCGGCGTCGTGCTCGACCGCACCTACCAGCTCAACGTCGGCGGCAACATGGACTTCAAGAACATGCTCGAGCGCGAGCGCCTGGAGTCCAAGAAGATCTCCAAGACCCAGGCCGTCACGAGCAACCTCGAGGGCCCGCTCGCCGGCAAGGTCCACGACAAGAACGTCCACATCGGCCCGTCCGACTACGTCGAGTGGCTCGACGACCGCAAGTGGGCCTACGTGCGGCTCGAGGGTCGCGCGTTCGGCGACGTCCCGCTGAACCTCGAGTACAAGCTCGAGGTCTGGGACAGCCCGAACAGCGCCGGCGTCATCATCGACGCGCTCCGCTGCGCCAAGATCGCCAAGGACCGTGGGCAGGGCGGTCCGGTGCACCCGGCCAGCACCTACTTCATGAAGTCGCCGCCCATCCAGGTCCGCGACGACGTCGCGAAGGACGAGCTCGAGGCCTGGATCCAGGGCGCGTAGCACGCTCGTTCACGTACGACGGCCCGGTCCCTCCCCCGAGGGGCCGGGCCGTCGCGTTCAGGCACCCGCGTCAGAAGCACACCGTCCTCGAGGTGAACGGCGCCATGAGGACGTTGGCCATCGCGCGCACCCGCCAGCACCCGTGCCGCTGCGTCGCGAAGCGGAACGTCCCGTTCGACGCGGTCGTGCGGGTGAGGACCGGCGACCAGCTGCCGTTCACCAGCCGCTGCAGCTGCACGCTCGTCTGCTGCCTCGGGACGAGGGACACGTCGAGGTAGTGCCACGACCCCGAGGCGCGCACCGTGAGAGAGACGATCCAGTGCTGGGTCCGCCCGAACCTCAGCACCCCGGCGGACCACTGGTAGACCTGCTCCGGCCCCAGCTCCGCGTCGGTCGCGTCGAAGAGCGCGCGGACGCCCTCGGCAGCGGAGCGCGAGACGACCGACCAGTTCCCGTCGACGTCCGTCCGCGTCATCAGCACCGAGCGCGGGAAGGGCCCGACGAAGGCCGGCGTCTCCACCTGCACAGGCGCCTTGGGCACTCCGCCGCCGGTGTCGGAGTAGGTCAGCCTCCCCTTCACGACGTACGGCGAGGCGAAGGCGACCGGGACGACGGGCGCGACCGCCACAACCGGCCAGTGCGACCCGGTCAGGGCGATCGTGGCGCCGAGCGACGCCCCGTCGACCGCGTGCCACTCTGGGCCGTTCGCCACCGGGTCGCGCAGGGTCCCCGCGATCACCCCCACGAGCGACCAGGTGCCGCGCTCCACCGCACCCACCGTGACCGAGCCGGCCCACACGCCGTCCGTCACGGACCCTGAGACCCGACCCAGCTCCACGACGCGCTCGCCACGGCCCCCGTCGGCGGCGACCTCGGGCGAGACGCGGAGCAGCGCGCAGGGGCAGAGCGCGAGCCGGTCGTCGTCGCTGATGTCGCCCGGTCCCGTGTCGACTCCCGTCGGGTCCGTGAGGTGCAGGCTCACCGTCATCATCGCGAGCTGGGTCCCGGACAAGGACGTGGCGCTCGCTGTGAGCGAGGCACCCGCGAGTGCCGTCCCGGACGGGGCCGCGCCCGTGAGGCGCAGACCGGTCGTTGTCACGGCCAGCAGGACGACCACCAGCACCAGGACCCGCCTCATCGCCACCACACCCTTCCCGGGCCAGCCGGTCGCCGAGGGCGCACCGGTCTTACGCCATGAGGACCACCGAGGCTCCCGAATAGGTTGAGCGCGTGCAGCCTCACCGGATCAGGGCGATGCTCGCCGTACCGGACTTCCGACGGCTGCTCGGGGTGCGCCTGACCGGACAGGCAGGGGACGGGTTGTTCCAGGGCGCCCTCGTCGGCGCCACGTTCTTCAACCCCCAGAAGGCCACCTCAGCAGCAGAGGCGGCCGCGGCGTTCGCGACGCTGCTGCTGCCGTACTCCCTCGTCGGCCCGTTCGCCGGGGTCGGCCTCGACCGCTGGTCGCGGCAGCGGACGCTCGTCGTGGCCAACGTGCTGCGCACCGCGCTGGTCGTGCTGCTCGCGCTGACGCTGCACAGCGGCGGACCGACCAGTGCGCCCACGCTCGTCGTCGCGCTGCTGGTCGTGTCGACGAACCGGTTCGTGCTGTCCGGCCTGTCGGCGAGCCTGCCGCACACCGTCGAGACGCGGCGCCTCGTCACGGCCAATGCCTTCACGACGACGCTCGGGACCGCCGCCACCTCGCTCGGGGGCTTCGCCACGCTCGGCCTGCGCGCCTGGTGGGGCAAGGGGGACGACTTCGCCGCCCGCACCGCACTCGTCGCGGGGGTCGTGTACCTGGTTGCCGCCGGGATCGCCAGTCGGCTCGGACGTCGGGTGCTCGGGCCGGACGGTGAGCGGGTCCCGCTGCGGCACGCGCTCGCGGCCGTGGCGCGCGGCATGGTCGAGGGTGCCCAGCACGTGCGAGAACGCGGGCCGGCGGCCCGCGCCCTGCTCACGATCACCGCGGTCCGCTTCCTCAGCGGCCTGCTGTTCGTCAGCACGCTCCTGCTCTACCCGCCGCACGGCTACCTGCACCGCGGCTTCACCGGCCTGGGCCAGACCGTCACCGCCGCGGCGGCGGGAGCGCTGCTGGCCGCGGCGGTCACACCGCGCGCCACGCGACGGCTCGGCACGCAGACCTGGGTCGTGCTCGTCCTGCTGGGTGCGTCCGTGACGACCGCCGTGCTCGTGCCGCTCACCCTGCACCCGGCGCTCGTGCTGGCCGGCCTCGTCCTGGGCTTCGCCGCGCAGGCCACGAAGATCTGCGTGGACACCCTGCTCCAGGAGTCGGTCGAGGACGACTACCGCGGCCGCGTCTTCGCGTTCTACGACACCCTGTTCAACGTCGCATTCGTGGTCGCCGCAGTGGTCGCGGCGCTGGTGCTGCCGGAGGACGGTCGCAGCGTCGCCGTCGCGCTGCTGGTCGCGGTGGGTCTGGCGACGACGGCAACGACCTACGCCGCCGTCGTACGACGGGCCGCTGAGCCCCCTGAGCCGGTACGCGCCGCGTAGCAGCTACCCGATGCGGATCGGGCCTATCTGCAGGATCGGCGACGGGCTGGGCGTGACGCTGCCCGGCGTCGGCGAGGCCAGCAGACGCGACACCGTGTCGAGCACGGAGTCCACGGGCCCGCTGGGCGGCGGGCTCGTCGACGGCCGGGTCGGCGGGGTCGAGCGCGTCGGGGTAGGACGGGGTCCTCCGGTGGAGCTGCCGGTGCTCCCGCCGGTGGTCCCTCCGGTGCTCCCGCCGGTGGAGCCGCCCCCGGTCGACCCGCCGAGCAGGCCGCCGAGGTCGGGGCCGCCACCCGCCTGTGCCGGCGGTGAGCCCTCGTCGGGCGCCAGCGCGCTGTTCAGCACGCCGGACACCGTGCTGACCCGCGCGGACGCGAGCGCGGCGACCACGCCCCACGAGCCGCCGCTCGCCCGGTCGGACTGCACCTCGCGCAGGGTGGCCACCTTGTCCTTGTGCGGGCTGGCCTGCGCGACCGCCAACGCGAGCGCCTGCTCGCCCCGGTCGGCCGAGAAGGCCGGCACCGCATGCATCCGCGTGGACACGCTCTGGATGACGGCGACGCCGTCGGCACCGTCCAGGCCCTTGGCGAGCGCCCGCAGGTCGAGGTCGGCGTTGACGAGACCGGGGGCCAGTCGACGCTCCCACGCGTCGTCGGCGAGCGCGAGCGCCTTCGGGGTCTGCCCAACCCCGCCGTACGCCGCCTTGGACTGGTGCAGCGCGTGCACGGTCGTCGTCACCCGGCGCCCGGCCGCCGTCAGGGTGGCCGTGCCCTCGAACACGCCGAGCCGCAGCAGCGCGCGCTCCTCGACCCGGGCGAGCGCCCCGGACGCGACGTGCACCGCGCCGGCGGGCGTCCCGAGCTCGAGGCGCGGGCCGTTGCGGCTGTCGACCATCGCGTCGCCCTGGCGCAGCTCCTGCCGGACGCCGTCGCGCACCGCGAGCGTGGCTTCCCGGCCGAGGTAGACGTCGCGGCCCGCGGTGCTCAGGGTGGCGCCGCCGTCGGAGGCCGTCTGCACCCGGCCACCGGCCGGGACCCGCATGCCCTGCATGGCTGGCTTCGTGGTGCCGTCGGCGAGCACCACGACGGCGCGGTGCGCCGAGGTGACGTAGGTGTCGGCGGTCGCCGGGTCGCCGCCTCGGGCGACGAGCACGACGACGGCAGCGACCAGGACGGACAGCGCACCCGCCAGCACGGCCTTCCAGCCGCGGTCGCCCGCGAAGAAGCCCGGTGTGTCCGTCACGTCGCCATCATCGTCAGCACAACGGGTGGTTGGCATGGCACGAAGGAACTAGCCCGTTCGCGTGTCGTCGGGCTCGCGGGCCAGCTCCTCCCGGGCCCAGGACTGCAGGGCGGCGACCGCCTCCTCCCTTGGCAGCGGGCCGTGCTCCATGCGCAGCGCGAGCAGGTGCTTGTACGCCCGCCCGACCTCGGGCCCGGGCGGCAGGCCCAGGATCTCCATGATCTCGTTGCCGTCCAGGTCCGGGCGGATGGCACGCAGCTCCTCCTGCGCGGCGAGGTCGGCGATGCGGCGCTCGAGGTCGTCGTAGGCCCGGGAGAGCCGCTCCGCCCGCCGCTTGTTGCGAGTGGTGCAGTCCGAGCGGGTCAGCTTGTGCAGCCGGTCCAGCTGGTCGCCCGCGTCGTGGACGTACCGGCGTACGGCGGCGTCCGTCCACGGCGACGTGCCGGGCTGGCCGTAACCGTGGAAGCGCAGGTGCATCTCGGTGAGGAGGAAGACGGCCTCCACGACGTCCTTGCCGAAGGTGAGCGCCTTGAGGCGCTTGCGCGCCAGGTGCGCACCCTTGACCTCGTGGTGGTGGAACGACACCCCGCCGCCCGGCTCGTGCCGGCGGGTCGCCGGCTTGCCGATGTCGTGCAGCAGCGCCGCCAGCCGGAGCACGAGGTCGGGTCCGTCGTCCTCGAGCATGATGGCCCGCTCGAGGACCTGCAGCGTGTGCTCGTAGACGTCCTTGTGCTGGTGGTGCTCGTCGATCTCGAGCCGCAGCGCCGGCAGCTCGGGCAGCACGACGTCGGCGAGCCCGGTGTCGACGAGCAGCTGCAGCCCGAGCCGTGGGTGGGCGCCGAGCAGCAGCTTCTCGAGCTCGCCGCGGACCCGCTCCGCGCTGACGATGGCGAGGCGAGGGGCGCGGTCCTTCATGGCCGCGACGACCTCGGGGGCGACGGTGAAGCCGAGCTGCGAGGCGAACCGGGCGGCGCGCAGCATCCGCAGCGGGTCGTCGTCGAAGGAGTCCTCCGGCCGGCCCGGGGTGCGGATCAGCCCGGCGGCCAGGTCCTCCATCCCTCCGTACGGGTCGACGAAGGCACCGGGTGCCTTCCAGTCCGGCAGGGCGAGCGCCATGGCGTTCATCGCGAAGTCGCGGCGGACCAGGTCCTCGGCCAGGCTGTCGCCGTACGAGACCGCGGGCTTGCGGGAGGACGGGTCGTAGGACTCCGCCCGGTACGTCGTGATCTCGATGCGCTGACCCCGCTTGGCGACCCCCACGGTGCCGAAGGCGATGCCCGCCTCCCACGTCGCCTCCGCCCAGCCCTCGACGAGCGCCAGCACCTGTTCGGGGCGCGCGTCCGTCGTGAGGTCCAGGTCGTCGCCGAGCCGACCGAGCAGCGCGTCGCGGACCGAGCCGCCGACGAGGTGCACGGTGTGCCCCGCCGCGAGGAACCGCTCGCCCAGCTCCGCGAGCACGGGCGAACGCGCGAGCAGCGCCTGGACGGCGTTGCTCTGCAGCTGGCTCAGGTCCGGCACGGGGCCCAAGCGTAGGCGTCTGCCGCTGTTCACCCGCCGTACCCTGGCTGCATGGCTCCCGTCCCCACCCCGCCGCGGCGTCGGCCGCCCAGCAAGGGGTTGAGGCGGGTGGACGAGACGAGCGCCGGGGGCCTCGTCCTGGACGTGCGCGGACCGGAGGCGCGCGGGGCATTGATCGGCCGCACCGATCGTCGTGGGCGGCTGCTCTGGTCGCTGCCGAAGGGCCACGTGGAGGCCGGTGAGACGGCCGCCGAGGCCGCGGTGCGCGAGGTCGCCGAGGAGACCGGCATCGAGGGCGAGGTGATCGCCGAGCTCGGCACCATCGACTTCTGGTTCGTCGCGGAGGGCCGGCGGGTGCACAAGACCGTGCACCACTACCTGTTGCTCGCCCTCGACCCGGCCCAGGAGCTCTCCGACGCCGACGTCGAGGTGAGCGCGGTCGCCTGGGTCCCGGTACCCGAGCTCGGGGACCGGCTGGCGTACGCCGACGAGCGCCGCCTCGTGGCGCGCGTCACCGACCTGCTCGCCGAGAGCGCATGAAGAAGCTCCTCGTCGCCGGGCTCCTGCTGGTCGGCCTGGCCGTGCCCGCCGCTGCCGAGCCCGCACCGAGCCCGACGCAGGAGCCCGAGGACCCGCTGCGGGTCACGCTCACCGAGATCCTTCCGCGTGCGCCGCGCCCGGGCAGCGCGGTCGAGGTCCGCGGGACCCTGCGCAACACCGGCTCGCGACCGGTCGCGAACCTGCGCGTCCGCCTGCAGGTCGGCGAGCGTGTGACGACCCACGGCGTGTTCCAGGACGCCGACCAGGACCGTCCGCCCACCTCGCTGCGAGTGAGCACGACCGTGCCCGGCGTGCTCGCTCCCGGGCACACCGTGTCGTTCGACGTCCGCACGGACGTCCGCACGCTGCGCCTGGACGGCACCGGCGTCTACCCGCTTGACGTCGTGGCCCGCGGCGACGCGGGCGACGGCAACGACAACCTCGGGCTGGCCCCGACCTGGCTCCCCTACTTCGCCACGGGCGTGCCCCGCCCGAGCCGGGTGTCCGTGCTGTGGCCTCTCACGGACGTCCCGCACGCGCTCCCGGACGGCACGCTCTCCGACGACGAGCTCGCCTCCCGACTGGCGCGCGACGGTCGGCTCGGGCGACTGCTGGAGGCGGCCCGCGGTGCGCTCGTCCCCGAGTGCGAGCCGGCGGCAGTTCGCGCCTCAGGCGTGCCGGACCCGCGACCCACACGCTGCCAGCCGGTCTCGGTGACGTACGCCGTGGACCCGGACCTGCTCGAGACCGCGCAGACCATGAGCCGGCGGTACCGCGTGCGCGAGGCCGACGGCACCCGCACGGGTCAGGGCACCACAGCCGCGGCCAGCTGGCTCGCGGGCCTGCACGACGCGAACCTCGCCGGCCACGTGCTCGCCCTGCCGTACGCCGACCCCGACGTCTCGGCGCTCGCGCGCGACGCCCGCGGACGCGACGACCTGAGCAACGCGATGGCGCTCGGGTCGCAGGTCACCCAGCAGGTGCTGGGCGTGGCCCCGGTGACGAACGTGGCGTGGCCGCCCGCCGGGCCGGTGACGCCCGCCGCGGCCAACGCGCTCGCGCTCGCCGGCGCCCGGGCCTTCGTGCTCGACGCCTCGGCGTACGACGACGACGGCGTGCCGCCCAACCACACGCCGACCGCGCAGACACCGTTCACCACCTCGGCCACCGGCGCCGACCTGGACGGCCTCGTGGTGGACCCAGACCTCTCGGAGCTGCTGACCGGCAAGAGTCCCTTCGGCTCCCGGGTGGCCGAGCAGCGCTTCGTCGCCGAGAGCGCCGTTGTCGCCTTCGAGCGGCCGAGCGAGACCCGCACCCTCGTGCTGGCGCTGCCCCGGGGCAGCGACGTCGACCGGGCCGGGGCCCAGGCGGTCCTGCGCGACCTCGGCCGGCTGCCGTGGCTGTGCCAGGTCGACCTCGCCGCCGTCGCGAACGACACCGGTCGGTGCGCCGACCTGGCCGAGGGCCGGCTGCCCGCGCCCGTGTCGCGCGGTCCCGCCCGCACCGACGCCACCGGCGAGCTCGCCCCGTCCTTCCTCGGGCACGTCGCCGCCGACCGGGACCTCGCAGGGCAGCTCACCGACGCCGTCCTCAGCCCCGACCCCGCGGCGCGGGACGACGTAGCCGGCCTCAAGGGCGAGCTGCGCCGGGCGGTCGCCCGCGCCGAGTCCAGCTCCGGACGCACCAACGCGAGCAGCGCCCGCGCCGCGGCGCGGCACTTGCACGACCTCGTGCAGTCGCTGTCTGACGACGTGGTGGTGCGCGGCGGCCACGCGCTGCTGACGAGCAGCAAAGGCACCCTGTCCGTCTCGCTCGAGAACACCCTGCGCGTGCCCATCCAGGTGCGCGTCCGCTTCACCTCCAAGACGGCGACGCTCACCAACGCCGAGACCGGCCTGCTCACGGTCCGCCCGGGCCATGCCATCCAGGCGAGCGTGCGGGCGCAGGCCAAGCGGTCCGGGCAGTTCGTGGTGTTCGCCCAGGTGGTGGACCGCAGCGGCAAGCCGTTCGGCCCCGAGAACGAGCTCATCGTGCGCTCGACGCAGTTCGGACGACTCGCGCTCTCGGTCACCGTGGCGGGGGCGGCCGTCCTGCTGTTCGCTGCAAGCGTGCAGATCACGCGTCGCGCGCTGCGAGCCCGACGACCGGCCGCGGAAACCGGACCGCGCGAGTGAGCGGAGAAGCGAGCGAGCTTGCGAGTGAGCGCCGGAGCGAACCATGTCGGTGAGCCACCTGCGCGGCGTCGGCACGATGGCCGCCGGCACCGTGGCCTCCCGCACCACCGGCTTCCTGCGCACCGCGCTGCTCGTGGCCGTCCTCGGCGTCAAGGGCGTCGCGCTGGCCTTCAACGTCGCCAACACCGCGCCGAACATCGTCTACGAGCTGCTGCTCGGCGGGATCCTCACCAGCGTCGTCGTGCCGCTGCTCGTGCGCGCCGACAAGGACCAGTACGGCGAGCAGTACGCCCAGCGGCTGCTCACCCTCACGGTGATCGTCCTGGGAGGCGCCGCGGCGGTCCTCGTCGCGCTCGCGCCCCAGGTCGTCGACCTCTACCTCAACCCGGGCGCCAACAGCCACGACCGCGCGCTGGCCATCACGTTCGCCCGCTTCTTCCTGCCGCAGATGCTGTTCTACGGGCTCGGCGCCATCCTCGGCGCCTGGCTCAACACCCGTGGGCGGTTCGGTCCGCCGATGTGGGCGCCGGTCGTCAACAACGTCGTGGTCATCGTGACGCTGCTGGTGTTCTGGCTGGTCCCTGGGCCCGCCGAGCTGACCAGCGCCACGATCACCGACACCCAGGTGCTGGTGCTCGGGATCGGCGTGACGCTCGGCATCGTGGCGCAGACCGTCGCCCTCGTGCCGGCCCTGCGCGCCACCGGCCTGCAGCTGCGGCCGCGGTTCGACGTCCGCGGCAGCGGTCTCGGGCACGCCGCCCGGCTCGCCCGCTGGACGTTCTTCTACGTGCTGTGCAACCAGCTCGTGCTCGTGGTCGTGGTCCGGCTCGCCAGCGGGGCGCCCGAGGGGCGCAGCTACCCGTCGTACACGAGCGCCTTCCTGCTCTGGCAGCTGCCGCACGCGGTGGTGGCCGTCAGCGTCATCACCGCCCTGCTCCCGGCCATGAGCCGCGACGCCGCCGAGGGCAACCTGCTCGACCTCCGTCGGCAGCTCGACCGCGGCCTGCGCACCACGATCGCCGTCCTCGTCCCGGCCGCCGTCGGCTACCTCGTGCTGGGCCGGGACCTCGCGGTCGTCGTCTTCGGGCACGGCCGGACCACCGACGACGAGGCGCAGTTCATCGGGACCCTGCTGGCGGTGTTCGCCTGCGGCCTCGTCGCGTTCAGCACCTACCAGCTGCAGCTGCGGGCGTTCTACGCCCTGCAGGACACCCGAACGCCCGCCATGGTCAACCTGGCGGTCAACGTCGTGACCGTGGTCGTCGACGTGCTGCTGTACGTCTCGCTGCCGGACCGCTGGAAGGTGCTCGGCCTCGCGATCGGCCAGGCCTCGTCGTACCTGGTCGGGGTCGTGGTGTGCACGTCGGTGCTGGCCCGGCACGTGCCGCGCGACCCTGCCGGCCACGTGCTTCGCACCGCGATCCGCTGCGTGTTCGCCGCGCTGGGCCCGGCCCTGGCGGCCGTGCTGGTGGTCCTGGCCACCGACCGCACGCTGGGCGACGCCACGTCGACGTCGTTCGTCGCGCTCGCGCTGGGCGGGGCGGTGCTGCTGATCGGCTACGTCGTCGCCGTACGCCGGGTGCGCGTACCCGAGGTGGACGAGCTGCTCGGTCCGATGCTGCGACGGGTCCCCACGCGTCAGCCCTGAACCGGGCGGAACGGGCACGTCCGTGCTCCGGGCGGCTCAAGGGACGGCACTGATCGGCCGAACCCGTCAGGGTGAACGACCGCGGCTCCATCGTCCTCGGCTGGCTGACCCGGCTCGCCATCGGCTTCGCGCTGCTCGGGGTGGTCGCCTACGACGGATTCATGGTGCTCACGGCCAACTTCGGTGCCGCGGACGACGCCACCACCGCCGCCAACGCCGCCGCCGACTCCTTCCGGTCGTCCAAGGACGTGCAGGCGGCCTACGAAGCCGCCGTGCGCTCCGTCGACGGCAAGGGTGACGCCATCGAGACGAAGACCTTCAAGGTGGACGCGGACGGCCGCGTCACGCTCACGGTGGACCGGACGCCGAAGACGCTCTGGATGCACTACGTCGGGCCGCTCAAGTCCTGGACGCAGATCCGCCAGACCGGCACCGGCACCCCCGGGACCTGATGAGGTGACACGCCTCCGTACGGCGGCGGCCACGCTCCTCGTCGGCGGCCTGCTCGCTGCCACTGTCACAGCGACGCACTCCCCCGCCGCCGCGGAGCCGCTGGGCGACGCCCGGCACCGGGCTGCCGCCCTCCGGGCGCAGGTCGAGCAGCTGCGCCAGCAGGCCGAGATGGCCACCGAGGCCTACGACGCCGCGTACGCCAGGCTCGGCGCCGCCGTCACGGCACAGCTGCTCGCCGAGCAGGAGCTCGACCAGGCCCGCCTCGCCGCCGCCGGGTCGAGCGACGTCGCCGCCCGGCGGGTGCGCGCGCTCTACATGGCCGGCGGTACGGCGGGGCTGTACGCCCACGTGCTGGAGAGCAGCTCGATCTCGGAAGTCGCGCAGCGGGTGCACCAGGTCGGTGTCGTGCTCCACGAGGACGGCCGCGCCCAGGACACCGCCGACCGGGTCGTCGCCCGGCAGGCCGCGGCCACCCGGCAGCTGACCCAGGCCGCCGCGCTGCGCACCACGTTGCAGAAGCAGGTGGCGGCGAAGGCTGACGCCGTCACGACGCTGCTCGCCCGCACCGACGCACTGCTCGCCGCCGCCGACCAGCGGGTCCGCGACCTGGTCGCGCAGCAGCAGCGTGCTTTGGACGCCGCCTCTGCCGCACAGGCCTCGCAGACCCTGGCGGCTGCGCGGGCCGCCCTGGGCAACATCCCCGAGGTCCCGCCCACGGCCGCCGCGACCGCCGCGCTGGCGTTCGCCAACAGCCAGCTGGGCAAGCCCTACGTCTGGGGCGCCACCGGCCCCGACGCCTACGACTGCTCCGGGCTGACAGGCGCCGCTTACCGCGCGGGAGGCGTGGTGCTGCCGCGCACGTCGCGCGAGCAGTGGTACGTGGGGCCGCACGTCGAGCTCGGCGCCCTGCTCCCGGGCGACCTGCTGTTCTGGGCCTTCGACCCGGCCGACCCCGCCACCATCCACCACGTGGCGATCTACGCCGGCCAGGGGCTGATGTACGCCGCCCCGCACACCGGAGACGTGGTCCGGCTGCAGGCCGTCTACCTCGACGGGTACGCCGGAGCGATTCGTCCTTCTTCGTCCTGACCGGAGCGTGACAGTGGTCTCACGCTACGCTGAACGGCTCAACGGTCGGCGCCGTTCGGCCGATACCTTCGGAGAGCCACGCTTCGTGGCAGCTCCACCACAACCCGTCGTCGCCCCCGGGTGACGACCACACATCCTGACGTCCGGTCGGCACGCCGAGTCCTGCCCCACCGACCTCCCCGCTGAGCACGCGGGAGACGTCCCCCCACCGAGGGGCAGGAGCGGGGGACCCAAGGTCCTTCGTCCGCACTCCACCCGGAGCGCGGACTCGGGGTGAAGCCGCACGCGCGCTGTCGGTGACAGCGAGTGAGCGGCCGGACACCTTCCCGTCCGAACCCGACAGCTCACCTCGCAGGCGTCAGGAAGGAACTCCGTGCTGTCCTCTGCTCGACTGCGCCTGCGCGCATCCGCTGTCCTGATCGCCCTTCTCTCCGTCTTCGGCGTGCTGGCCACCACGGCCGCTCCCGCCAACGCCATGACGACCTACCAGGCGAACGTCCTGCACGAGGCCGCCCGTCACAAGGGCGCGCCGTACCAGTGGGGCGCCGCCGGCCCCTACCGCTTCGACTGCTCGGGCTTCACGCTCTACGTCTTCAAGCGGTTCGGGAAGCGCCTGCCGCACAGCTCCGCCCGCCAGTACACGGTCGTGCGCCACGTCTCCAAGACGTCCAAGCGCGTCGGCGACCTGATCTTCTTCAAGAACTCCAGCGGCCGGATCACCCACGTCGGCATCTACGCCGGCTACGGCCGGGTCTGGCACGCGCCGCACACGGGCGACGTCGTGAAGCTGTCCCGCATCTGGACCAGCCGGTACGTCGTCGGGCGCCCCTGACGCACGGCCACGACGGCCCGGTGCCAGCCTTAGAGTGGGCGGCACCGGGCCGTCCCGTGTGTCCCCCACCCAGTTCGCCGGCGAGCGGAGGAGTCACGTGCTGCCAGGGCCGTTGCAGGTCGGAGACCTGCTGGCAGGGCGGTACCTCCTCCTCGACCCGGTCGCCTCGGACGGACCCGCGGTCCTCTGGCGGGCCCAGGACCAGGTCCTGGCGCGTGAGGTGGCCGTCCGGGTGCTCCCGACGCCGACCAAGAGCAGCAAGGCCGACGCCGAGCCGTTCCTGCGTGCCGCGGCGCGCGCCGCGAAGGTCAGCCACCCGGGGCTGGTCCGCGTCTACGACGCCGGCGCCGAGCGCCGGCCGGGCCGCCAGGACGACGTCACCTACCTGATCCGCGAGTGGGTGGAGGGTGAGCCGCTCGACGAGCACCTGGAGCGGGTCGGGCCCCTCTCCCCGCCCGACGCTGCGGACGTCATCCGGCAGGTGGCCGACGCGCTGACGGCCGCGCACGAGGCCGGTCTCGGCCACGGCTGCCTGCACCCGCGCAACGTGCTGGTGACCGCCAGCGGCCGGGTCCGCGTGACCGACGCGGCCGTGGCCGCCGCCGTCCGCGGCGGTCCCGTCCTGGAGACCCTGGACGCCGACGCGGTCGCCGCCGACACCCGCGACGCGGGCGCACTGCTGTATGCGCTGCTCACCACGCGTTGGCCGGGGGGCGCCACTCCCCAGCCGCGCGACAGCCTGGTGCCGACACCGCTGGCCGGGGGGCACGCCGCTGCGCCGCACCAGGTGCGCGCGGGAGTGCCCCGGATGCTCGACAACGTCGTGACCCGGGCGATCAACCCGCAGCTGCTACCGACCCTGCCGCCGCTGCGCACCCCGGCCGCCTTAGCCGATGCCGTCGACAACGCCGTCGCCACGCTGCGGCGGGAGCGAGTCGCCGAGACGAGGCCGAGGGAACCCGGCATCCTGCGCCGGCACGCCTTGCTGCTCACCGTCGTCGCCGTCGTGGCGGCGTTCGCCGTCACCGGCTGGTACCTCGGCCTCGCGATCGGCGAGCTGCCGCGAAGGGCCGGAGCCGTGGACGCCCTGACGCTGACCCCGAGCGCCGGTCCGTCCTCGGGTGCCTCGCCTGCCGCCGTACCGGTGGAGCTGTCGCGGGTCACCGCCAGCGACTTCGACCCGCAGGGCGACGGCCAGGAGAACCCCGACCAGGTGCCGAACGCGATCGACGCGGACGCCTCCACCGCGTGGACCACGGACCTGTACAACACCTCGACCTTCGGCGGCCTGAAGTCCGGCGTGGGCCTGCTGCTCGACCTCGGACGGGTGCGCCCCGTGCACAGGGTGCAGGTGGGCTTCACCGCACCCGGAGCGCACGTCGAGCTGCTGGTCTCCGACACGAAGCCTCGCAGCGACACCGACGCCCGGCCGGTGGCCACCGCCGCCGGCAGCGCCCAGGTCGCCGTGCTCTCGCCGCCGTCCGGGACGGCCGCGCGCTACCTGCTCGTCTGGATCACCAAGCTGCCCCGCAACGGCGCGCGCTACCAGGTCGGCATCGCCGCGCTGCAGGTCACGTGAACTCACCAGGATGAGCACTAGCCTTCCGCCCGTGAGCCCGACCGCCGTCGACGAGGACGACGCCCACGATCGGGCGCTGCTCGCGGCGCACGCCGCCGGCGACGCCTCGGCCTTCGACGAGCTGGTACGCCGGCACCGCGGCCGCATGTGGGCCGTCGCCCTGCGCACGCTCGGCGACCCGGAGGAGGCGGCCGACGCCGTGCAGGACGCCTGCGTGTCCGCCTTCCGGGCCGCGGGCAGCTTCCGAGGGGAGGCACGGGTCACGACGTGGCTGCACCGCGTCGTCGTGAACGCCTGCCTCGACCGCGCCCGCCGCCGCGCGGTGCGACCCACCGTGCCGCTGCCGCAGGACCCTCCGGCGGACCCGCGGGATGTGCTCGCCGAGCGCGAGACCGCGCTCGAGGTGGAGAAGGGGCTGGCCGCGCTCCCGGTGGAGCAGCGCGTCGCCCTCGTGCTCGTCGACCTGCAGGGGCTCTCGGTGGCCGACGCCGCGGTCGTGCTCGAAGTGCCCGAGGGGACCGTGAAGAGCCGCTGCTCCCGCGGGCGGGTGCGGCTCGCGGTGCTCCTCGGTCACCTGCGGAACCCGAACGGCCCGAGCCCCGTCCCATCTGCAGGCCCGGAGCCGGAAGGAGGAGACCTGTGAGCGACGCGCCGAACGAGCACCTCGACCTGGACACGCTCGCCGACGTCCTCGCCGGCGTGACGGCCCCGGAGCACCTCGACACCTGCGGCTCCTGCCGGGCCCGGCTCGCCGAGCTGGCTGCGGCGATGCCGTCGGTCTCGGCCGCGCTCTCCTCCCTCCCCTCGCCGCCGCAGCCGCCGGACCTCGAGGACAGGCTGCTGACCGCGGTGGCCGCAGCCCGGCGCGAGGCGGGCAGCCCGGGCGGTGACGTGCTGCCCCTCGACGCGCGGCGACCCCGCCGACGGCTGGTGTGGGGCGTCGCGGCGGGTGCCGCCGCCGCAGCGGTCCTCGCGGCCGGTGGCCTGCTGCTCGCGCACCGGGACAGCGGCACCACCAGCACGCAGGCGTCCCGCGCACGGTGGAACGTGAGCAGCACAGGCGTCGACTACGGCGCCGGAACGCCGACCCTGGACAAGCAGCTACCCGCGCTGCTGGCCGGCACCGCGGCGGCGGAGAGGGCCCCCGCCCCGTCACCAGCACCACCCTCGGCCGACGGTCTCGGCAGCGCGGGGACCCCGGCGCGGACCACGACGGGATTCGCGCAGCGCGCGGACTCGCTCGCGCGCCTGCGCACCACCGAGGGGCTGGCCTCCTGCCTCAGCGCCCTGTCGGACCCCAGCCAGCCCGGGCTGCCGCTCGCCCTCGACTACGCCCGCTACAAGGACCAGCCGGCCCTCGTGGTGGTGCTCCCCGCGAACAAGCCGGACAAGGTGGACGTCTTCGTGGTGGGCGCGGCGTGCGAGCAGGCGGACGCCAAGCTGCTCTTCTTCGCGCGCCTGCCCAAGCCCTGAGCCTTTCCCGGAGGGAGGGGCTCAGGTACGGCGCCGCGGCGGCGCCGACCACAACCACGCGCCCCCGGCCGCGGCGGCGTACGGGACCAGCACGTCCAGGTCGGCGCTGAGCACGCCGTACGTGCCCTCGAGCACGAACCCCAGCGCCGTCCCCAGCACGGCGTACAGCACCGCGACCAGCCGCACCCACGGCCGCACGGGGCCGCGCGGGTCGCGAGCGGCCCAGGTCGCCGCCCCGGCGCACGCCACACCGACCACCACGGGCGCGAGGTACTGCAGCAACGGCGAGGACACGTACTCCGACAGCACCCACCCCGCGGGCAGCGCTACGGCCGTCGCACCCAACGCTGCCCGGACGACCACCTCGGCCGCCGTCAGCTCCCGCGGCGCGGCGACCTGCTCGGCCGCACCGCACACCGCGCACCGCGGGCCTGTCGCGTCCGCTCCGCAGCGCGGTCTGCCGCAGCGCGGGCATCGGTCCACGGCGGGACGGCCGGGATGGGCCACGCAGCGCGGCTCGGGGGCGGCGCTGCTGATCAGGCTGGCCGGGTCGGGGACCGACGCGAGGGACATGCGGTGATCCTGCCAGGGGAACAGGCGGCTCTACGATGGCGTTCCCCTGGCGCACGCCCCGCCGTTGTTGAGAGAGGCCCTCCGTGACCCAGACCGTCCACCCCGTGATCGTCATCGGCTCGGGCCCGAGCGGCTACACCGCGGCGATCTACCTGGCGCGCGCCGGGCTGGCACCGGTCTGCTTCGAGGGGTCCGTCACCGCCGGCGGCGCGCTGATGAACACCACCGACGTGGAGAACTTCCCCGGCTTCCCCGAGGGGATCATGGGGCCCGAGCTCATGGAGAAGCTGCGCGCCCAGGGCGAGCGGTTCGGGACCACGTTCGTCACCGACGACGTCACGTCGGTCGACCTCACGGCCAGCCCCAAGGTGGTGCGCACCGAGACCGACACGTACCTCGCGCGCACGGTCGTGCTCGCGATGGGCTCCGGCTACCGCGAGCTGGGCGTCCCGGGCGAGAAGGAGCTGTCCGGCCGGGGTGTGTCCTGGTGCGCCACCTGCGACGGCTTCTTCTTCCGCGAGCAGGACATCGTCGTCGTGGGCGGCGGTGACAGCGCGCTGGAGGAGGCGCTGTTCCTCACCCGGTTCGGCAAGTCCGTCACGGTCGTGCACCGTCGCGACACGCTGCGCGCGTCGAAGATCATGCAGGACCGGGCCTTTGCCAACGACAAGATCCGCTTCGTCTGGGACAGCGAGGTCGTGTCGGCCAACGGGGACGGCCGGCTGGAGTCCGTCACCGTGCGCAACGTCCAGACCGGCGAGACGACCGACCTGCCCGCCGCGGGGTTGTTCGTGGCGATCGGTCATGACCCGCGCTCCGAGCTGGTGAAGGGTCAGGTCGACCTCGACGACGAGGGCTACGTCCTGGTCGAGGACCGCAGCACCCGCACCAACCTCGACGGCGTCTTCGCCGCCGGCGACCTGGTCGACCACACCTACCGGCAGGCCGTCACCGCCGCAGGCACCGGCTGCGCCGCCGCGCTGGACGCTGAGCGCTGGCTCTCGGCCAACGCGCACTGAGCACCGTGTCGGCCGAGCACGGGGAATGACGGCTTCGCGCACTACGTTCTGCTGACCACACCAGGAACCCGAGGAGAGACGCCGTGGGCGCCAACACCAAGACCGTCACCGACGCCACGTTCGCGACGGACGTGCTGCAGAGCACCAAGCCCGTGCTCGTGGACTTCTGGGCTGAGTGGTGCGGCCCGTGCAAGATGGTGGCCCCCGTCCTCGAGGAGATCGCGGCCGAGCACAGCGACAAGATCACGATCGTGAAGCTCAACACCGACGAGAACCCCGTCGTCTCCCGGGACTACCAGATCATGTCGATCCCGACGATGGCGGTGTTCCAGGGCGGGCAGATCGTGAAGCAGATCGTCGGCGCCAAGCCGAAGGCCGCGATCCTGCGCGAGCTCGAGGCGTTCCTCTAAGAGCGAGCACGACGGAGGCCGGGTCCCGCGGGGCCCGGCCTTGTTCGTGTCCCGCCCACTCGGCCACTCCCTTCCTTGATCAACAGGACTTCTGTCCTCGCGACACCGGCGTGTCGATGGCGCATGGTCCTGTTGATCACTGGGGCGGGGGGTGAGGTCGCCCTGACCGTCCGGCGAGCCGACCCGCCACTACAGTCCGGACCGTGCAGCTGATCCGCCGCGGCGACACCGGGCGCGCGGTGGCGGAGGTCCAGGCGATGCTCGCCGCCATGGGGGAGCTGGCCGCCGTACCGGACGAGCCGGTCTTCGACGACGTCACCGACCACGCGGTGCGCGCCTTCCAGCAGCGCCGCGGGCTGCGCGCCGACGGCGTGGTCGGCCGTGACACCTACACGGCGCTGCAGGCCGCCCGGCACGCGCTGGGCGACCGGATCCTCAGCTACCAGACGAAGCTGCTCGTCGGCGACGACGTCGCGGCCCTGCAGGAGCGGCTCGCGGAGCTGGGCTTCGACCCGGGCCGTGCGGACGGGGTCTTCGGGCCCCGGACCGAGGAGGCGCTCAAGGCGTTCCAGCGCGACTACGGCATGCGCCCGGACGGGGTGTGCGGGCCCGCCACGCTGCGCGCGCTGCGTCAGCTCGGCCGGCTCGTCGTGGGCGGCCGGCCGCAGCAGCTGCGGGAGACCGAGCGGCTGCGGTCCGGCGGGGCAGCCCTGACCGGCAAGGTAGTGGTCGTGGACCCGGGGCACGGCGGCCCCGACCGGGGGTCCGTGGGACACGGTCATGACGAGGCCACGCTGGTGCAGGACATCGCCACCCGGCTCGAGGGCCGGCTGCAGGCGATGGGGGTGCGGGTGCTGCTCACCCGCGGCTGGGACAGCTCGCCGAGCGACGAGGAACGGGCCGCCCTCGCGAACGAGGCGGCCGCCGACCTGCTCGTGTCGTTGCACGTCGACGAGGCGCCGTCGTCGCGCTGCCACGGCGTGGCGAGCTACCACTTCGGCACCGGCACGGGCACCACGTCCACCGTCGGCGAGCGGCTGGCGAGCCTGGTGCAGCGCGAGGTGGTGGCGCGCACCGGACTGCTGGACTGCCGGGTGCACGCGAAGACCTGGGCGCTGCTGCGGCTCACGCAGATGCCGGCGGTGCGCGTCGAGCTCGGTCACCTCAGCCATCCCGACGACGCCGCGCAGCTGGCCGACCCCGCCTTCCGCGACACGCTCGCGGAGGCTCTGCTCGTGGCGATCCAGCGGCTCTACCTGCCGCCCGAGGCCGACCCGCCGACGGGCGCGCTGCGGCTGCCCACCGCCTCCACGTCCTAGACGGGCCGCAGCACCG
This sequence comes from Actinomycetota bacterium, assembly GCA_046723735.1. Lineage (GTDB taxonomy): Bacteria > Actinomycetota > Actinomycetes > Mycobacteriales > SCTD01 > RYN-111. Next base: position 42,334 of record JBKOVB010000088.1, on the reverse strand, counting down.
GGTCGGTCATCGATCCCAGCAGCTTCTCCAGCGCGGCCTCGACGCTCTCGCTCCAGGCCACCGTGGTCTTCAGCTCCAGGCGCAGTCGCGGGAAGCGGTGGTGCGGCCGGACCGTCTTGAAGCCCACGGCCGTCAGGTAGTCGGCCGGCAGGATGCACGCCGGGCCCTGGTGGTGCAGGTCGCCGAACGCCTCGATCGCCTTGAAGCCGCGCCGGGTGAGGTCCTTCGCGACCGCCTGCACGAGCATCCGCGCCAGGCCGCCGCCCTGGAAGTCGGGAAGCACGTGGCCAGTCATCAGCAGCACGGCGTCGGCCGAGACCGGCGAGGTGGGGAACGCCACCGAACGCGGCACGTACATCGGCGGCGCGTACATCACGTAGCCCGCAGGCACCGAGTCGACGTACACGAGCTTCCCGCACGAGCCCCACTCGAGCAGCGTGGCGGACACCCACGACTCCTTCTCGAACGCGGTGTCCCCTGCCTCCACGGCGCGGTCGTGCGCGACGGGGTCGAGCTCCCAGAACACGCAGGTGCGGCAGCGCCGCGGCAGGTCGTCGAGGTTGTCGAGCGTGATGTTGACCAGACGCCTGCTCATCGCGCTCACCGCCGAGGCTTCCGGAGCAGCCCGGTGAGGACCCCCACCACGGCGCCGACCAGCGCACCGAGTCCCAGCAGGCCTGCCGGACGGCGGGGGAGTGTCACCACCCGCTCGAGGGTAGTTGCGCCTGACGAAAATCGAGAAGCGCCCGCCGGTACCGTGGAGCCATGCCAGGGCTCTCGCGGACCTTCGACGCGTTCACGGGCCGTTACGCGCAGCGTACGGCGGGGATGACGGCGTCCGAGATCCGCGCCCTGTTCGCGGTCGCCAACCGCCCCGAGGTGGTCAGCCTCGCAGGCGGCATGCCCTACACCAGCGCGCTGCCCCTCGACGCGGTCGGCAAGCTGCTCTCCGACCTGCTCGCGACCAAGGGTGCGGCGGCGCTGCAGTACGGCTCGGGTCAGGGCGACCCGGTGCTGCGCGAGCTGATCTGCCAGGTGATGGCGCTCGAGGGCGTGGTCGGCTCCCCCGACGACGTGGTGGTCACCGTCGGCTCGCAGCACGCCCTCGACCTCGTCACCCGGATCTTCTGCGACCCCGGCGACGTCGTGCTCGCCGAAGCCCCGTCGTACGTCGGGGCGCTGGGCACCTTCGCGGCGTACCAGGCCGACGTCGTGCACGTGCCGATGGACGAGCACGGGCTCGTCCCCGAGGCGCTGCGCGAGGCGGTCGCGCGGGTGGGCACGCGCGCGAAGTTTCTGTACACGATCCCGAACTTCCACAACCCGGCCGGCACGTCGCTGTCCGACGCCCGCCGCACCGAGGTCCTCGAGATCTGCCAACAGGCCGGCCTGCTCGTGCTCGAGGACAACCCCTACGGCCTGCTCGGGTTCGAGGGGCCGCCGACCCCGGCCATCCGGGCCCGCGGCGGCGAGGACGAGGTCATCTACCTCGGCTCGTTCAGCAAGACCTTCTCGCCCGGGCTGCGGGTCGGCTGGGTGCTCGCCCCCCACGCGGTCCGCGAGAAGCTCGTGCTCGCCGCCGAGGCGTCGGTGCTGTGCCCGCCGGCGCTGAACCAGATGGCGGTCGTCGAGTACCTCACGACCACCGACTGGCAGGGCCAGATCGAGGTGTTCAAGGGCATCTACCGGGAGCGGCGCGACGCGATGCTCGACGCGCTCACGACCCTCATGCCGGAAGGCACGACGTGGACCCACCCCGAGGGCGGCTTCTACGTCTGGACCACGCTGCCCGAGGGCCTCGACGCCAAGGTGATGCAGCCCCGGGCGATCACGGCGAGGGTCGCCTACGTGCCGGGCATCGGCTTCTACGCCGACGGCCAGGGTGCCCGCGAGCTGCGGCTGTCGTACTGCTTCCCCGAGCCCGACCGGATCCGCGAAGGCGTACGCCGGCTGGCCGGAGTGGTCGAGGCGGAGCTCGAGCTGCTGGCCACCTTCGGGCCGCTCACGTCCGCCCCGACCCGCCCCGGCGCCGCCACCCCAGGCCCCGAGATCGCCTGAGCCTGCTCACGGGTCCTGGAGCAGCCCGATCACGTTGCCGTCGGGGTCGGTGACCGACGCGACCCGGCGTCCGCCGCCCACCTCGCGGACCGGCTGGTGCACCACGGCGCCGGCGTCGAGCAGCGCGGCGAGACGCGCGTCCAGGTCGTCGACGTGCCAGAAGGCCACCGGACCCGTGAGCCCCCGATCAGCACCGTGCGGGTCGAGCCCGAGGTGCAGCCCGTCGGTCTCGAACGCCACGTAGTACGACTCGGCCGCCGAGGGCTCGCGGCCCAGCAGCCCGGCGTACAGCGCCGTGGCCCGTTCCAGGTCCTTCACCGGCACGATCATGGTCTTCATCGCGGGGGTCATCGCGCATCCTCCCTGTAGCACCGACGGGCCCGTACCCGTCAGGGCTGATGACGGAACCGGAACGCGGGGAAAGTGGGGCGGGTAAGGCCGGTCCGGGGCAGCATGGGCGCATGCGCGTCGTCTCCGAGGAGACCCTCAGCCGGCACCTCTCGGCGCTCCCCCATACGCGACCCCGGGTCGTAGCCGGGGGCAACGGGGCCACCCCGATGCAGGCCCTGCGCCTGCTCGACGCCGCGGTCCCGTCGTACCGGCTGTTCGTCCTGAACGCCGCGCACGGCCTGCCGGACCGGGACGGTGTGGTGTACGAGACACCGTTCATCGGCCCGGGGATGCGCGGGCACGCGACGTTGGAATACCTGCCGTGCCGGCTCAGCCTCGTGCCGGCGCTGCTGCGCACCACGACGCCGCCCGACGTCGTCCTGGTGATGGTGAGCCCGCCCCGCGACGGCACCGTGTCACTCGGCGTAGAGGTCAACATCCTGCCCGCCGCCATCGAGGCGGCCCGCAGCCGTGGGGCGCTCGTAGTCGCGCAGGTCAACAGGCAGATGCCTTACACGTACGGCGACGCCGTCGTCGACACGGCCGACATCGACCTCGCGGTCGAGGTGGACGCCCCCCTCCTGCAGCCCGTCCGGCGGGCGACCGACGAGGTCTCGGCGCGCATCGCCGAGCAGGTCGCCTCCCTCATCCCCGGCGAGGCGACCCTGCAGCTCGGGATCGGCGGCGTGCCCGACGCCGTTCTCGCCGCGCTGCGCGAACGGCGCGGGCTGCGGGTCTGGTCGGAGATGATCAGCGACGGGGTGCTGGCGCTGGAGCGGGCCGGCGCACTGGACCGGGACGTGCCGGTGGTGACGAGCTTCGCCGTCGGCTCGCCGGAGCTCTACGACTGGCTCGACGGCAACCGGCGCGTGGTGCTGGCCCGCACCGAGCACACCAACGACCCGGCCCTGATCGCCCGGCAGCCCGCCATGACCTCGGTGAACTCGGCGCTGCAGGTCGACCTGTTCGGGCAGGCGAACGCGTCGTACGTCCGCGGCCGGGCCTACTCGGGGTTCGGCGGCCAGACGGACTTCATCGTGGGAGCGCTGCACGCCCACCGCGGCCTGTCGATCATCGCGCTGCCTTCCTGGCACGCGCGCGCCGACGTGTCGACGATCGTGCCGACGCTGTGCGAGCCGGCCACGTCGTTCCAGCAGAGCTACGTCGTCACCGACCAGGGCCTCGCCCGGCTGTGGGGGGCGCACCAGCACGAGCAGGCGCGTGCCCTCATCGAGCACACCGCCCATCCGCGGGCGCGGGACGAGCTGCGCGAGCACGCCAAGCGGCTCGGACTTGCCTGAGAACAAAAGACTTTTCCACATGTCTCGCTTGTGCGTTCGAGTCCCTTCACCTAAGATCACTTCATGCACGAGCTCACCGTCGAAGGCGCCCACGAGGAGGCGCTGCGGCTCGACGCCGTACGACGGGAAGTGGCCATCGCCGGGCTCGAGGCCGAGCTGTCGCGGCTGCAGGCCCGCGCCGCTGCCCATCGCGCACGGCTCGGGGAGCTGTGCGCGGATGACAAGCGGCCGCGCGTCCTCGGGCACGGACGCAGTATCGGCCACACTCGCGGGGCGCGCGCCTTGTCCGCGCGACCGAGGACTTACGCTCGGCCCTCCACGATCGCGGCGATCCGCCCCAGGTCCTCGAGTGTCGCGAACTCGATCGTGATCTTCCCCTTGGACCGGCCGACGTCCACCTTGACGCGGGTCTCGAGCCGGTCCGACAGCCGGTCCGCGACCTCCCGCGCCTCCTCGGGCACCAGCCGCTTGCCGGCCGCGCCCTTCTTCCGGGCGGGCGCCTCCGCGGATGCGAGTGCGACGGCCTCCTCGGTCGAGCGCACGGACAGGCCCTCGGCCACGACCCGGTGGGCCATGGCCTCCATCGCCTCCGCCGTCGGCAGCCCGAGGATCGCCTTCGCGTGCCCGGCCGACAGGACGCCCGCGGCGACCTTGGCCTGCACCGAGGGCGGCAGGTTCAGCAGCCGCAGCGTGTTCGTGATCTGCGGCCGGGAACGGTGGATGCGGGACGCGAGCTCTTCGTGCGTCGCCCCGAAGTCCTTCAGCAGCTGGCTGTAGGCCGCGGCCTCCTCGAGCGGGTTGAGCTGGCTGCGGTGCAAGTTCTCCAGCAGGGCGTCCCGCAGCATCGCATCGTCGGGCGTCTCCCGCACGATCGCCGGGATGGTGCTGAGCCCGGCCTCCTGCGCGGCGCGCCAGCGCCGCTCGCCCATGATCAGCTCGTACCGCTCGTCCGCCAGCGGGCGCACCACGACGGGCTGCAGCAGCCCCACGGTCTTGATCGACCCGACCAGCTCGGCGAGCTCGTCGGCGTCGAAGACGGTCCGCGGGTTCACCGCGTTCGGCGCGATCGCGTCCACCGGCAGCTCCGCGAAGTGCGCACCCGCCACCGGGGCGAGCGGCGTCGCGCCGGCGGCGGCCGGGACGGGCGCCGGGGCGGTGTCGACCGCCGGCCCCTGCGGGATGAGCGCTCCGAGGCCGCGTCCGAGGCCGCCACGCTTACCAGGGGCGGTCACGCCTGTGCCTCCGGCGCGGCGCCCCGCACGGCGAGCTCGCGCGCGGCGTCGACGTACGCCATCGCCCCACGCGACCCGGGGTCGTACGTGACCACGGACTGGCCGTACCCGGGCGCCTCGGAGACCCGGACCGACCGCGGGATGGTGGTGCGCAGCACCACGTCACCGAAGTGGCCGCGGACCTCGTCGGCCACCTGGTCCGCGAGCCGGGTGCGCGCGTCGTACATCGTCAGCAGGATCGTCGACACCGCGAGGCTCGGGTTCAGGTGCGCCTTGACCATGTCGATCGTGCGCAGCAGCTGGCCGAGCCCCTCCAGCGCGTAGTACTCGCACTGGATCGGGATGAGCACCTCCTGGGTGGCGACCATCGCGTTCACGGTGAGCAGGCCGAGCGAGGGCGGGCAGTCGACGAGGACGTAGTCGACGTCCGCACCGGGTCCGGCGCAGTAGCTCTCGATCGCCCGCTGCAGGCGCGACTCGCGCGCCACCAGCGACACGAGCTCGATCTCCGCACCCGCCAGGTCGATGGTCGCGGGCACGCACCGCAGCCGCGGCACCCCGGCCGCCTCCTGCACGACGTCGGCGATCGCGGAGCCGTTGACCAGCACGTCGTAGACGTCCGGCACCCCGCTGTGGTGCTCCACCCCGAGCGCGGTCGAGGCGTTGCCCTGCGGGTCGAGGTCCACGACGAGCACAGTGGCGCCGTGCAGCGCCAGCGACACGGCGAGGTTGACGGTCGAGGTGGTCTTGCCGACGCCGCCCTTCTGGTTGGCGACGGTGATGACGCGGCGGGAGGCCGGCTTCGGGAACACCTCGTTGCCGCTGCGGACCCGAACGGCGGCGGCTGCCTGCTCGCCGATGGGGGTGTCGGCGGCGCTCTCGCGCAGCGCTTCGCGGAGCCGGTCGGCCGGGGCCGCCGTCACGTCGTTGCGTCCGGGCACCTGGACACCCTCCGGGCTCCCCAGGCCGGACGCAAGGGGGAACTCAGTCAACGACGAGCCTTCCTGGGGGAGCGAGACCGGCCGGCCTCGACGACGACGATCCTCGCGGACGTGTGCAGCGTGGCCGCACCGACCTCCACGACCTCGGCGGACACCGCACCGAGGCGGACCAGCGCGGGACGGGCCTGGTCGAGCTCGGCCTGGGCCTGCTCACCCTTCAGCGCAAGCATCCGGCCGCCTGGCCGAAGCAGCGGCAGAGCCCAGCCGGCGAGCCGGTCGACGGGGGCGACGGCGCGGGCGGTCACGACGTCCACCTCCACCTTCCCGTGCAGCTCCTCGGCGCGCGCCCGCCGTACGACGGTGCTGCGCAGCCCCAACGCCTCCACCGCCTCCGACAGGAACTGGGCGCGCCGCTGCAGCGACTCCACCAGCACCACCTGCACCTCGGGCCGCATCAGTGCGAGCACGAGGCCGGGCAGGCCGGCGCCGGAGCCCAGGTCGAGCACGACCTCGCCGTCCGCGACGAGCTCGGACAGGCCGGCGCAGTTGAGCAGGTGCCGCTCCCACAGCCGGGGCACCTCCCGAGGACCGAGCAGCCCGCGCTCGGTCCCGGCGCCGGCGAGCAGCGCGGCGTAGGCCTCGAGCCGCGGCAGCGCCGCACCGAAGACCTCGATCGCCGCAGCCGGCGGCGGCGCGACGAGCGACGACGCGCTTCGCTCCGGTGCCCGCTCGCCGAGCGAACCCGCTCGTGCGCTCATGGGCGACCCTTACTCGCCCGGCAGCACGACGACGCGGCGCTCGGGCTCCACGCCCTCGGACTCGGAGTGGACCCCCTCGACGGCAGCCACCGCGTCGTGCACGATCTTGCGCTCGAACGGCGTCATCGGGGCGAGCGTCACCGGCGCCCCCTCCTCGAGGACGCGCTTGGCGGTGCGGGTGCCGATGTCGGTGAGCTCGACCTTGCGGCGCGCCCGGTACCCGCCGATGTCCAGCATGAGGCGGCTGCGCACGCCGGTCTGCTGCACCACCGCCAGCCGCGTGAGCTCCTGCAGCGCCTCGAGCGTCTGCCCGTGCGGGCCGACGAGCGCGTCGAGGCCGTCGCCGACGATCGCGACGACGGCGCGGTTGCCCTCGACGTCCATGTCGATGTCGCCGTCGACGTCGGCGATGTCGAGCAGCCGCTCGAGGTAGTCGCCGGCGATGTCGCCCTCCCGGACCAGCAGGTCGGTGCCCGGGTCGGCGGTGGTCTCGTTCTCGGTCACGTGCAGTTCCTTCGTACGACGAGGGGTGGGTCCGTCCGGCGTCATCAGCGCCGTCCGCCCTTGCGCTTCTTGTTCTTGCGGGAGCCGGCCTGGGCGCGGCCCTGACCCGGACGGGCGGGAGAGGGGGAGCCGGCGGCAGGTGCCGGCGAGGGCGTCGGCGCCGGGTTGGTGGTGGGCGCGGTGGGACCCTCGGCTGGGGCCGGCGCCGGAGCGCGTCGCCAGCCAAGGATGCTCGACTTCTGGTCCGGCTTGGGAGCGGCCTTCTGCCCGGCGACCACACCGGCTCCGACCGGTGGCATCCGCGCGATGACCCAGTGCTGCTGACCCATCGACCAGATGTTGGTGGTGAGCCAGTACAGCAGCACGCCGATCGGGAAGCTGAAGCCGAACACCGCGAAGGACAGCGGCAGCACGTACAGCATGATCTTCTGCACCTGCGCCTGCTGCGGGTCGGCCGGCGCGCCGTTGCGAGCCATCATCTGGCGCTGCGTCCAGAACGTCGTGGCGCCCATCGTGATGATCATCAGCGTCGCGACGATCTTCACGGTGGTGGCGTGCCCGTCGAGCTTGGCCAGCAGCGAGGACGAGCTGTTGAAGGCCGCCGAAATCGGCGCCCCGAAGACCTTCGCGTGCGCGCCCTGCTCGATCAGCCCGCTGGACAGGCCGTACTTCCCGTGGAACTCGCCGTTCTTGTCCGGCCGGAACTCGTTCATCACGGTGAACAGCGCGAAGAAGATCGGGAGCTGCAGCAGCAGCGGGAGGCAGCCGGAGATCGGGTTGGTGCCGTGCTCCTTGTAGAGCTTCATCAGCTCGACGTTGAGCGTCTCGCGGTCGCCCTTGTGCTTGGCCTGCAGCTCCTTGACCTTGGGCGCGAGCTCCTGCATGCGCCGCTGGCTCTTGATCTGCTTGACGAACAGCGGGAACAGCAGGATGCGCACCGTGATCGTGAGCAGCACGATCGACAGGCCCCACGCCCAGCCGCTGCCGTCGGGCAGGAACGTGGACAGTGCCGCGTGGATCTGCTTCAGGACGTAGGCGACGGGCGCGGCGAGGACGTGGAAGATGTTCACGAGGTGGCTCCGGGGCGGGGTGAAGCAGCGGGGCGGGGGACCGGGTCGTATCCGCCGGGGTTCCAGGGGTGGCAGCGGCCCACCCGCCGTACGGCGAGCCAGCTGCCGCGCAGCAGGCCGTGCACGCGCAGCGCGTCGGCGGCGTAGTGGCTGCAGCTCGGCGCGAACCGGCAGCGCTCGCCCAGCGCCGGGCTCACCCAGCGCTGGTAGCCGGCGATGAGCAGCAGCACCAGCCGGGCCGGCAGCCCGACCAGGGCGCGCAGCAGGTCGGTCATCGCGCCGTCGCAGGGAGCAAGCGGTGCAGCGCGAGGTCGAGGTCGGCGCCGAGCCCGGCGCTCGGGGCGGTGGCAGCGGCCGGCAGGGCGCGCACCACCAGCAGGCTGCCAACCGGCAGCTCGGGGACGCGCAACCGCAGGACGTGGCGGAGCCGGCGCGCGACCCGGTGGCGGACGACGCTGCCGCCGACCGCCTTGCTCACGACGAGACCGGCACGCGGCGGCTCCCCGGAGTCGGTGACCAGCAGGTGCGCCGCGAGGGTGGGACGTCCCGCCCGACGACCCTGGCGCACGACCTGGGCGAACTCCCGGGAGGAGCGCAGGCGGTGCTCGGCCGACAGCACCGGCCGGCTCAGGCCGAGAGCTCGGTGCGACCCTTGCGCCGACGCGCCGCGAGGATCGCGCGGCCCGCACGGGTCGACATACGCACCCGGAAGCCGTGCGTCTTCGCGCGACGGCGGTTGTTCGGCTGGAAGGTGCGCTTGCTCACGGGAGGGGCTCCTGCTCGGGGACGTCATGACGGCGTCAGGGTGCGCCGGTCCGCCGGCGTCGTCCGGGGAGGCTTCAGCGGGCTCGCTGGGGACTCACCGCACGGCGCAGGGTCGGGGCACAGACCTGTCCACGGTACGGACGGGCCTCACAGCGGTCAAACGCGCCCCGTGCGGTCGACCGCCGCGCTGTCAAGGACCTGGCCCGCGACACGCCGTACGACGGTCCCCCAGCCTGTGGACAACCCTTGCAGCCGGGCCTCCGGGGCTGTTAGCGTCCCTGCCGGCCACCACCCCGGACGACCTTCCCCGACCCCCTTTCCCAGGAACGTCCCTCCCTCCCCGGCCCCTCCTCGCACGGCTGGCCCGACGCTTCTTCCACAGCGTCATCCACCGATTGTGAGCACGGGGCGTGAGCGGGGTCACAGTTTGTCCGGGTTCTTGTCCACAACTTGTGGACAACCGTGTGGACAGTGATCTTGTCCGGTCCCCAGCACCGGACCGCCGCCTGACCGGCGCGCGTCCGCCGTGCGACCCACCTCGGGCCTCACGTCGGGCCGTGCACCCGACGCGAAGAGAGCCCGCGTGACCGACAGCAGCCCTGTCCCCCCGACCGGCGACGCGACCCTCGGGGCCGCCGACGACGAGGGAGGCAACGGCACCGCGCCGCTCCCGGTCGACACCGCCTGGCAGCGCGCCATGACGGGCCTCGCCGACGGGGCGTTGTCCCCGCAGCACAAGGCCTGGGTCAACCTCACCCGCCCGCTCGGGCTCGTCGAGGACACCGTGCTGCTCGCCGCTCCGAACGACCTCGCCAAGGACGTGCTCGAGAACCGGCTGCGGCCGGTCGTGGCCGGTGCCCTGTCCGCGGTCTACGGACGCGAGATCCGGGTGGCCGTCACGGTCGCCCCCACCGAGGCGGCGCCCCCACCCTCGAGTGAGCTGCCGGCCGAGGCGCCGGCACCTGGGGGCGGCCCCGGGGAGGCGCTCCCCGGCACCGGGCGCGACCGGCAGCCGGAGCCGATGGCCGAGGTGATCGACCTCGCCAGCCGTCCGGCCCGCGGCAAGGACGTCGAGCCCGCGCGCCTGAACCCGAAGTACACGTTCGAGACCTTCGTCATCGGCTCTTCGAACCGCTTCGCGCACGCCGCCGCGGTCGCCGTCGCCGAGGCGCCGGCCAAGGCCTACAACCCGCTGTTCGTGTACGGCGAGAGCGGGCTCGGCAAGACGCACCTGCTCCACGCCATCGGCCACTACGCCCAGCACCTGTTCCCGGGCGTGCGGGTGCGCTACGTGAGCTCCGAGGAGTTCACCAACGACTTCATCAACAGCCTGCGCGACGACAAGCAGCACGCCTTCCAGCGCCGCTACCGCGACGTGGACGTCCTGCTCGTCGACGACATCCAGTTCCTGGAGAACAAGGAACGGACGCAGGAGGAGTTCTTCCACACGTTCAACACGCTGCACAACGCGAACAAGCAGATCGTCATCACGAGCGACCGGCCGCCGCAGCAGCTGTCGACCCTGGAGGACCGGCTGCGCACCCGGTTCCAGTGGGGCCTGATCACCGACGTCCAGCCGCCGGACGTCGAGACCCGCATCGCGATCCTCCGCAAGAAGGCCGCGAGCGACCGCCTCGCCGTACCGCCGGACGTGCTCGAGTTCATCGCCAGCAAGATCGCGACGAACATCCGCGAGCTCGAAGGTGCCCTGATCCGGGTCACGGCGTTCGCGAGCCTCAACCGGCAGCCGGTCGACCTCAGCCTCGCCGAGGTGGTGCTCAAGGACCTCATCCCGGCTGACGGAGGCCCCGAGATCACCGGCGCCACGATCATGGCCGCCACCGCGGAGTACTTCAGCCTCACGATGGAGGACCTCTGCGGCTCGTCCCGGTCCCGGGTGCTGGTGACCGCCCGCCAGATCGCCATGTACCTGTGCCGCGAGCTGACCGACATGTCGCTGCCCAAGATCGGGCAGATGTTCGGCGGCCGCGACCACACCACGGTCATCCACGCCGACCGCAAGATCCGCGCGCAGATGGCCGAGCGGCGCCAGACCTACAACCAGGTCGCCGAGCTCACCAACCGCATCAAGACGCGTGCCCGCGCCTGACCTGGGCGCGCGCGTGACGGCTGTCACAGGGCCTCTGCACAGTCTGGGGACAAGCATGTGGATGACCCTGGCCGTCGGTGGACGCGCGTTGAACGCCACAGGACCGTCCACCGACGTCCACGGGGACACCGGGTGGACGTCCACACCTCGTCCGCACTCCGACACGCCGTCTCACCTGGCACGATGCAAGGGCTCCACAAGGCTGCAGGGACCTACGGCCACGACGGGACATCTCTTTCTCGAAGAACCCCTGAGGGTTTCGGGGGTGCCCAACCTGTGGAGCCCCGCACGACCAGGGATGCGTCACACTCGAAGTCCCGCACCGCTGCACAACCGTCTGGAGAGGGCAACGACATGGAGCTGAGGGTCGAGCGCGACGCGCTCGTGGACGCGGTGGGCTGGACCGCCCGCTCGCTCCCGACCCGACCCCCGATGCAGGTGCTGCTCGGGCTGCTGCTCGAGACCGGGCAGGACGGCCTGTCCGTGAGCGGGTTCGACTACGAGGTCTCCTCGCAGATCACCGTCGACGCCACGGTCGCGGAGACCGGGCGGGTCCTCGTGCCCGGCCGGCTGCTCGCCGACATCGCCCGCGCGCTGCCCGCCCAGCCGGTCGACCTGCGCCTCGAGGGCGCCCGGGTGGTGCTGACCTGCGGCGCCGCTCGCTTCACGCTGCCCACGATGGCCGTCGAGGACTACCCGACGCTGCCGGCCATGCCCACCGCGGCAGGCAAGCTGGAGAGTGACGTCTTCGGCGCCGCGGTCGCTCAGGTGGCGCTCGCCGCCGGCCGGGACGACACGCTGCCCGTGCTGACCGGTGTCCGCGTCGAGATCGAGGGCGACCAGGTCACGCTGGCCGCGACCGACCGCTACCGGCTCGCGGTCCGGACCCTGCCTTGGAAGCCCGAGCAGCCCGGGATGTCGGCGACCGCGCTCGTGCCGGCTCGCACCCTGGCCGACACCGCCAAGGCGCTCACCTCGGGCCCCGAGGTCACCTTGGCGCTGGCCACGGGGGGCGCCGGGGAGGGGATGATCGGCTTCGAGGGCGGTGGCCGTCGTACGACGAGCCGGCTGCTCGAGGGTGAGTTCCCCAAGTACCGCTCGCTGCTCCCGGCCGAGAGCACCTCGATCGCGGAGGTCGCGACGGCACCGTTCGTCGAGGCGGTGAAGCGCGTCGCTCTCGTGGCCGCCCGCAACGCGCCGGTGCGGCTCGCGTTCTCCGCCGACGGCGTCGTGCTCGAGGCCGGCGGCCAGGACGACGCGCAGGCCTCGGAGCGCCTGGAGTGCGGCTGGGAGGGGGAGGACATGTCGATCGCCTTCAACCCGCAGTACCTGCTCGACGGCCTGGGCGCCGTGGACAGCGACGTGACGACCCTGTCGTTCACCGCGTCGACGCGGCCCGCGGTCCTCACCGGCAAGCGGCACGCCGACGCGTCGGTCGACGACTACCGGTACCTGCTCATGCCGGTGCGACTCTCGGGCTGAGGGCCGGACCCGCACGACGAGGGGAGCGACGCTGATGTCCGCACCGACGATCGGCATGGTCGGGCTCGGCCGCATGGGCGGCAACATGACCGAGCGGATGCGGCGCGGCGGGCTCACGGTCGTGGGGTACGACCGGGCACCCGGCGTGCGGGACGTCGAGTCGCTCGAGGCCCTCGTCGCGGCGCTGCCGACGCCGCGGGTGGTGTGGGTGATGGTGCCGGCGGGCGACGCGACACGGGCCACCGTCGACACGCTCGGCGAGCTGCTCGAGCCCGGTGACGTCGTCGTGGACGGCGGCAACTCGCGATACACCGACGACCAGGTGCACGCAGAAGTGCTGGGGCGCAAGGGGATCGGCTTCGTCGACTGCGGAGTGAGCGGTGGCGTGTGGGGCCTCACCGAGGGCTACGCGCTCATGTGCGGGGGCGACCCGGCCCACGTCGCGCTGGTGCAGCCGTTCTTCGACGCGCTGAAGCCTGACGGCGAGCACGGCTTTGTTCACGCCGGGGCTGTGGGGGCCGGCCACTTCGCGAAGATGGTGCACAACGGCATCGAGTACGGCCTGATGCAGGCGTACGCCGAGGGCTGGGAGCTCATGGAGGCGACCGACCTCATCACCGACGTACCGGCCGTCCTCAGCAGCTGGCAGAGCGGGACGGTCATCCGGTCCTGGCTGCTCGACCTCGCCGTCCGCGCGCTGGAGGTCGACCCGCACCTGTCGGAGCTGCGCGGGTTCGCGCAGGACAGCGGCGAGGGGAGGTGGACCGTGCAGGCGGCGGTCGACCACGCCGTACCGCTGCCCGTCATCACGGCGGCGCTGTTCGCGCGGTTCGCCTCACGGCAGGACGACAGCCCGGCGATGAAGATGATCGCGGCGCTGCGCAACCAGTTCGGCGGGCACGCGGTGACGAGCGCGGCCGGCTCCGTGGAGAAGGGCGCCGACGCGCCGGGTGCGGACGTCTCGCCGCCGGCCGACGTGGCCTCGTCCGGCAGCTGATGCACGTCTCCGCCCTGTCGCTCACCGACTTCAGGTCCTGGCCACAGCTCGACCTGGAGCTGGGCCCGGGCCCGACCGCGCTCGTCGGCAGCAACGGGCAGGGCAAGACCAACGTCGTCGAGGCGCTGCTCTACGTCGCGACGCTCGGCTCCCATCGGGTGTCGTCCGACGCGCCGCTGGTGCGGCAGGGCGCCGAGCGCGCGATCGTGCGTACCCGGGTCGAGCGCGACGGCCGGTCCACCCTCGTCGAGCTCGAGCTCAACCCGGGCAAGGCGAACCGGGCGCGCGTCAACCGGGCGCCGGTGCCCCGCGCCCGCGAGGTGCTCGGGATCCTGCGCACCGTGCTGTTCGCGCCCGAGGACCTGGCGCTCGTCAAGGGGGACCCGTCGGACCGCCGCCGGTTCCTCGACGACCTGCTCGTGGCGCGCGCACCCCGGCTCGCGGGTGTGCGGGCGGACTACGAACGCGTGCTCAAGCAGCGCAACGCGCTGCTCAAGACCGCGTTCCTCGCGCGGCGCTCGGGCGGCGCGGACATGCGCACCCTGGACGTGTGGGACAGCCACCTCGCGCAGACGGGGTCGGAGCTGCTGGCGGCTCGGCTGACGCTCGTCGACGACCTGCTGCCGTTCGCGCAGGTGGCCTACCGGGAGGTCTCGAAGGGTCAGGGCGAGCTGGGGCTCGCGTACAAGAGCTCGCTCGCCGACGCGCTGCCCGATACCCGTGATCGCGAGGTGCTGGCCGCGGCGCTGCTGTCCGAGCTCGCCAGGGTGCGGGCCCAGGAGGTCGAGCGCGGCGTGTCGCTCGTGGGGCCGCACCGCGACGAGCTGCTGCTCAGCCTCGGGACGCTGCCCGTCAAGGGCTACGCCTCCCACGGCGAGTCCTGGTCGGCGGCGCTGGCGCTGCGCCTGGGGTCGTACGAGCTGCTCAAGGCCGACGGCGGCGAGCCGGTGCTCGTGCTGGACGACGTCTTCGCCGAGCTCGACACCGGGCGGCGCGAGCGACTCGCCGCGCTGGTGCAGCCTGCGGGTCAGGTGCTGGTGACGGCCGCCGTACCGGGGGACGTGCCGGAGCAGCTGGTCGGCGGCCGGTACGACGTGCACGACGGCGTGGTGACCCGTGTCCGCTGAGTGCGACGACGACCAGGCCAGTGGTCCGGACCTGGTACGACGGGCGCTGGCCGAGGCCCGTGCGGCGGCTCGCGCCAAGGGAGTGACCGCCGGCGGAGGGGCTGCTGCCCAACGCAACGGCCGCGCCGTACGGAAGCAGGCGCCGCGGCGCACGGGTGACGGGCGCGACCCGGTGCGGTTCGGGGAGGCGATCCAGCGGCTGGTGGCCGAGCGCGGGTGGGAGGACACCACCACAGCAGCCGGCGTGCTCGCGAACTGGGCCGCTGTCGTCGGGCCGGAGATCGCGGACCACTGCCAGCCGGTGTCCCTGGTCGACGGCGAGCTGGTGCTCGTGGCCGAGTCCACGGCGTGGGCGACGCAGCTGCGGTTGCTCACGAAGACCCTCCTGGCGCGGGTGCGCGAGCACGCCGGCGAGGGCGTGGCGACCAGGGTCGTCGTGCGCGGCCCCGCCCAGCCGGACTGGCGCAAGGGCCCGCGACGGGTGCAGGGGCGGGGCCCGCGCGACACCTACGGCTGAGCCGGTCCGTTCGACGTACGGCTTGTACGGCGGGAGGTAGGCCATGACGTGGGGGGACACATGGCGGGGGGTTGCGCGCCGCTGGCGCGTCCCCAGGCCCTTTTCCGGGCCCACAGGTGCGGCGTGGGACCCCGCCGTGTCGCTCTCAGCGACTACACTGACACGCGACGCGGGCCGGTAGGCCCGCCGGCGATCCAGCCCGCACTTCGGAGTCGGGCAGAGTGGAGCCTGCACGCATGTCCGACGCCAGCAACGGGTACGGCGCGTCGTCCATCACCGTCCTCGAGGGCCTCGAGGCGGTCCGCAAGCGACCTGGCATGTACATCGGATCGACGGGCGAGCGCGGCCTCCACCACCTGGTGTACGAGATCGTCGACAACGCCGTCGACGAGGCCCTGGCCGGCTACTGCGACACCATCGTGGTGCGGCTGCTCGCCGACGGCGGCGTCGAGGTGAAGGACAACGGCCGCGGCATCCCTGTCGACATCCACCCCAAGGAGGGTGTGCCTGCCGTCCAGGTGGTGCTGTCCACGCTGCACGCCGGCGGCAAGTTCGACTCTCAGACCTACGCCGTGTCCGGGGGTCTGCACGGCGTGGGCGCCGCCGTCGTAAACGCTTTGTCGACAAAGCTCACGGTCGAGGTCCACCGGGACGGGCGTGTGTACCGGCAGGAGTACGACCACGCCGTCGCGGGCCCGCTGGTCGACGGGGAGGCGACCGACGACACCGGGACCACCGTGGCCTTCTGGGCCGACCCCACGATCTTCACCGAGTCGACGCAGTACAACCGCGAGACCCTGTACCGCCGGCTGCAGGAGATGGCCTTCCTCAACAAGGGCCTGTCGATCACGCTGCGGGACGAGCGGACCGAGCTCAACGACGGCGAGGTCGCGGAGACGGTCTTCCTCTACCCAGGGGGCCTGGAGGACTTCGTCCGCCACCTGGGCGCCACGCGCACGCCGGTGCACGCCACGATCATCGGCTTCGAGGACGAGTCGCCGGCGGACGCGCCCGGCCAGCGCATGTCGATCGAGGTGGCGATGCAGTGGACCGATGCCTACACGGAGTCGGTCTACACCTTCGCCAACACGATCAACACGCACGAGGGCGGGACGCACGAGGAGGGCTTCCGTGCGGCGCTCACCCGGGTCGTCAACGACTGGGCGCGGGCGAAGGGCCACATCAAGGAGAAGGAACCGAACCTCGAGGGCTCCGACATCCGCGAGGGCCTGACCGCGATCATCAGCCTGAAGATCAGCGACCCGCAGTTCGAGGGCCAGACCAAGACCAAGCTCGGCAACTCCGAGGCCAAGGGCTTCGTGCAGAAGGTCGTAGGCGAGCGGCTGCGCGACTGGCTCGAGGAGCACCCCTCCGAGGGCAAGGACGTCGTGCTCAAGGCGACCCAGGCCGCGCGCGCCCGCATCGCCGCCCGTCAGGCACGCGACCTCACGCGCCGCAAGGGCCTCATGGGCTCCTCCGGGATGCCGGGCAAGCTCGCCGACTGCCAGAGCCGCGACCCCGCCGAGTCGGAGCTGTTCATCGTCGAGGGCGACTCCGCGGGCGGCTCCGCGAAGCAGGGACGCAACCCGAAGTTCCAGGCCATCCTGCCGATCCGCGGCAAGATCCTGAACGTCGAGAAGGCTCGCATCGACAAGGTGCTCAAGAACACCGAGGTGCAGGCGCTCATCACCGCGCTGGGTGCCGGCGTGCACGAGGACTTCGACCTCACCAAGCTGCGGTACCACAAGATCGTGCTCATGGCCGACGCCGACGTCGACGGCCAGCACATCCGGACGCTGCTGCTGACCCTGCTGTTCCGCTTCATGCGGCCATTGGTCGAGGCCGGGCACGTCTACCTCGCCCAGCCGCCGCTCTACAAGATCAAGTGGACCGGTGGCGAGGTCCAGTACGCGTACTCCGACCGGGAGCGCGACGGGCTGCTGGAGACCGGCTTCGCTGCGGGCAAGAAGCTCCCGAAGTCGGGTGAGGCGATCCAGCGCTTCAAGGGACTCGGCGAGATGAACGCGGTCGAGCTGCGCGACACCACGATGGACCCGACGCACCGGGTCCTGCTCCAGGTGACCGTCGACGACGCGGCTGCCGCGGACGAGATGTTCAGCGTCCTGATGGGGGAGGACGTCGAGTCGCGCCGCTCGTTCATCACCCGCAACGCCAAGGACGTCCGGTTCCTTGACATCTGACCGAGCACGACGGAGTGGCACCCGCGCGGCGGGTGCCCGCAGTCGGCGCAGCGAGGATGGCAACGAGAACACCGCCTCCGCCGTCGTTCCACGTGGAACATGGTCGCGCGTCGTTCCACGTGGAACAACGCTCACTGAGAGGGTCACGGAGTGACTGAGGTCCTGCCCCCGCCCCCCGAGGACCGGGTGGAGCCGGTCGGCATCGAAGTCGAGATGCAGCGCTCGTTCCTCGACTACGCGATGTCCGTCATCGTCCAGCGCGCGCTGCCGGACGTGCGTGACGGCTTGAAGCCGGTGCACCGTCGCGTGCTCTACGCCATGTACGACGGCGGCTACCGCCCCGATCGCGGCTACTTCAAGTGCGCTCGCGTGGTCGGCGACGTCATGGGCAACTACCACCCGCACGGCGACTCGGCCATCTACGACGCCCTGGTGCGACTCGCCCAGCCCTGGTCGCTGCGCTACCCGTTGGTCGACGGGAACGGCAACTTCGGCTCACCCGGCGACGACCCGCCGGCCGCCCAGCGGTACACCGAGTGCAAGCTCCAGCCGCTGGCGATGGAGCTGCTGCGGGACATCGACCAGGAGACGGTCGACTTCACGCCCAACTACGACGGCCGGTCGCAGGAGCCGACGGTCCTGCCGTCACGGTTCCCGAACCTGCTCGTCAACGGTGCTGCCGGCATCGCGGTGGGCATGGCGACCAACATTCCGCCGCACAACCTGCGTGAGGTCGCGAGCGCGGTGCAGTGGGTGCTGAGCCACCCGGACGCGACGGCGGAGGAGACGCTCGAGGCCTGCCTGGAGCGGGTGCAGGGCCCCGACTTCCCGACCGGCGCGCTCATCGTGGGCCGCGAGGGGATCGAGGATGCCTACCGGACCGGGCGCGGCTCGATCCGGATGCGCGCCGTCGTCGAGGTGGAGACGGTGTCGGGGCGCGGGGGTGACCGCACCCAGCTCGTCATCACCGACCTGCCGTACCAGGTGAACCGCGACGGGCTGGCGCGCCGCATCGCCGAGCTCGCCGACGAGGGGAAGCTCAAGGGCATCTCGAACGTCATTGACGAGTCGACCACCGAGACCCGCCTGGTCGTCGAGCTGCGCCGCGACGCCATCGCCAAGGTCGTGCTGAACAACCTCTACAAGCACACCCAGCTGCAGGACTCCTTCGGCGCCAACATGCTCGCGCTCGTCGACGGGGTACCGCGCACGCTGCGTCTCGACGAGTTCGTGCGGCACTACGTCGCGCACCAGGTCGAGGTCATCGTCCGCCGCACCCGCTACCGGCTGCGCAAGGCCGAAGAGCGGGCCCACATCTTGCGGGCGCTCGGCAAGGCGCTGGACCAGCTCGACGCCGTCATCGCGCTCATCCGCGGCGCCGAGAGCGCCGACGCGGCGCGTGAGGGCCTCATGCAGCTGCTCGACATCGACGAGGTCCAGGCCGTCGCGATCCTCGACATGCAGCTGCGCCGGCTGGCGGCCCTGGAGCGCCAGCGCATCCTCGACGAGCTCACCGAGCGGGAGGCCGAGATCGCGGACCTCAACGCGATCCTCGTCGACCCGGGCCGGCAGCGCGCGATCGTGGGGGAGGAGCTCGCCGAGATCGTCGACAAGTACGGCGACGACCGGCGTACCCGGATCCTGCCCGCCGAGGGCGACCTGTCCGCGGAGGACTTCATCCCGCAGGAGGACGTGGTCGTCACCGTGACCACGGGCGGGTACGCCAAGCGCACCAAGACCGACCTGTACCGCCAGCAGAAGCGCGGCGGCAAGGGCGTGCGCGGCGCACAGCTGAAGCAGGACGACGTCGTGGCGCACTTCTTCACCACCACGACGCACCACTGGCTGCTGTTCTTCACGAACAAGGGGCGGGTCTACCGCGCCAAGGCGCACGAGCTGCCCGAGGCCAACCGTGATGCCCGTGGGCAGCACGTGGCGAACATCCTCGCGTTCCAGCCCGACGAGAAGATCGCGCAGGTCATCGACATCGAGGACTATGGCGTCGCGCCGTACCTCGTGCTGGCGACGCGGTCGGGACAGGTCAAGAAGACCGAGCTGGCCAGATTCGACTCGCCCCGCACGGGTGGGCTCATCGCGATCAACCTGCGCGAGGACGACGAGCTCATCGGGGCGGCGCTGTGCAGCGCCGACGACGACTTGCTGCTGGTCTCGCGCAAGGGCCAGTCGGTGCGGTTCCGGGCCGACGACGAGCAGCTGCGCCCGATGGGCCGCGACACCTCCGGCGTACGGGGCATGGCGTTCCGGTCCGGCGACGAGCTGCTGTCGATGGACGTCGTCCGCAGCAGCGACGACGAGCGGTTCGTCTTCACGGTGACCGACGGCGGGTATGCCAAGCGCACCAAGGTCGACCAGTACCGGGTCCAGGGCCGTGGCGGCCTGGGGATCAAGGCGGCCAAGCTCACCGACCAGCGCGGCTCGCTGGTGGGGGCACTCATCGTCGGCGACGACGACGAGGTGCTCTGCATCCGGGCCAGCGGCTCGGTGACCCGCAGCCGCGTGGACGAGGTCGACGCCAAGGGCCGTGACACCATGGGCGTGCGCTTCGTCGCGCTCGACGCCGGCGACGCGGTCGTGGCGCTGGCGCGCAACGAGCCCGAGGAGGTCGGCGAACCGGCCCACGGGGCGGCCCAGGACCAGGCCGGCCTGTCGGAGGTCGTGGTCGGCGTCGCGGACGAGGACGGGGCGGCGCCGGAGGTGGTCGACGAGAACGCCGGTGAAGCCAAGAACGACGATCCGGGTGAGCCGACGTGACGGAGCCGCCGGTGACGGCCGCCTCGACCGGCCGGTCGACAGGCGAGCCGGCCACGTCCGGCCCGGACAGCGAGCCCACGACGCCGCCTGCGGCCGCGATCCCACCCGCGGCGCCCTCATCCGGTCCCACCTCGCCGTCGACCGGCGGCTCGTCGAGCGCCGCCCCTGCGCCGACCGCCAGCAGCCCCGGCACTGCGCAGAGCGGCCCGGCCCGCCCAGGGGTCCCTGACCGGCCGAGCCCGCTGCCACCCCCTCGCCCTGTACCCCCTGGGGGTACTGATGCCGCAGCCGCGACGACCGTCGTACCGGAGCGAGGGGCGCGACCGGCGCCGCCACGACCTCCCCTCGCCCGGGCGCCGCAGGTCCGCGGGCGGCGCGCCCGGCTCGCGGTCCGCCGGCTGGACCCGTGGTCGGTGTTCGTCACCACGCTGCTGCTGTCGTTGTTCCTGGCGGTGGTCACGATCGTGGCCGCGCTGGTGCTCTACACGCTGCTCGACGCCTTCGGCGTCCCGGACAGCGTCAACAAGGCGGTGTCGGACGTGCAGGGCAGCGGTCCGCTGCTGACCCGTGGCCGCTTCCTCGGCTTCGGGGCGCTCATCGCGGCCGCGGACGTGGTCCTGCTCACGGCCTTCACGACCGTCGGGGCGATGCTCTACAACGTCTGCGCCACCTTCACCGGTGGGGTCGAGATGACCCTGGGCGAACGCGACTGACGACCGACGAGGCCCTGCTGCTAGGCTCCTTCGACGTGCCGAAGGGCACGCTCGGGCCTATAGCTCAGTTGGTTAGAGCGCATCCCTGATAAGGATGAGGCCGGAGGTTCAAGTCCTCCTAGGCCCACCGAGCGCGGCCGCTGCGAACCCCTCGAGGAGGACGACGTGAAGAAGCGGACTCTCCTCGCAGCCGTGATCGGCGTCGTGGCGGCGGTGGTCGCGAAGCGCAAGAAGGCCCAGCGCGCCGAACGCGACCTCTGGAACGAGGCCGCCGGTCAGCCCGACACCCGCTGAGGGCGCGGCACGACACCCGAACCGGCGTCAGCCGGTGCTCGAGGGGCCATAGCTCAGTGGTAGAGCAGCGCCTTTGCAAGGCGAAGGTCCGGGGTTCGAATCCCCGTGGCTCCACAGGACGCGACCCCGTCCCCACCGCCGTGGCTAGCGGCGGTCGCGGCGGTCTTCGCGCCGGTCCTGGCGGCGGTTGACGCCGTGGACCACGACCGCAGCGGTGGCGGCGGTGGTGGCCACGCGGGCGACGGGCGCCGGCCCCACGACCGGCCTGGCCGCCATACGTCGGGCTGCGAGCGGCATGTCAGGCTCCTTCCTCTTCGTCTGCTTCGATGGCGGCCAGGAGCGCCTGGACCGGGATCCGGCCGCTGGCGACGAGCTGGCCGCCGGCGCGGCGCACCGCCGAGGCGAAGGGCGCCGCCCATGCGTTCTCCCAGACCAGCACGGCTGCGGTGCTGCCGGGCTCGACCGCCGCGGCCACGGACTCGACGTCCTCGGCGCTGAGCAGCATGGCGAGCTCTGCCTCGTAGGCGCGCAGCTCGCCGAGCTCGGTGTCCTCCAGGTCGGCCATCTCGAACGCCTCCAGAGACCCGTCGGCGTCCTTGCGCAGGATCAGCAGGTCCAGGACCCGCACGATCTCGCGGTCCACCAGGCTCTTCAGAGTGGGAGCGATCTCCCCGTTGAACTTGTCCCCGGGGAACTCCACCACGATCCAGTCGACGGGACCGAGCTCGGCGACGATGTCTTCGGCCATGTGCTGACTCCTTCGTTGGGACGCGTCCTGCTCGGGCTTACTGCCTGGCCATGGCGACGCGGAAGCGCTCCTCCGGAGTGATCAGGTGGTCGTGATCGTCCTTGCCGGCATCCAGTTGGACCCACTTCACGGTGCCGCTGAACCTGCTCTCGGTGGCGGAGTAGTCGTCGCTGACCGCTGACCCCGTGTCCTGCCCGATGTCGCAGGTCTCGTCGGCGGAGAAGATCATGGGGACGCTGGCCGGCAGGTGCCCCTCGCCCACCTTGGCGCCGTCGAGGAACAGCGACACCTCGCCGCCCTTGGCCAGCCCGCCGCCGTCGTACGCGAGCTCCATGCGCACCTGGTGGGAACCTGCCGGGACCACAGTGTCCGCGGCCACCTTGGCGAGATCCAAACCGAGCAGGTTGTAGCAGTAGGTGGGACGACCTTCGTGCAGGTACAGCGCCCAGCCTGCGAAGGCACCCCCCTGGGCGATGATCACCCCGTTCGCGCCGCCGTCGGGCACCACGATCTCCGCGGTCACCGCATGCGACTTGTTCTTCAGGTTCAGCACCGAGCTCTCGGTCAGCCGACCCATCCCCCCGAACAGCAACTGGGAGTTACCCCTCACCAGGCTCGGGCGTCCCGCCAGCTCGGCGTTCATCCGCTCGATGACGCGGTCGTCGAGCGGGAAGACGTTGTACTTGGTCGCCTCGATGAGGAACAGCCGCTGCAGATCCCGCAGCTTGTCGGGCATCTCGCGCGCCAGGTCGTGGGCCTGCGTCCAGTCGGTGTTGGTGTCGTAGAGCTCCCACACGTCCTCGTCGAAGGGCGTCCCGGCGCCGGTGACCATCCAGGGTGTGCGGTGCTTGGTCACCGCCGTCCAGCCCTTGTGGTAGATCCCGCGGTTGCACATCATCTCGAAGTACTGCGTCTCACGCTGTTCTGCTGCCGTGGCGTCGTCGAAGCAGTAGGCCATGCTTACGCCGTGTAGCGGCATCTGCTGGAGCCCGTTGACGAAGTCCGGAGCAGGCAGCTTCGCGACCTCGAGCACGGTCGCCGCGATGTCGATGACGTGGTGGAACTGCTGGCGGATCTCGCCCTTCGCGCCGATCCCGCGGGGCCAGTGGACGATGGCCCCGTTGCGTGTGCCACCCCAGTGCGAGGCGACCTGCTTGGTCCACTGGTACGGCGTGCACATCGCGTGCGCCCAGCCGACGGCGTAGTGGTTGTAAGCGCTGGGGCTGCCGAGGCTGTCGACGTGCGCGATGAGGAACTCGGGCGTCTCCAGCTGAGCTGCGCCGTTGAAGAGCAGCACCTCGTTGTAGCTGCCGTGGATGGTGCCTTCGGCGCTCGCCCCGTTGTCGCCAAGGATGTAGTAGACGAGGGTGTCCTCGAGGACCTGCATGTCCTCGAGCGTGTCGAGCAGCCGGCCGACGTGATTGTCGGTGTGCTCCAGGAACCCGGCGTACACCTCCATCTGCCGCTCGAGGACCGGCTTGAGCTCCGCCGGCATGTCGTCGTAGGCCGGGATCTCCTCGTGCCGCGCCGTCAGCTCGGCGTCGGACGGGATGACACCGAGCTCCCGCTGCCGGGCGAAGATCTCGGCGCGCAGGACGTCCCAGCCCGCGGCGAACCGGCCGCGGTAGCGGTTCGCCCACTCCTGGGGCACGTGGTGCGGCGCGTGGGTGGCGCCTGGTGCGAAGTACATGAAGAACGGCTTGTCGGGCATCAGTGACCGCTGCTGCCGGACCCAGGCGATCGCCTTGTCGGTCATGTCCTCGGTGAAGTGGAAGCCCTGCTCCGGGGTCGTGGCCGGCTCCACCGGCGTGGTGCCTTCGTAGATCGCCGGGTAGTACTGGTTCGTCTCCCCGCCGATGAAGCCGTAGAAGTAGTCGAACCCGCTGCCGGTCGGCCACTGGCTGAAGGGTCCCATCGGGCTCGTCTGCCAACCGGGGACCTCGTGGCACTTGCCGAACTGGGCCGTGCAGTAGCCGTTCAGCTTGAGCATCTCGGCCAGCGGTGCCGCATTGTTCGGCCGAACCGAGTCGTACCCCGGTGCCGATGTGGCCATCTCGGTGATCACACCCATGCCCACCGCGTGGTGGTTGCGCCCGGTGAGCAGGGCCTGCCGAGTCGGGGCGCACAGCGCCGTGGTGTGGAACCGGGTGAGCTTCAGGCCGCCTGCTGCGAGCCTCTCGGCGTTCGGTGTCGCGCACGGCCCGCCAAATGCGCTCGACGCCCCGAACCCGATGTCGTCGAGCAGGACGATCAGCACGTTGGGCGCCCCGTCCGGCGGGCGCACCGCCTGGATCGGCGCGAACGGCGTGTCGGGGTCCTTGGCGTCGTAGGTGGTCAGCCCCACCTGGCCCCGTTCCGGGATCGGCAGGACGGTTCGCGGGAGATCGAATGCTGACATCAGGCACTCCTGGTGCGCATCAGGTGTCTCACAGGACTTCGCGACGGTGGACGAACAGCGCGTGGATGATCCACAGGTCGATCAGGATCAGCGTGATGGACCACCACGGCTGCGCCGGGATCAACACGATCGAGCCCCGTCCTCCGTGTGCGATCGGTCGGTGCGACGACCGCTCGTCAGCGCCTGACGTCATGGCGATTCCCCCGCCGACAGCGGCACGTGCGACTGTGGTCCGCCCGCCTCGACTGCGCATCATCCACAACGGGGGATGCCCTCACCGGCCGGTGGTGGCTGGGCGGCGCACAGTCACGGCCGGAAGCACGGGGTCAGGCGACCGCGCCGCTCCCGCTCAGTACGCGCCGGAGGGGCGCAGCACGGTCATGACGGTCTTGAAGATGATGGCCACGTCGAGACCGAGCGACCAGTTCTCGACGTAGTGCAGGTCGAGGCGGACCGACTCCTCCCACGCCAGGTCGCTGCGGCCGCTCACCTGCCACAGGCCGGTCATCCCGGGCTTCACGAGCAGCCGCCGGTGCACGTGCGAGTCGTAGCGGTCCACCTCCTCGCGCAGCGGCGGGCGTGGCCCCACGAGGGACATGTCGCCCAGCACCACGTTCACGAGCTGGGGGAGCTCGTCGAGCGAGTACCGGCGCAGCAGCCGGCCGAGCCGGGTGACGCGCGGGTCGTCGTGGATCTTGAACAGCACACCCCCGTCGCGGTGCACGTTCAGGCTCGCGAGCGCCTCCCGGCGCGACTCGGCGTCCAGGTGCATGGTGCGCAGCTTCCAGACCCGGAACTGCTCCCCGGCCCGGCCCACCCGGTCCTGCAGGAAGAACGCAGGCCCGGGGCTGGTGAGCCGGACGGCGACGGCGAGGGCCAGCAGCAGCGGGCTGACGGCGACGAGCAGCAGCAGGCCGACGAAGCGGTCGAAGCAGGCCTTGACGAGACGGCGCGCGCCGGTGAGCTCCGGCTCGTCGACGTGCAGCAGCGGCAGGCCGGGCAGCGTGCGGTGCGACAGCCGGGTGCCGGTCACGTTCGTCAGCACGGGCGACACGAGCAGGTCGACGTGGCTGCCCTCGAGCTCGTACGACAGCCGCCGCAGGGCCTCGGAGGTGACGCCGGGGCCGGCCGCGACGCACACGGTGTCGGCGCCGAGCTCGTTGAGGACCTCGACCACATCGGTCAGATCGCCCAGCACCGGCACGAGCGTGTCGGCGGCGTAGCGCCTGGCGTCGCCGATGACGCACGCCGCGACGACCTGCAGGCCGGCGAGGGGCTCGCGCTGCAGCTTCATGGTCATCTCGAGGGCGGCCTCCGCGGAGCCGACGACGACGACCTTGTGGACGCAGCGACCCAACCGGCGCTGCCGGTGCAGCCACGCCCGGCCCGCGAGCCGACCGGCCACCACGCCGCACAGCCCGAGCGGCAGCGCGACGGCGAGGAAGCCGCGGGCGACGTCGGTCCTGGTGACGAAGGCGGCGAAGACGATGAGCGCGGCGACGCGGAACGACGCGTTCGCGACCCGCTTGAACTCCTCCGACCCGGTGCCCACGAACCGCGTCTCGTAGCACCGGCTGAGCGCGAGCGTCGCGATCCAGAACGGCAGGAGCACCAGCCCGACGAGCAGGTACGGCACGCCGCGGATCTGGCTCTGGTCGGCGTGGACCCCGAACCGGGCGACCGCACCGACGAGCCCGGCGACCAGCAGGACGACGGTGTCGACGGCGACGAGGGTGCGGGCGTAGCGCCGCAGCCACGGAGCTCGTCCGGCGTCGGCCTCGAGCAGCGGGAGGGTCGTCCGCGCGAGGTCGTCGACGAACGGGTCCCGGGTCGGGAGCCCCGGGTCTGCAAGCGTCACCAGGACCTCCCCCCTGACGAACCGGCGAGGGCTCGCTGCTGAGCCCACACCCCCCATAACGCGCGTCGGCCGTTTTCATCACGCCCGGGAGGCAGATCGGTGCCTCGAACCGGACATTCTGCCCCAGGGGAGGAGAGGGCACCGGCCCGTCTGGCCGAACCCCTGCACCCTTCTGGCCGTATCTGTCCCGTTCTCGGCAGGTCCCGGTCCAGCGCAGTTCACCCGGTTCGGCTCTGCCCGCGAACCGCGCTGCTGCCGATGTCACTCGAGACCGCTCGTCCGGGGCGGCTCACAGGGGGCACGGCATGGCGCTCGTCAGCACGCGGAGAGAGGCGCGCGGCAGCCTGCCCGTCAGACGTGCGACCGTTCAGGACCGCTTCCGGGTGATGCAATGGATCCGGGCCGTGGCGGTCGGGCTGGTGCTCGTGGCCGTCGCGGCCGTGCCGGACGCCCTGCAGCCGCACCCCGATGCGCTCGTGCCGCTGACGTTGGCCTTCACGTTGCTCGCGCTGCTCGCGGGCGGCGCCGTGGGGCTGCGTCCGGTCGGGATCCGGGTGACGCTGCGCGCGATGCTCGTGGTCGACGCGGCCTGGTTGACCTGGGGGATCTACAGCACCGGCGGTACGGCGAGCCCGCTGCAGTACGCGCTGCTGCTCCACCTCGCGGCCGTCGCCCTGCTCGCCTCGTGGCGTACCGGACTCGTCCTCGCAGCGCTCGACACGCTGTTGCTCGGGGGCATGCGGCTGCTCGTCGACCGCGGCGCCCTGCTCGACACGACGCGGGCGGGCCAGGGGACGCCTGCGCAACAGCTCGCCGTCTTCCTGGTGGTGCTCTGGCTCGTGGCGCTGGCGGCCACGGCGCTGTCCGTGCTCAACGAGCGCGAGCTGCGGCGGCGCCGGCACGACCTGGACGCGCTCACCGCGCTGACCCATCGCGTGGAGCGCAGCGCGAACTCCGGGACGGTGGCGCAGACCCTGCTCGAGGCGGTGGTCGGCAGCTACGGCCTGCGGCGCGGTGTCGTCCTCGCCAGCCAGGACGGCTCGCTGCCGCTGCTGGCGTCGTACGGCCTGGACGGGGAGGTCGAGGCGGCCCCGGGCCGTCCCGGCCCGTCGGCTGTGGTGCAGCAGGCGCACCAGCAGGGCAGCACGGTGCAGGTGCTGCGGCTCGACCCGCGCCGAGACCCGTGGCTCGCCCGGCTGATGGGCGGTGCCGGCCCGCTGCTCGTCGTACCTCTCTCGATGGACATGCGACCTCTCGGGGCGCTGGTCGTGGAGCCGGCAGGCCGTGCCCGCAGCCACCGCCGGCTGGTCGCGGGCCTGCAGCGCTCCGCGTCGTACGGCGCCCTGGCCCTGCGCAACGCGTGGCTGCTCGAGGGCGTCCAACGGCTCGCCGCCACGGACGGCCTGACGAAGATCGCCAACCGCCGGTCGTTCGAGATGACCCTCGAGCGGGAGCTCGCGCGGGCGACCCGGGCCGCCGAGCACGTGTCCCTCGTCATGGTCGACATCGACCACTTCAAGCGCCTCAACGACACCCTCGGCCACCAGGGGGGCGACGAGGTGCTGCGCAACGCGGCGGCCGCGCTGGCGTGCGAGTGCCGCGAGTTCGACACGGCCGCGCGGTACGGCGGCGAGGAGTTCGCCGTGATCCTTCCGGGTTGCGGGCCGGAGCAGGCCTACGACATCGCGGAGCGGCTGCGGCGGGCGGTCGCGGAGGCCCCGAACGTCACCCGGATCACCGCGAGCGCCGGGGTGGCGACCTTCCCGGCGCACGCCGGCGACGCGGAGAGCCTGGTGCGTGCCGCCGACGAGGCGCTCTACGTCTCGAAGCGGGCCGGTCGCGACCGCACGACCGTGTCGCTCGGCGTGCCGCCGGAGGAGCAGATGGACGCCCTGGTGCGCCGCGCGGTGAAGGAGCGGCTGCGCAGCCGACAGGCCAGGACCGAGGACGAGGCGCTGCAGTCGCTGTTCGAGGCGCACGAGCACCGCACCCTGCGAGAGCCCTGAGCCTCCCACCTAGAGTGGACGGAGCCCGTTCCGTCCCTCGGTGAGGAGCCCCTCGTGGCGCTGTTCGCGACCATCAAGACCAACCGCGGCGACATCCGCCTCGAGCTGTTCCCCAACCACGCACCCGCGACGGTGCGCAACTTCGTGGGCCTTGCCGACGGGACCGGCGAGTGGACGAACCCCCGCACGGGTGCCAAGGGCGAGGGTGCGCTGTACGACGGCACCGTCTTCCACCGCGTCATCGCGAACTTCATGATCCAGGGCGGGGACCCGCTGGGCACCGGCACCGGCGGCCCCGGCTACCGGTTCAAGGACGAGATCCACCCCGAGCTGCAGTTCAACCGGCCGTACCTGCTCGCCATGGCCAACGCGGGGCCCGGCACGAACGGCTCCCAGTTCTTCATCACCGTCGCCGAGACGCCCTGGCTGAACGCGAAGCACACGATCTTCGGCGAAGTTGCCGATGCCTCCTCCCGGGCGGTCGTCGACGCCATCGCCACCACGCAGGTGGGTCCGATGGACCGGCCGGTCGACGAGGTCGTCATCGAGACCGTCTCCATCGAGAACACCGAGTCCTGAGGCACCGGCCCTGACCGAGCCCCAGGCCGCGGCGCCACCGGTCTGCTACCGGCACCCCGACCGCGAGAGCCACGTCCGCTGCACCCGGTGCGAGCGGCCGATCTGCCCTGACTGCATGCGGTCGGCGGCGGTCGGCTTCCAGTGCCCGTCCTGCGTGAAGGAGGGTCACGCGACAGTCCGGCGTCCGCGTGGCGCGTACGGCGGGCAGGCGCACGACCAGCCGCTCGTCACCTACGTGCTCGTGGGCCTGTGCGGCTTGCTGCTGCTCCTGACGGGGAGCTTTGCGTACGGCTTCGGCGCGTCGCTGTCGTCGCTGTTCCAGCACCTCGCCCTGCAGCCGTGCGGCCGCATCTACGCGGACGGGACGTGCGTCCCCGGGAGCGGGGGTGTGGCGGACGGCGAGTACTACCGGCTGCTCACCTCGACCTTCCTGCACTTCGGGCTCATCCACTTCGCGCTCAACATGTACGTGCTGTGGCTGGTCGGGCCGTCGCTCGAGCGCACGCTGGGGCGCGCGCGGTTCACCCTCGTCTACCTGCTGTCCGGGCTCGGCGGGGCTGCGCTGTCCTATGCGCTCGGGCCGGTCCAGGAGCTCGCCGCCGGCGCGTCCGGCGCGGTGTTCGGGCTGTTCGGCGCCTTTCTGGTGATCCAGCACCGTCGCGGCGGGGAGCTCGGTGGGATCGGCGCGACGATCATGCTCAACCTCGTGCTGTCGTTCGCCCTGCCCAACATCGACTGGCGCGGCCACGTCGGAGGCCTCGTGACGGGCGCGCTCGTAACGGCGGCGCTGGTCTACGCGCCGCCCGGGCGGCAGCGCCCCGTCGTCCAGGGCCTCGGCCTCGCCGCCGTCGCGCTCCTCGTCGTGGGGCTCGTCGCCGCGCGCACCGCTGCGCTGACCTGACCGCGTTTCGCCGGGTTTGTCACGACGCGTGACGGGGGAGATCTCGGGTGTCACCTGTCCGGGTGGTCACCCGCACCTCACCACCCGCCGAGTATTTCCACACTGTGGAGATCTCCTGGGGAGAACTACACCGTTGTGAGTCGTGCCCGAAAGGGGTTCAGCGCCACTGCGTCGACAGGCCGAAGCCCGCGACGATGAAGCCGAAGCCGATGAGCAGGTTCTTGTTGCCGAGGCTGCCGACGACCGGCATGTCGGTGCCCGCGATGTAGTAGACGACCAGCCACACGATGCCCGTGAGGAAAAGCGCGAGCATCAGGGGCGCGAGCCAGACCGGGCTCGGGCCCTTCTTGTTCACGCCCCCCGCCGGTGGCGGAGGGGTGTACGCGGCCTTCTTCCGCTTCTTGGACTCGGGCATGGGGTTAGCGTAACGGGCATGCTGAGCCGCGAGGGCGAGGACCGGCCGCCGCACCCCGCGGCGAGGCGTCGTCCGGTGCGTTGGCGCGTGCTCGTGCCGGTCACCTTCCTCGCGGCGGGGGCCTTGTTCGGGACCAGCCGGGAGACCTCGCAGGGCACGGACCTGCGTGGCGGGCGGTTCTCGCAGCTCAACGACCTCATCGCCGCGACCCAGTCCTCGGTCGCCGACCAGGAGAGCCAGGCCGCGGCGCTGCGCCGCGAGGTCGAGCAGCAGGCGGCCGCCGCGGCGAGCCGGTCGTCCACCGTCGCCCGCCAGACCCAGCGCGGCAACGCGCTGCTGGCTGCCGCGGGGCTCACCGCCGTGCACGGCCCGGGGCTCGTGGTGCGGCTCGACGACGCCGCGCGTCCGCCGGACGGCCAGCCCCCTGCCAGCCGCAACCCCGACGACCTCGTCGTGCACCAGCAGGACGTCCAGTCGGTGCTGAACGCGCTGTGGGCCGGTGGGGCGGAGGCGGTGACGCTCATGGGCGAGCGCGTGGTGAGCACCAGCGCCGTGCGGTGCGTCGGCAACACGCTGCTCGTGCAGGGCCGGCTGGTCGGGCCGCCCTTTGTGCTCAAGGCGATCGGCGACCCGGCCCCGATGCGCGCCGCGCTCGACGCCGAGCCGGGGGTGGCGCTGTTCCGGCGGTACGTCGACGCCTACGGCCTGGGGTACGCCGTGACGTCGGCGCCCGACCTTCGCCTCCCGGCGTACGACGGCCCGCTGGACCTCCCGCACGCGAGCGGTTCGTGAGCGGAGAAGAGAGCTCGCGCAGCGAGCGAACGCCGAAGCGAACCATGTCACCGAGCGGAGAAGAGAGCTCGCGCGGCGAGGCCGTGCGCGGCGTGCTGCGCGGTCTCGGTCAGCTGCTCATCACCGTCGGCGTCGTGGTGCTGCTGTTCTGCGTGTACGAGCTCAAGGTCACGAACGTCTACACCGCGCACCAGCAGAGCCGTCTCGACAGGACGCTCGTCAAGGAGTGGGCCAGCCCGCCGCCGAAGGTGCCCGCCCGGCCGGTCGTGGAGCGCTGGGTCGACGGGAAGGGTGTCGCGCGCATCTACTTCCCGACGCTGGGGCGCAAGCAGGTGCACGTGGTGGTGGAGGGCGTCAGCCACGCCGATCTCAAGAAGGGCCCCGGCCACTACCCCGGCACGGCGCTGCCCGGTCAGCTCGGCAACGTCGTCATCAGCGGGCACCGGACGACGTACGGCGCACCGTTCAACCGGCTCGACGAGCTGGCCCCGGGTGACCCGATCGTGCTCGAGACCCGCACCGGGTGGTTCACGTACACCGTGCGCGGCGTGTTCGTCGTACGGCCGAGCGCGGTGGGCGTCACGTACGCCGTGCCGGACCACCCCGGCGCGGTGCCGGCCGAACGGTTGCTGACCCTGACCACCTGCAACCCCAAGTACTCCGCGAAGCAGCGGCTCATCGTGCGGGCCGTGCTGCAGAGCGCGCAGCTGAAGTCGACGACCGCGGCCTCGCCGCCTGCCCTGCGGGGGCGCTGATGTACGTCTGGCTCTGGCGCCGCCTCCCCGGTCCCCTCGCGCTGCGCGCGCTGCAGGCCCTGGTACTGCTGGGGATCGCCGTCACCGTGCTGTTCGTCTGGGTGTTCCCGCGGGTGGAGGCGGCCCTGCCCTACTCCGACGTCACGGTGCCCGGACCCAGCAGCAGCCCCGTCCCTGCGCCCACGGTCACGCCGGCGGGCGTCCCCACCCTTCCCGAGGGCTGACCGCGAGCCACAGGCGCTCGGCTTAGGTGCCACAATCTTCGTCGGCCCGCGCGTGGCGGGTCGTCCCGAGTGCGCCTGAGAGGCTCCGTCGTGCCTGGCCCCCGCAAGTCACCCAGCAAGTCCACCGCCCCCGCCGCGCCCCGGAGCAGGGCCAAGGCAGCCGCGAAGGCCGATGTTTCGCCGTACGCGCAGATGCCCTGGCTCGCGAGCTACCCGGAGGGCGTGCCGGCGACGTACTCGTTCCCGACCTTCGCTCTCACCCGGCTGCTGGACGACGCGGCGGCGAGCTTTCCGCAGCACGTGGCGCTGGCGTTCCTGGGCGCCACCACGACGTACCGCGAGCTGAAGGACCAGGTGGACCGGTTCGCGGGCGTGCTGCGCGACCTCGGCGTGCGCAAGGGCCACCGCGTCGCGCTGGTGCTGCCGAACTGCCCGCAGAACGTCATCGCGTTCTTCGCCGCCTTGCGACTCGGCGCGGTGGTCGTAGAGCACAACCCGCTGTACACCGAGCACGAGCTGCGCCACCAGCTCGCGGACTGCGGCGCGAAGGTCGTCGTGGCCCTCGACCGGGTCGTACAGAACGTGCTGCACGTCAAGAAGGACACGGCGGTCGAGCACGTCGTCGTGACCTCCCTGGTCGACTACCTGCCGCGGTCGTCGCAGCTGAAGCTCCGGCTGCCGGTGGCGAAGGCACGCCGCATGCGGGCCGAGCTGTCCGCCCCGGTGCCACCCGGCACGAAGGACTTCCAGGCGCTGCTGAGGAAGGCGACGCCGGTGCCCGGCCAGGAGCCGGTGAGCGGCGACGACCTCGCGCTGCTGCAGTACACCGGCGGCACGACCGGGCTGTCGAAGGGCGCGATGCTCACCCACGGCAACCTCGTCGCCAACGCGTACATGAACCGGCTGTGGGACACCGGTGCGGTCGCGGGCAAGGAGGTCACCCTCGCCGTGCTGCCCTTGTTCCACGCCTACGGCCTCACCGTCGCGATGACGAACACGATCCTGCTCGCCGGCACCATCGTGCTGCTGCCGCGCTTCGACCTGGACCTGGTCTTCGAGGCAGTGGACCGCTGGAAGCCGACGCTGTTCCCCGGCGTCCCCCCGATCTACAAGGCGATCGCCGACAGTCCGAAGGCCAGGGACCACGACCTGCGCTCCATCCGGCTGTGCGTGTCCGGCGCGATGAAGCT
Organism: Actinomycetota bacterium; assembly: GCA_046723735.1. Taxonomy (GTDB): domain Bacteria; phylum Actinomycetota; class Actinomycetes; order Mycobacteriales; family SCTD01; genus RYN-111. The sequence continues at coordinate 9,236 of JBKOVB010000088.1, read as the reverse complement.
GCCGGTCGAGATCGCCGAGCAGTTCACGAAGATCTCGGGCGCCACCCTCATCGAGGGCTACGGCATGACCGAGACCTCGCCCTCGACCCATGCCAACCCGACGACGGGCGGGCGCTTCGGCAGCATCGGCGTGCCGCTGCCGGGCACCCGGTGCAAGGTGGTCGACCAGGAGGACAGCCGGCGCGAGGTGCCGGTCGGCGAGCCGGGTGAGCTCGCGATCGCGGGTCCTCAGGTGTTCCAAGGCTACTGGGGTCGTGACGACCAGCAGGGCGTGTTCACCGAGGACGGTTACCTGCTGACCGGCGACATCGCGGTGATGGACGAGGACGGGTACTTCACCATCGTCGACCGCAAGAAGGAGCTCATCATCGCGGGCGGGTTCAACATCTACCCGACCGAGGTGGAGGAGGTGCTGTTCACCCTGCCCGGTGTGCAGGACTGCGTCGTCGTCGGCGTTCCGGACCGCTACCGGGGCGAGACCGTGAAGGCGTTCGTCGTGAAGGCGCCCGGGGCGACGCTCAGCGAGGACGACGTCGTCGCGCACTGCGCCGCGTCGCTGACCGCGTACAAGGTGCCGAAGCTCGTGGAGTTCCGGGACAGCCTGCCCCGCACCGTCGTGGGCAAGGTGCTGCGCCGGGTGCTCGTGGAGGAGGAGCGCGCCAAGGCGGCAGGTGCTGCCCTCGGCGACGCGGCGGCTTCGGCGCCGGCCAAGAAGGCCGCCGCCCGAAAGCCCGCGGTGAAGAAGCAGGCGACCCCTGCCAAGGCGGCTACCGCGGCGAAGCGTCCTGCGAAGGCCACCACGGAGGCACCCGCCAACAAGGCACCGGCGAAGAAGGCTGCTGCTCCGGCGAAGCAGGCGGCACCGAAGAAGGCTCCGGCCACGAAGGCCACTCCGGCCACGAAGGCTGCCCCGGCGAAGAAGACAGCAGCGAAGAAGGCTCCGGCAAAGCAGGCGCCCGCTCCTCAGGCGTAGTGGCAGCCACGGGACGCGGGGCCCAGCCCGGCGTGTCCGTTCTTCGCAGCCGCATGCCGGATCAGGCATCGCCATGCGTGATCGAGCATCACCTCCGCGGGGCGACCCGTCCCCGTCGTACGGTGGTGGCGTGACCCGGGTCCTCGTCGTCGACAACTACGACAGCTTCGTCTTCAACCTCGTGCAGTACCTTGGCCAGCTCGGGGCGGACACGACCGTGGTACGCAACGACGCGGTGAAGCCGCTGGACGTGCGCGGGTACGACGGTGTGCTGCTCAGTCCCGGTCCGGGTGCGCCTGAGCAGGCCGGGGCAAGCGTCGAGCTGGTCGGCGCCTGCGAGGACGAAGGGGTGCCGCTGCTGGGGGTCTGCCTGGGCCACCAGGCGATCGCCGTCGCGCACGGCGCCACAGTCGGCCGCGCCCCCGAGCTGCTGCACGGCAAGACCAGCGAGGTCGTGCACCAGCACGCAGGCGTGCTCCACGCGCTGCCGAGCCCGTTCACCGCGACGCGCTACCACTCCCTCGCGGTGGAGGAGGACACGTTGCCCCCCGAGCTGCAGGTCACCGGTCGCACGCCGGGTGGTGTCGTGATGGCCCTGCGGCACCGCGACCACGCCGTCGAGGGGGTTCAGTTCCACCCCGAGTCGGTGCTGACCCAGGGCGGCCACATCCTGCTGGCGACGTGGCTGCGCCAGTGCGGTGACACCCGAGCGACCGACCTGGCGCCCGAGCTGGCCGCCCGGGTCGAGGAGAAGCGACTGGCCGCCTTCGCCTGAGCGCCGAAGCGAAGCGTGTGCTGAGCCGCAAGGCTTGTCGGCTCAGCCGGACCTGTCGGGTTCCGCGGCCACGTCGATGATGACGTCGGAGCCGCGCTCCTGGAGCGAGCCCACCGGCGACTGGTCGAGCACCGTCCCCGGCGTGACCGACGACTCGACGGGACGGATGCCGATCGCGAACCCGGCGGCAGCGAGCGTGCTGATCGCCTGGTCGGAGGTCATGCCCCGCACGTCGGGCACCTTGTTGCGGCCGGAGGCGACGACGAGCGTCACCGGGCTGCTCGCGGCCAGCACCGTGCCAGGCGCGGGCAATGTCGAGAGCACCTGGCCTTGCGGGAAGTTGCCGTCCTTGCTCACCGTCTTGACGGCGAGCTTGGCGGCGTCGAGGGTGGCCTGCGCCTCGTCGCTGGTCAGCCCCACGACGGCCGGCACCTTCGACATCTCCAGTCCTCGCGACACCGTGAGGTCGACCGACCCGCCTCGTCGTACGTAGAAGTTCTTGTCGGGGCTCTGCGCGAGCACGGTGCCGAGCGGGGCAGTGTTGAAGACCCCGGTGACCTTGTCGACGCTGAGACCCGCCGCGCTCAGCTCGTCCATCGCCTCCTGCTGCGTCTTGCCCACGACGGTCGGCGCCTTGATGAGGTCGGACGGCGAACCGAGCACCGCGTGCACCAGCACGGCAGTGAGCACCAGCAGCAGCGTCAGCACCGCGCCGTACACCGACCACACCAGCCGAGGCCGGTGCTCAGGTCGGGCCGGCACCGTCTCCTCGGGGCCGTCGGCGAGCAGCACGGGTACGGCGAGCACCCGCTCCCCGGCCGCCGCGCGCAGCAGGTCCTCCCGCATGGCGTCGGCGTCGGCGTACCGGTGCGCGGGGTTCTTCGCCATGGCGGTAAGGACGATGGCGTCCACGTCGGGCGACAGCCCCGTGACGTACGTCGAGGGCGGCACCGGGTCCTCGCGGACGTGCTGGTAGGCCACCGCCACGGCGCTGTCCCCGACGAACGGCGGGGTCCCGGTCAGCAGCTCGTAGAGCAGGCAGCCCAGGGAGTACAGGTCGGAGCGGGCGTCGACGTGCTCGCCGCGGGCCTGCTCGGGCGACAGGTACGCCGCCGTGCCGATGACCGCCTCGGTGCGGGTCATCGTCGACTCGTTGCCGGCGGCAGCCCGCGCGATGCCGAAGTCCATGACCTTCACGTCGCCCTGGCTCGTCAGCATGACGTTTCCGGGCTTGATGTCGCGATGGACGATGCCCGCCTGGTGCGCGACCTCGAGCGCGGAGCAGATGTCGACCGCGACCTCCAGGGCCCGCTGCGGCAGGAGCCGGCCTTCGGTCGCGAGGATGTCGCGCAGCGTGCGGCCCGCGACGTGCTCCATCACGATCCAGGGCACGCCCTGCTCGTCCTCACCGGTGTCGTAGACGGCGACGACGTTCGGGGCCTCGAGCGACGCGGCGGCCTGCGCCTCCCGACGGAACCGCGACTGGAAGGCAGGGTCGCGTGCGAGGTCGGGGCGCAGGACCTTGACGGCGACGGGCCGGTCGAGCCGGGTGTCGTGCCCGCGCCACACCTCGGCCATGCCGCCGCGGCCGATCACCTCCTCCAGGGCGTAGCGGCTGCCCACCAGCTGCGTCACCACGCGTCCCTCATCGACCACCGAGCACCGCCTGCATCACGCGCTTGGCGATCGGGGCCGCGACCCGGCCGCCGGTCGCCTCGGAGCCGAGCGTCCCGCCGTCCTCGACGAGCACGGCGACCGCCACCTGCGGGTCGTTGGCCGGGGCGAAACCCACGAACCAGGCGTGCGGCGCGGCACCCTGCCCGTGCTGCGCGGTGCCGGTCTTGCCGGCCACCGCCGTCCCGGCGATGCGCGCGCTCGTGCCGGTGCCGGAGGAGACCACGAGCTCCATCATCCTCGTCAGCTGCGCGGCCACCTGCGGCGACACCGCCTGGTGCAGCACCTCGGGCTTGGCCACCGCGAGCGTCGACAGGTCCGGCGCCTGCACCCGCTGCACGAGGTACGGCTTCATGACGACACCGTCGTTGGCGATGCCCGCCGCCACCATCGCCATCTGCAGTGGGGTCACTCGCACGTCGTACTGGCCGATCGAGGACTGTGCGGTCTGCGCCTTCGTGAGGTCGTCGGGGAACACCGAGGAGGCCACTGGTTGTGGGACGCGCAGGCCGCCAGTGCCGAAGCCGAACGCCTCGGCCTGCTGCCGCACCCGGTCCTGACCCAGCGTCATGCCCAGCGAGGCGAACGCGGTGTTGCAGGAGATCCGCAGCGCGTCGGCGAGCGTGGTGGTCCGGCCGTTGCCGCAGTGCTCGCCGCCGAAGTTGCCGAGGTCGGCGGTGGTGCCGGGCAGGTCCAGCACCGTGGGCGACGACAGCCTGCTTGTGGGGCCGTACCCGGCGTCCAGCGCGGCGGCGGCGGTGACCAGCTTGAAGGTCGAGCCCGGCGGGTAGGTGCGCTCCACCGCGCGGTTCACCAGCGGGTCGGCGGGGTCCTTCAGCAGCCGCTGGTAGGCGCCCGTGATCTTCGTGCGGTCGTGGGTGGTGAGAACCGACGGGTCGTACGACGGGGTGCTGACCATCGCGAGCACCGCACCGGTCCGCGGGTCGAGCGCCACGACCGCGCCGTGCTTGCCGCGCATCGCCTGGTACGCCGCCTGCTGCGCCTTCGGGTTGATCGTGAGGACGACCGACCCGCCCTGGACGGTGCGTCCGGTGATGTAGTCCGACAGCCGCCGTACCAGCAGCCGTTCGTCCTCGCCGGACAGCACCTCCTGCTGCAGCCGCTCCACACCGGTGTAGCCGTAGACCAGGGAGGCGAAGCCGGTGACCGGCGCGTACAGCCCGGCCGCGGGGTAGGTGCGCAGGTATTTCAAGGCATCCTTGGTCGCGACGGACTCGGCGACCGCGGCCCGGCTGCTGCCGTTCCCGACGAGGATGGCGCCGCGCTGGCGCTCGTAGATGCGCAGCAGCACGCGCTGGTTGCGCGGGTCGTTCCGGTACTCCTTGCCCTTCACGACCTGCACCCAGTTCGCCTGCGTGAGCAGGAGCCCGAACATCACGATGCAGGCGAGCGCGACGCGGCGCAGCGGGCGGTTCACGTGACAGTCACCGCCGGATCACCGTGGTGCGTGCGTCGGCCAGGCTGGCCCGGGCAGCCGCCGGGCTGACGGGCGCGGGCGCGGGCCGGCGGGCCGCGTCGCTGATCCGGAGCAGGATCGCGATCAGCGCGAAGTTCGTGACGATGGAGGACCCTCCGTAGGAAAGCCAGGGCAGCGTCACGCCGGTCAGCGGGATGAGGCCCATGACGCCGCCGGCGATGACGAAGACCTGCAGCGCCAGGGAGAAGGCCAGCCCGCCGGCGAGCAGCTTGCCGAACGAGTCGCGGCACTGCAGCCCGGCGCGCAGCCCGCGCTCGACGACCAGGCCGAACAGCACGAGGACCGCCATCACGCCGGCGAGGCCGAGCTCCTCGCCGAGCGCCGCGAGGATGAAGTCGGTCTTGGCGAACGGCACGGTGCTGGGCGCGCCCTGGCCGAGGCCGGTGCCGAGCAGCCCCCCGGTACCCATCCCGAACCGGCCCTGCACGACCTGGTATCCGCTGCCGGAGGCGTGCGCGAACGGGTCGAGCCAGGTGTCGACGCGGCGCTGGACGTGGCCGAACAGGTGGTAGGCCGCGAAGCTCGACGCGCCGAACAGCAGCAGGCCGATGACCAGCCACGAGGTGCGCTCCGTCGCGATGTAGAGCATCACGACGAAGATGCCGAAGAACAGCAGGGACGACCCGAGGTCACGCTCGCGGACGAGCACCGCGATCGACGCGGCCCAGGCGAGCAGCACGGGGCCGAGGTCGCGGGCGCGCGGCAGGTCGAGACCGAGCAGCTGGCGGCTCGCGAGCGACAGCACGTCGCGCTTGGCGACGAGGTAGCTCGCGAAGAAGATCATGAGCAGCACCTTCGCGATCTCGCTGGGCTGCAGCGTGAGCGGCCCGAGCCGCACCCAGAGGCGCGCACCGTTGATGGTCGCGCCGATGCCGGGTACGGCGGGCAGCAGGAGCAGCACGATGCCGGCGGCCGCGCACGTGTAGGCGTAGCGGGCGAGCACCGCGTGGTCCTTCACGAGGACGAGCACGCCGACGAACACGACCAGCCCCACGGCGGTCCAGATCAGCTGCAGGGAGCCGTCGGCGCGGGGTAGCGCGGTGTGCGCCTGCCGGGCGTGCTCGAAGGCGGCCAGGTCGAGGCGGTGCACGAGCACGATCCCGAGCCCGTTGAGCAGGGCGACGCAGGGCAGCAGCACCGGATCGGCGTACGGCGCGAGCCGGCGCAGCGCGAGGTGCGCCCCGCCGAACAGCAGCACCAGCACGACCGCGAAGCGCAGCGTGCTGCCGTCGACCCGACCGTCGTGCCCGATGCCGACGCTGGCGTGCGCGAGCACGACCAGAGCCAGCGCACCGGCGAGGAGCCCCAGCTCCGCGGTGCGGCCGCTGCGGCCTGGGCGGCCGGGGATGGCGGGGGCGGTCATGGGCAGGGACTGGCGCTCGGGGTGGGGGCCGCGACGCTCGGCAGCGGCGCCGGCGTGGCCGCGGGGCGGGTGCTGACCGCGGGCGACGGGGCGGCGGTCGGAGTCGGGGTCGGGGCTGCGCTGCTGCACACGTCGTCGATGAGCCGCTTGACGATGGCGCGCGCGTCCCGCTCGTCGGTGGCCACGATGCCGTCCGCGACGCGCTGGCGCTCGATGTCGGACAGCCGCGCGACGCTGAGGGTGCTGCGCTCCTCGACCCTGCCGAGCTCGACCCCGGCCACGCTTCCGCGCACGCCGCGGAAGATCGCGACCTGGCCGGCGTCCAGGCCCACGTAGTACTGGGACCGGACGTACAGCGTGCCGACGAGGGCGCTGGCGAGCAGGACGACGAGCAGCGAGAGCACGACGACGGCGGGGCGTCGCGACGGGGTCAGGTGTGGTCGTACGACGGCGACCGGTCGCGCCTTCGGGGTCCGGCCCTCCACGACCTGGGCGCGGGAGGCCGGCAGGTGCTCGAGGTCCTCGTGCCCGTCGGGAGGACCGGCGGCCGCGGCGCCGGCCACCACTGGTGCGTCCTTGCTGCGCTCGTCGTCGACCACGTCGGCCACGACCACGGTCACGTTGTCGGGCGCGCCGCCGCGCAGCGCCAGCTCGACCAGCCGGTCGCACGCGTCCTGCAGGTCTGGCGTCTGCAGTGCCTCGCGCAGCGTGTCGGAGCTGCTGACCGGTCCGGTGAGCCCGTCCGAGCAGACGAGGTAGCGGTCGCCGGCGCGGGCCTCGCGCACGGACAGGTCGGGCTCCACGTCGTCACGGCCGTCGAGCACCTTGGTGATGATGGAGCGCTGCGGATGGGTGCTTGCGGCCTCCTCCGACAGCCGACCCTCGTCGACGAGGGTCTGCACGAGGGTGTGGTCGTGGGTGATCTGGCTGAGCACCCCGCCGCGGAGCAGGTAGCAGCGCGAGTCGCCGATGTGCAGCAGCCCGAGCCGGTTGCCGTCGAAGAGGAGGGCGACCAGGGTGGTGCCCATCCCCTCCAGCGCCGGGTCGCCCGCCACCATGTCGCGCAGGTGGGCGTTCGCCGTACGGGCTCCCCCCTGCAGGTCGGCCAGCAGGTCGGCGCCGGGTACGTCCTCGTCGAGCGGGGCGACGGCCGCGATGGCGACGGCGCTCGCGACCTCGCCGGCTGCGTGGCCGCCCATGCCGTCGGCGACCGCGAGCAGCCGCGGCCCGGCGTACACGGAGTCCTCGTTGAGAGGGCGTAGCAGGCCGGGGTGGGACCGCGCCGCCCAGCGCAGGTGAAGCGTCATGAGCGCAGCTCGAGGGTCGTCTTGCCGATCCGGATCGGGGTGCCGAGCGGGACGGTGGTGGAGCGGGTGACCTTGGCCTTGCCGAGGTAGGTGCCGTTGGTCGAGCCGAGGTCCTCCAGGCACCAGCTGCTGCCGTCCGGCGTGAGCCGCGCGTGGTGGGTGCTCGCGTAGTCGTCCGCCAGGACGAGCGTGCAGTCGTCACCGCGGCCGAGCGTGACCGGCTGGGCGGCCAGCCGCAGCTCGGTGCCCTTGAGCGGGCCCTCGGTGACGACGATCTTGTGCGCAGATCCCCTGTGCTGCTTGACCTTCTTCGGCTTGACGTCGCGGCGCTCGGCGGGCCTGCCCCACAGGTCGACCCGAATGGTGCGGACCGTGACGAGCACGAACACCCACAGCAGAACGAGCAGTCCGTACTTGACGAGAGCGACGACCAGCGCGCTGCCCATCAGCGCCCCGACCGGAAGACCAGCTGGGTCGCCCCGACGGTGAGGTGGTCGCCGTCGTGCAGGAGCTGCTCGTGCACCCTGACGCCGTTGACCCAGGTGCCGTTGGTCGAGCCGAGGTCGCGGACCAGGGTGCCGGCGTCACTCGTCAGCAGCTCGGCGTGCCGGCGGGAGACGCCGGTGTCAGCAAGGACCAGGTCGGCCCCCTCCGCCCGGCCCAGGACGGTGTGCGGGCCGAGCGGGACCGGGCCGAGCGGCCCTTCGAGCACCGCGCCTGCTGCCGGCGTGGGCTCGGCCACGTCCCCTGGTACGGCGGAGCTGCGGATGCGGAAGGCGCCTGTCGCGAGGTCGTCGACCTCCAGGAACCGCACGTCGACGGGCCCCACGAACGACCACCCGTGCTCCTGCGCGGCCTCGCCGACCATGCTGGCCAGCTCCCTGCGCAGCGGCTCGTCGTACTCGTGGAGGCGGTCGGCGTCGGAGCGGCCCAGCTCCACGACGTAGGCGTTGGGCACCAGCACGCGCCCGGCGGCGACGATCGCCTTCTTGTCCTCCGCCTCGCGGGTGAGGGCGGCGGCGACCTCGACCGGCTCGACCCAGCCGCCGAACGCGCGCGTGAAGGCGCCTTGCACCAGACCCTCGAGCTTGCGCTCGAAGCGCTGCAGGACACCCACGCCGTACCCCTTCCCGCCTCAGCCGAGATCGTATCCAGGGGGCTGCTACCGTTGTCCCTCGTTACTCGGGCGAGTGGCGGAATGGCAGACGCGCACGGTTCAGGTCCGTGTGTCCGTAAGGACGTGGGGGTTCAACTCCCCCCTCGCCCACCATCCCATCGTGATGTCGCAAGACATCCCGGGCACCGTGGGCCCTCAGCGGATCACTGCGCGTCACGGCCCGTCGGGGGCGCCCGGGCACCGCTCGAAAGCTGCAGTCGTCCAAGCCCTTGAGGTCGTCGTACTGCTTCGACAGCCCCTGCAGCTCCAGCATCGGAACGGACCTCCGGCCCAGGGATCCTGGCCCTGCCCCTGAGCGCAGCATCTGACCCAGAACACCGGCCCGGTAGGGCCGAAAGCCCTGCCGCTCAGCGCGTCGCTGACCGACGTGTCCCTCGCCGTCGAAGGGCCTTGCTGAGCTCGCTCACCAGCAGTGCGCACAAGGCCACGGCGAGGGCCGCCACCCAGTCGACAGGCTCGAGCGCAACGG